>JACQNH010000088.1 GCA_016203175.1 Candidatus Woesearchaeota archaeon
GGAAAAATTGAGGCATTCCATAAGGGTATTCAATGTGAAGCGCCAAAAATAGGATTAAATTATAAAAGGTACATTAGATACTGGAATAATCAAAGACCGCACCAAGAGTTGAAATACAAATTTCCAAAGGATGTGTATTTCAAAGATTTTAAAAAGAAGGAGGACTAAGTGCATTTAATTGAAGTTAGAACAGATTTTCCCAAGCTCAATAATTTATACAATATAACCAAAAAGCTTATATATTAGGTATTTGTTATATAATCTAACATGATAACAAAAGAACAGCTATTAAAATTCAAAAAATCAGCCGATAAGGTTTTTGGGGATGGTGATTACACATCAGCAACAATACTATACTTCAAAACATGGTTTGCAGTCCAGGATTTTATATTGCTTAATGAAATAGGTCAATCTCCAAAAGACCATAGCGAAAGGTTTAGGCTTCTCAAAAAGGAATTTCCAGACACTTATAAGGAGTTGGATAAGGAATTCTCAACATACAGAGATACTTATTCAAAGATATTAGACAAGGAAACATGTAAGAGAATAAAGGAGATAGTGGAAAATGAAATCATTAAAAGATCAATTATCAAAAACAGCTAAGATTTTCTTCAATAAACATAAAGAAGAAATATCAGATATAATAGTATTTGGTTCTTTACTAAGGGGAAAAACACAACCACAAGATATTGATATTATGTTAATTTTTAAAAAAAAAGTTGATAAGAATGTAGAATTTAATCTAAGATATTTACTAGAAAAAATTGATAAAAGAATATCAATTAGTTCTGTTAGTTTAGACAACCTTAAGAAAGCATCATTTGTTGCAAGAGAGGGTTATCTATTTGAAGGCTTTAGTTTAATAAATCAGGATTTTATTGCTAATCAGTATGGTTTTTCTTCTTTTAGTTTATTCTTAACAACAACTAAAGATATGTCGAATAGCGAAAGGGTAAAATATTATTATGCCTTAAATGGCAGGAGAGCTTCAGAGGGCATTATAAAAAAATTAAATTTCATCAGGATCGCTAATGATGCTTTTATTATCCCCCTAGATAGCATAGAAAAAGCAAAGGATTTTTTTGAATTTTGGAAGTTAAAATATCAATACATACCAATCATTATGCCCTCTAGGTTAGGGAAAAAAAATATTCTGGGAAAACTAAGATAAATTTTAATTAAAATTCTCACATTAAAATTGCATAAAGGTATAGTATTCGGTCAGCGCATTTCTATAAATTCTTTAACTCCTCAATCAAATCCCTTAATATCTTAGATCCAATTTGAGGATGCCAAAAACTTAAAAATTGTGTTGATTCGATCTCAATTACAATTTTTTCTGAAGGAAATAATTTTCTTTTAGGGCCATGAGCTAAAGATCCATCATGCACAGATTCTAAAGTTATTTGTGGTAATCCCATTCTAGACAAAGCATTTTCCGTTATTTTAATGAAATTTTGTGGTGTAAAATTTCTTCTTAAATCCTCAACTAAAACAGGAGATGCATACTTTTTCATTTTTTCAATATCTAATTCAATAGCTTTCCTTTTAATTATCCCTATATTATTCAAATTAAAAGAATTATAAGAAAACATAATGTCTAAAATGAATCTTTTCGTTTCTGCAATAATAGCTTGTTTATAATCATTTTCAATAAATTGTAAAAACTTATAATATTTACTATTTAACTTACTTATTGCTTCTGTAACATAACTCCTTAAATTTTTATTTTCTCCAAATATTATAATATCCATAATACTTGGGGCTGTCTTTAATCTGTTAAATGCTCTATGTATTAAAACTATAATCCTTCCATTTTCAATCTCAGACCAAAAATTCTGATAAATCCTTAATCTTCTTTCATAATCTTCTTCAGAATAAGCTACAAAAGCATATTTCTTCATATAAGCATCAATTTTCTCTAAATCAATACCCAATTCAAAAATTTTATAATTTTCAAGAGCAATTTTTAAAGCAGGTATATCTCTATTCAAATCTACCCCAAATAGTCTATTCCTAGAAATATTCGATAAAACTAATTTTCCACCAACTTCATTCCATAAATAACTAGCTAAAGTATCAGAATGGTCATCCCTTGCTATAGGACTATTTATTGAAGGCCCTGAATGAGGAGCTGCAATTACCAAATCCTCAGGTTTCTTAATGTAAATTGAATATCCTTTCTTAAAATCTATAAACATTTTTAAAAACCTATCAAAAACTTATTTAAAGCTTGTCTTATTACTATGAGCATGGAATTCAAATTTAAAAACAATTTTATTAAAAAGTTTAGTACAATAACAGATTTCGAAAAGTTTAAAGAATTTAGTTTAAAGTACCCTAGAAAGGCAATTAGGGTCAATACAATAAAAATTACTTCTAAAAAATTATTAGAAAGATTGTCAAACCAGGGATTTATCTTTGAAGAAGTAAAATGGTGTAAAGATGCATTCTTTGTTAAGCATAAAGATAGAAAACCAGTAGGGAATACTCTAGAACATTTTTTAGGTTATTATTATGTTCAAGAAGCAGCCTCTTTAATACCTCCTTTAGCTTTGGATATTAAAAAAGAAGATTTAGTTTTAGATTTATGCGCTTCTCCAGGATCAAAAACAACTCAAATAGCATCTTTAATGGAGAATGAAGGATTAATTATCGCAAATGATATAACTGGTACAAGAATTAAACCTTTAGTAACTAATCTACAAAGATGTGGGGTTAAAAATTGTATTGTTACTTTAATGTCAGGCCAAAGTATTAAAGGGAGTTTTGATAAAATCTTATTAGATGCTCCATGCTCGGGCACAGGTGCAATAAGAAAATCTCCAGAAACAGTAATAATGTGGAATGAAAATATGGTTAAAAGATTTGTTAAAGTTCAAAAATCTTTAATTATAAATGCCTTTGATGTTTTAAAAGATAATGGTATTTTAGTTTATTCAACATGTTCTATAGATCCAGATGAAAATGAAAGAGTAGTAGAATTTTTATTAGAAAAAAGATCAAATGCTAAAATTGAAAAATTTGATATCAATATAAATAGAAGCGAAATCTTATCAGAAAATTCAGATGTTAAAAATTGTTTAAGAATCTGGCCTCAAGATAATGACACAGAAGGATTTTTCATTGCTAAGATTAGAAAAACTAAGCTACCCATTTTAGTTGGAATTCAGAATTAAAGATTTTTAAAAAAGAATAACAAGGATAAGATTATAAAAGAAACGATGATGGTCAAAAATAAATATTTTGGTTTTTTAAGTATAAAGGGGATAAGATTCAGCACAATAACCCCAACACCGACTATTGTATTAATTATGTCAATCATTTTAAAGCCCCTGCTGGATCAGTATTTTTAATCCTTCAATCAATACACCAATGCCTGCTAATACCATTCCTAGGTTTACCATTCCAAATATAGTCACTAGCCCTGCTATAATTATAACAAGTCCAGCTATTAGATCAATAGGATTTATCACAATACCTTTTTTATCCATAAAGTTTTATTACCCTTTAAGTTTATATTAATTTCTATTATTAAATACAAAATTAGAAAAGTATAGCTAAACAAAACTGCACTCATAAAATTCTATTAAAAATCCTGTCTCATTTAAAGTCTTCATAACTTTATCTTGGTCAATACCACCATAATCTCCGCTACTTCCAATAAATAGCATTGTTCTTTTTTCCAAATTAATCTGCACATAAGCTCCACCTCTTACTTTTTCTCCTCTTCCAGGCTCCCATTCAGAATCCATTAAATTGGCTTCTCTAGCAAAATCCATAGCAATTGCCCAATGATGGAGTTCTTTATCACCAATCCTTAAATATAAATCATCTGGTTTCGTTTCAAACAACAAACACCTATACAATCCACTAGTTTCTGGCAGGTTTACCGTTTCCATAATCTATACCAAAAATTAAAATTTAAAAACTTTTTGGTTAATAGAAATATATGTGGTGTCCGGAAATTATTTCGCACTAGTTTTATAAGTGAGTTCTCCATTAGTCCTATGGTAAAATTAAACAAAAGTAGGATTAAGTGGCTCATAAAAC
>JACQNH010000092.1 GCA_016203175.1 Candidatus Woesearchaeota archaeon
GATGAATTAAGAAAAATAAGGAATCAGATTAGCTATCGTGGTATTTTTATAGATAAAAGCTACTTGATTAAAAATGAATTAGAGTTTCAGCATATAATTAAAACACTTAAAAATAGCTTAAAATCGGTTTGATGAGTTTATTTTTCTATTAGACCTAAAAATCCTGAAGGGCTGATTATTTTTATGTTGTTAACCTTATCCAAGCTTAGAAGATCTTCATCATTTGATATTATATAATCTGCTTTACCATCAATTGCTAATTCAATGAACATGTTATCTTTTGGATCTTTACATAGATGAACGCTTGTTTTTATTTTTACTATATTAGATGTTTCTTTCAATAACCTCAGGAATTCTTCTTTAAGCTATTTTTCAATAAAATAAAATTTATTTCTTGATAGAACCCCCCTTAATTCTTTCATTGTTTCTCTCGAGATTAAAAGAGTAAAATTATTGTTTAAGCATGAATTTAATATCCTTCTTGGTTTACCTTCTTTCCAACCAATAGCTGATATTAATATAGAGGTGTCTATAACGAGATTCATTTTGCATATCTATAGGATTGTATCTCTTTTTTAATATCTGTTTCTTTTATACCTTCCTTCTTAAATTTCTCTGGAAAAGTATCTAATAATTTTCTCATTCTCACTTGAATATTGCTTTCAGATATCTTTTTCATTAAAAGAGCCTTTATCACTTACTAATATTAGTTTAGTGTTTTTTGAGAAGCCTAACCCTGCCCTCATACGTCTAGGGATAACTACCTGACCTTTACTTGAAACGGTTGCTAAATCTATCATTTTAACTAGTAAGGTATAGATTACG
The DNA here is from genome assembly GCA_016203175.1 of Candidatus Woesearchaeota archaeon. Classification (GTDB taxonomy): domain Archaea; phylum Nanobdellota; class Nanobdellia; order SCGC-AAA011-G17; family JACQNH01; genus JACQNH01. The sequence goes on from JACQNH010000092.1 coordinate 826, forward strand.
TATAAAGATTTTGGGTTTTTAAACAACCAAAAAGTATTTAAAAGTAGTTTTGGTATTAAATGGGATGGTAATCGAAACTGAACCACACATGAAATATTTCAGCATTATTTCTACACTCTTTGTTGCTATGTTAATGATTTCTAATACTGTGTCTTCAAAATTATTTAGTTTAGGACCTTTTATATTTGCAGGTGGAATTATTGTTTTTCCAATAACCTATATTTTTGGCGATATTTTAACTGAAGTTTATGGTTATAGGCGTTCAAGAAAAATAATTTGGACTGGATTTTTTGCGCTTCTATTTATGTCATTAATTTATTTGATTGTGGGGATTTTACCATCTGCTCCTTCTTGGAATAATCAGCAAGCTTATATGAACATTTTAGGTATTGTACCAAGAATAACTATTGCATCATTAATTGCATATTGGGCAGGAGAATTTTCAAATTCTTATGCGCTTGCAAAATTAAAAATATTAACTAAAGGAAAGTATTTATGGATGAGAACAATAGGCTCAACAATTTTAGGAGAGGGTGTGGATACTATCCTATTTGTTTTAATTGCATTTTATGGAGTTTTCCCTGGTTTGATGTTGATAATAGCTGGATTGTCTGGTTATGTTTTTAAAGTTCTTTATGAAATTATAGCAACACCAATAACTTACAAGGTTGTTAAATTTTTAAAAAAAGCTGAGGGTTGCGACCACTTTGATTATGGTACTAATTTCAATCCTCTTTCTTTTAAATAACAAGTTGCATTAAGAATCCAAAAAGTATTTAAGTCTTATTTTAGGCTTTTTTCTTATGAAAATTTCAGTTATTGTACCAGAATACAATGAAGAAGCGAATGTAATCCCTTTGTATAAGAAGGTTTGTGATGCTTTAAAGAATTATGATTTTGAGTTAATTTTAGTGGATGATGGAAGCAAGGATAAAACTTTTAACATTATAGAAGGTATTGCTAAAACTGATAAAAGAATGGTAGGAATAAAATTAAGGAAGAATTCTGGACAGACAGCTGCTTTAAGTGCTGGTATAAATAATGCTAAAGGGGATATTATAGTTACGTTAGATGGGGATTTGCAGAATGATCCTTATGATATCCCAATATTAATTAATAAGATTAGGAATGAGGGTTATGATGCTGTTTCTGGTTGGAGGGCGGATAGGAAGGATCCATTTTTTAAGAGGATACATTCAAAATTTGCAAATTATTTAAGAAGAAGATTAATAAGAGATAATGTTCATGATGCTGGTTGTGCATTGAAAGCTTATAAAAAGGAAGCATTAGAAGGTATTGATTTATATGGAGAGATGCATAGATATGTACATGCTTTAGTTGCTTTAAGAGGTTTTAAGGTTGGAGAGGTAAGGGTAAGGCATCATCCTAGGTTAAGAGGAAAGACAAAATATAATTATAAAAGATTAATTAAAGGATTTTTGGATTTGTTATATGTGAAGTTTTGGAGTGATTATTCAACAAGGCCTTTGCATTTTTTTGGAACTTTGGGTTTAATTCAATATGTTTTAAGTGTATTAATTTTAATTGAACAAATAGTAAAGGCGTTAATTATAAAAAAATTATTATTAGGACCTTTATTGTTGCTAGCAGTTTTATTTGTTGTAACTGGAACTTTGTTTATAATTTTTGGATTTTTGAGTGAGATTTTAATTAGAACTTATTATTCAAGCAAAAATAAGAAACCTTATGAGATTGAGAAGATAGTTTAGATAATAATAGTAGTAAATAAATCATTCAGAAGTTTATTAAATATATTTTTAATTTTATTTTATATGAAATTCGATGATTTTAATGAAAATGTACAAGAAAGGTTAGCTTTGTTAATGATAACTGCTTATGAATCTAAATTGAATCAAGGACTTCTAAAAAGCATAAATTTTGTTAAAGAAAATAAAAGAGAAATCTTTGATTATTTGAATGGAGGTATAAATCTTGGAATAGCACAGTTTATTTTGTTATATCCTAATAAATATAATTTTTTAGCACCAATTACGAATTATAACCACCAAAATTATAATATGTTATTAGCTTTACCTTTTTTAGTGGGTGGGGGATTTCATTTTTTTAAGGCAGTGAGGTCTATGATGAAAAATTTAGAAGGTAAGGATTTGGAGAATAATGTCTTAGAAAAGAATCCTGTTGATCAAAACAATTATTGGCATAGTATGTTTAAAGTGTAATAAAGCTTATAATCTGATTTAGTAGGTAAAAGAAGAAAATGTGCGGAATTGCTGGATTCTTTGGAATGGAAGATAAGCCTCTCTTAATGAGAATGACTGATAGTTTGGAGCATAGGGGTCCTGATGATTTTGGTTATTACATAGATAGAAATGTTTGCTTAGGTCATAGAAGATTAAGCATTATTGATTTAAGCAGAAGAGGGAAACAGCCAATATTTAACGAGAATAAAGATATTTGTGTTGTTTTCAATGGGGAGATTTATAATTTTAAAGAGTTAAGAAGGGAATTAGAAAAAAAGAATCATAAGTTCAAGTCTGATACAGATACTGAGGTAATTGTACATGCTTATGAAGAATATGGTGAAAAGTGTTTGGCTTTGTTTAATGGAATGTTTGCTTTTGCTTTATATGATGGTAAAAAGAAGAGAATATTATTAGCCAGGGATAGAATGGGGGTTAAGCCGTTGTATTTTACTTTTTCAAATAAGGTGTTATATTTTGCTTCTGAGATTAAAGCATTATTAGAAAATAAAAGGATTAAAAGGGAGATAAATTATAGAGCTTTGCATGATTTTTTAACTTTTAGATGCAATTCTACTTCAGAAACAATGTTTAAAGGAATTTATAAGTTAGCTCCTGGTTATTATTTGACTTATGATTTCAAAAAAAATTTAATGATAGACAAATATTGGAATTTAACTGTTAAACCTGATACTACAATGACTGAATTGGAATTAAGTGAGAAATTATATGAATTAATCAGGAATTCTGTCAAGATGAGGATGATTAGTGATGTTCCTTTAGGAGCTTATCTATCTGGTGGTATAGACTCTGGAACAATATTAAGTTTTATGGCTGAATTTAGTAATAAACCTGTTAAGACATTTTCTGTTGGTTTTGGATTTGAGGAAGAATATAATGAATTGAATGAAGCAAAATTTTTATCTGAATATTTTAGAACAGATCATAAAGAGATTATAGTTGAACCAGAAACTTTGGGGATAATACCTAAGATTATATGGCATGCTGATGAACCTATGGCAGACCCAACTTCTATTCCTGTTTATTTATTATCTAGAGAAACTAAACCTAATGTAACTGTTGTATTGACTGGTGATGGGGGGGATGAGCAGTTCGGAGGTTATGAACAGATTAAGATTATGAATTTGTATAATCAATATGGAGATAAAATTCCTGGATTTGTTAAAAGGATTATGCCTAAAGTTGCTAAAAGCATTCCTAATAAATTTTTAAATAAACTTTTTAAGTATGCTTCTGAATTAGGGGAAGAAGGGATAAATAGATTTGATAGGTTTTTAAATTCTGAAAATGATGCTGAAAGATATTTAGAATTAGTAAGTATTTTCAATGATGTTGAGAAGAACGAGGTTTATAGCGATGATACTGTTTTGAAAACCAGCAATTTTAAATTAAGTGAAGAAATAACTAATAAATATTTTAGCAAAGATATGGATTTTTTGAATCAGGTTTTATATTTAGATAATGATAAGATACTAGCTGAAGACATGATGATGAAGGCGGATAAAAATACAATGGCTTTTGGTGTTGAGGAGAGAACCCCATTTTTAGATTATAGAATTACTGAATTTATGGCTACTGTTCCTGTAAATTTAAAGATTAATGGTGGTGTAGATAAATATTTGTTAAGAAAAGCAATGGCTAGAAGCTTACCTGAAAGAACCATTACAAGACAAAAATCAAGATTTTTCGTTCCAATTAATAGATGGTTTGAAGAAGGAAATTTAATGGACGTTGCAAAAATGATACTATCTAGGGAAAATATAAATAAAGCTGGAATATTTAATTATAATTATATTGAAAAGATGTTTAATAACTATAATAGAAGCAAATTATTTTATTCTAGACAATTGTGGTGTTTATTGACTTTTGAGGTATGGAGAAAGATGTTTATTGAGGGAAGACCTTTGAATACTTTAGATAGGTTTGTGGACTAAATTTTACAGAACAATCTGTGAACTACTCAGCCTGATAAAAGGCTGAGCGTCTGATGAAAGACGCTCTTGAGCTTCCTGCTTCATTAATGCTTGACTCGTAGACTCCTTCTTTGGGAGATAATAAGAACCTGGGTTCTTATGTTCCGCCGCCAGAGGCATCTCTACAGGCTTAAGATCCGACAATTCCTGCCGTACTTTTAATTGTTTTAACATTTTGTTCTTTATTTTTAATGCTGAATTATAATCCCTGGAAATATCTAATCCACAATTACTGCACTTATGTTCTCTGTCCCCTAATTCTTTTTTTACTAGGCTATTACAATTGCTGCATCTTTGTGTTGTTCCATATGGATTGACTTTTATTAGTAACTTACCAGCGTTTTCAGCTTTGTAGGTTAATAATTGTCTTAGTTTATTCCAGGAAGCATCATTTATTGATTTCGATAAATGTCTTTTAACCATGTTTTTTATTCTTAATCCTTCTATTACTATTAGATCATAGTTCTTGATGTAATAACTTGAGATTTTATGAAGAAAATCCTTTCTTAGGTTTGTTATCTTTTCATGCTGCTTTGCTAGTTTAATTCTTGATTTTTCTCTGTTTTTACTTCCTTTTTTCTTTTTTGATAATACTCTTTGTAATTTCTTTAGTTTTATTTCATTGTTTATCAAATGTCTTGGGTTTTTTATTATATTATTTTCACTATCGTGTATAATGTTGATTAAACCTAGATCTATTCCTACTGCTTTGTTTATGTTTAATTTAATTTTAGGCTTGTTAATCTCCTCTGCGGTTATTATTGCAAACCATCTTCCTGAATTCTCTTTCTTTATTGTTATTTGTTTTATTTTACCTTTTATTTCTCTATGTGATTTTATTTTTATTTCACCTATTTTTGATAATTTTATTTTGTTTAATCTTTTTCCTGTTTGGATTAATTTGAATCCTGATTGGTTATAGAGAACTTTGAATAAATAGGTTTTTGAGTATTCTTTCTGCTCAAAAACAGTAAAATCTCTAATTACTCTTTATCACCGTTCTGTTTCTTTGTTTTTTCTCTTTTTTTCTGGATTTTTAAGATAGCTTTCGCTATGTTAGGTTTGCAAAATCCTTTTCATCTGCATTAAATTGAAAGTAATGC
>JACQNH010000013.1 GCA_016203175.1 Candidatus Woesearchaeota archaeon
GTTGAGACCTGAATGCCTAATCGGGATGATGTTCAAATGAAAAAACGAAAAAATATCGGGACTCTACACTTTTAGCTTAAAATATAACAATATTTATATAATTTAATTAATAGAGAATTACAAAAATCAGGAGGTTTGGGACCGTGTGCTAAAGCACAAGGTACTCTTTATATTTAATGGATGAAACTAAAAAATTCAAGATTTTTTTATTAAGCATAGTCTTTATACTATTTTCAATTGTTGTAATCGGTCTTTTTAGTTATCTAATAAATCCCTTTAGAACTGTTGGCTTTACACTTTCATTTATTGCAGGCTTATCAATGATATTTCTTCCATGCACTTTACCACTAGTATTTATTATAATACCAATTGCAATACGTGAAAGTGCTAAAAAAGCATTTTTCATGTCATTATATTTTGGTCTTGGAATGATATTAACATTTAGTATCTATGGAATTATATTCTCTTACATTGGCAGAATAGTAGGTTTATTAACAGCAAATGTTATCTCAGGTATCATTGGTGGTGGTGCAGCTTTTACTTTTGGTTTAACAGAGCTTCGACTTATAAAATTAAGAATCCCTGGCTATGCAGGACCACTTCCAAAGTTCATTGAAAAGAAAGGTGATTACTTAAAAACATTTTTCTTGGGTTTAATTTTAGCTAATGTAGGAGTAGGTTGCCCAAACCCAGCATTTTATGTTCTACTAGCCTATGTCATTGGAACAGCTAATGTACTAACAGGATGGGGGTTATTAGCAGTTCATGGTATTGGTAGAGTATTACCACTAATATTTTTAACAATAATTGCAATATTAGGAGTGAATACAATCCAGATTTTAACTAAAAAAGCAGAAAGCGTAAAAAAGTGGACAGCATTTGGTTTAATAATTGTAGGTGCTTTACTATTTGTAATAAGTGGTCTATTCCGCGGGTGGTTTGAACAAAGCCCAATACATGAAGGTTGGAATAATATCTTAAGTAAGCTAACAGGCGGAAAAATAGCTGAAGCTGAGGAGTTGAGCAAAGAAACAAGCATTATACTAGAAATAATACCTCAATGGTTAGGTCCTTACGTACTTATAATAATGATAATCGTCCCAATTATGTGGTATTTATATAAAAAAAGAGGGAGGAAAGAAAATGAAAGTTGAAATATTAACAATCCCTGGGTGTCATAATTGTGCTAAAGTAGAAGAAATGTTAGATAGTCTAAAAATTAAATACAAAATTATAGACATAAGGAAAAACCAAAAGATTCTACAAAAATATCCAATAATGGTTGCACCAGGTATAATAATAAATGGAAAATTAGAATTTAGTGGCATTCCTAAAAAAGAAGATTTAAAGAAAAAATTGAAAATAGAATAAAATACTATAGAAATATTTATATACCCTTACAATAAATGTAAAGCTATGACATTATCAAAATTTTTAATTCTGGTAACTTTAATAATCTTATTTTCTTCTTTTGTAACTGCTCAAATGATGATGAACAAAGAAACTATGATTAAACAAATGCAACAACAAATAGGAATGTCAAAAGATCAAGCAGAACAGATGTATAAAATGATGCAACAACAGACTATACAACCACAAATGACGCCTATGATGGGAATGGAAGGAATGACAAATATGATGTCTCCTAATACGATGGGGAGCATGAATTGCCCCTTCTGCAACTGGGTATTTAATGTTTTTATTATTTTATTAGTCATTGCACTAACAATTCTAACTATCGTACTTATAATCTATTTCATTAAAAAATTAAAGAAGAGATAATATGAAATTCAAAGGGATATTAAATAAAAAAATCATTTTTATTTTTATTGCATTAATTGTATTCTTTAGTATCTACTTATTCGCACAAAAACCAAATCTTGAAAATAAAACCCAAATTCCACTAATTACAGATCAAATAGAATTAAAATTTATAAAATTAAGCACAGAAGGAAGTGCATCTTGTTTTGGACCAGGTACAGTTTTAGAAATGCAAGATCAAGAAAGAATCCAGGGTTCTTGTTGTGGACCAATGGTATTACATAGATATGAAGAACAAATAGAAGGCTTAAAAAAATACTCAAATATTCCACAAATCCCTAAAGACCCGTATGATATAGAAATTAAATTAGCAAAGGAATTACTAGACTATCAAAAAAATATTAAATTAACAGATAATCAACAAAAAATCTATAACGAAGCAATGGGAATGTCTCAAGAAGGAGGCCCATGCTGCTGTAAATGCTGGAGATGGTATGTTTACGAAGGTTTAGCAAAATATCTAATTGTCAATCATAATTTTACTGCAAAACAGATAGCAGAATTATGGGACATGTCAGACGGCTGTGGTGGTGAAAGCCATGCACCTGGCCTAGCACATGGAATGACCTAGACTTAGCTTACGAAACAATCTTAATGCACAGCATGCTTTGTAATTTCTAAACTACAACTATGATGTTTATTACACCACTCTTGACATCTTTCAGCCAACTTTTTATCCGAATAATTAAATCCACATTCCTCACACCGATATAATTTTTTATTATTTTTAATTATTTCTTTTACCATTTAATTTCCTCACTAAAAATTTTATAATCAAAAATGTAATAAAAGATAAAAAAATCATCTGCAAAATTGGAGATAAACCTACATTCAATACAGGAATGATAGGCATAAACTCGTTATAAGACCATTTTCCAAAATAAATGCCTTGTAACTCAATAATATAAGCTATAAAAAATGATGTAACTAATAACAATCCTAATTTTAACTTTGTTAAATTTAATATCCACCTATTATTTTTAAAAAAAAGAACCCCTAGAAAATAAATACCTAAGATAATTAAAGCATCCCTAAATGAGGTTACAACAGCACAAACACCTAAAGGGAATTTACAATTGTATAAAGGATAGTGTAAATATTCCCATAAAAAATTCAAAATATAAGCAACTACAAAAATTGCTAATGCAAACTTTTTATTCAAAAATTTATTTTCCATTTTATAATTTAAGTAGTTTCTTTAATTCTTTCTCATCATACCCAACTATTATCTTTCCATCAATATCAATAACAGGAACTCCTTCTTGTCCGGATTTTCTTATCATCTCATTTTTCTTAACTAAATTCTTAGATACATTTATATTCTTAAATTTAATCTTATTCTTTTTCAAAAATTGTTTTGTTTTCTTACACCACGGACATGTCGGAATTGTATATATTACGACTTTCATTTAAATCCCTCCTTTTTACAATTTTTACATATTTTACATATTTTTAAAGCTTTATAATCAAAAAAAGCATTCCCGATTAATAAAATCGAACTTGTATAAATAAGAGGCAAGGATTCAGCTAAATACCTACCGCTATAAACCCCAACAGAAGCTAATAACCCAATTAATAAAAAATATTTCTTTTTATGTTGTTTTAGATTCAAAAATAATCCCATTAATCCGATGCCTAATAAACCTACAGTAATCCATAACAATAATCTAAAATTTACTAAAGCTCCTAAACCTATTGAAGTAAAAATAGAACCTACAAAAGAAACACAAGCAGGACAAAAAGCACTAAAAAAACTCCCACCTATGGCTCCTCCCCCAGTAATTCCATTCAAATTAATCCACCTACTTCTTTCCCATTAAGCTTCCACAGCAAGTTAAATTACACTCTTCTGAACAACTCTCAGGATTTTCTGTTACAGTCAATTCACAATTACATTTCTTACATGTGTACTTTTCTCCAATTTTAATTCTCATTTTTACCTCCATTAACTTTATATAATATAGTTAGTATACTTTATATACTATTTAAATATGCAAGTTTCAAAATGGAAACTAAGACAATAAAAACAGATCTGAAATGTTGTGCAATGAAATCTAAAAAAGGATATTGCCCAAAACCACTAGAAGCAGTTTCAGATTATCTAAGCAAAAAATGGACAATCTCAATAATTATCACAATTGGAAATTTTAATAAATTAAGATTTAATAACTTACTTAAAAGATTAGGAACAACAGCAAAAACATTAAATAATAGGTTAAAAGAATTAGAAAGGGAAAAAATCATAAAAAAAGAGATATTTAATGAAATCCCATTAAAAGTTGAATATTCTTTAACAAAAAATGGTAAAAAATTACTAAAATCTCTCCATCCTTTAATACACTGGGCTGAAAAACAATAAGCCAAAACGCTTATAAATCATCGATTACATATTTCCAAAATGGGCGATTACAAACAAACAGATGTAGGTAGCGTAAAAAAGGGTACAACAATAGAATGGGAAGGCGCACCTTGTACAGTTACAAGCGTTGAAACTTCAAAGCCTGGAAAACACGGTCACGCAAAATGTAGAATAACAGCAGTAGGCATCATTGACGGTAAAAAAAGAGTTTTCGTCGCACCAGGACATGAAAAAATTAATATTCCGTTAATAGAAAAGAAATCTGCACAAATATTATCAGTTTCAAATAACAAAGCAAGTGTAATGGATATGGAAAGCTTTGAAACCTTTGAATTAGATATCCCGGAAGAATTAAAAGATCAAATAAAAGAAAACGTTCAAGTTATGTACTGGACAATAATGGGTCAAAAAGTAATAAAACAGGTAAAATAAATGGTAAAATTTGCAGAAACAGCTAAAAGATTGTTTGGAAACACCTTTGTATGTAGAAATTGTAAAACTAAAATAAGAGGTATTCCAACAAAAATAATGAAAGGTGAAATTCCCTGTAAAAGATGTAGTAAAAGAAGATTTAGGCCTGTAAGGAAAAAATAAGAGGTTAACGTGATTAATTACGATATTTTATTTGCTATAATATTCTATGCAATAATTTTAATTATTTTCTTTAAATATAGAAGTAAATTTGATGTTCAAGGAAAAATCTTTGTAATGTACAGAACAAAGTTAGGATTAAAATTAATGGATTATCTAAGCAAAAAAATTCCTAGACTATTAAAAATATTTTCTTTTTTAGGAATAATCATTGGTTTTGGTGGAATGATTTACATCAGTTATTTTGTGATTATATATACTTTAAAATTTATTTTAATTCCAGGAACAGAACCAGTTTTATCTCCAGTACTTCCAGGCGTTCATATCCCTGGTGCACCCCCGCTATCATTTTGGCATTGGATCATCTCAATCTTAGTATTAGCCGTCATTCACGAATTTAGTCATGGTGTAATAGCAAGATTATACAATGTAAAAGTTAAAAGTTCAGGTTTTGCATTTTTAGGCCCTGTCTTAGCAGCTTTCGTAGAGCCAGATGAAAAGCAGCTTATTAAGAAATCTAAAAAAGTTCAATTAGAAATGTTTGCAGCAGGACCGTTTTCAAATATTTTATTAGCAGGGATAATATTGCTTTTTTTAAGTTATGTTTTCTCTCCTTATATAGATGAAAATGTACAAGTGAAAGGTTTAAAAGTAATAGGATTTGAAAAGGAATTCTCTACAGAAGATTTAAAAAAAGGGGATATAATTCTAGGAATAAATAATTTAGATATAGTAAATAAAAGATTAAGTGATTTTTTTAATGAAGTAAAAAATAAAACAGATCAAGAAATAACATTAAAAGTGAAATCTACTCTAGAAACAATAAAAACAGTATCTCTTAAAGTTCTTCCATCAAAAGATGATCCAAAACTAGGAAAGTTAGGCGTATTAGTAAGAGGTATTTACGATACAAAAGATAAAATATTAATCTGGTTTTGGTTATTAACAGTATGGCTTTTCATTACAAACTTAGGTGTGGGTTTATTCAATTTACTACCATTAGGGCCTGTAGATGGGGGAAGAATGTTCACAACAGCAGTCTCTTACTTTATAAAAGACCCTAATAAAGCAAGAAAACTAACAAACTTAGTATCATTAATCTTGCTTTCGCTAATAGTAATCAATTTGCTTCCTTTCCTATATAAATTACTAATATTTATCATAACTCCTGTAATCAATCTAATAACTTAATCATTACAAAATGAATACAAAAACATTTTATAACCCATTTTCCATCATTAAATTATGGTTACTTTAACTCCAGATATATTAAAAGATTTTACAACAGGTATTCTAACAATTTCAATAGCTTTAGGATTGCATCTGCTTCTCTTCATTATAGGCTCAATAAGTGTTTTAAGAAGCCAAAAATCAACACTAACCAAGATCAACTGGATTGTATTCCAATTTTTATTTCCATTAATAGGATTTATCATTTATTTTGCAATTGGAAGAGAGCGTATACCAAAATTAGCATACCCTCAAATGCCTTCAACATTGGTAAAACCCTCTCAACAATTAGAATCTGTTTTTAAAACCCCAGAAGGATTAACTGCAAAAAGTGTTACAATAGGAACTCCAGAAGAAACTAAAGCAAAACCAGAGGCTATATATGATCAACAAAAAGCCATTGAAATGAGTTCAAAATTAAAAGAGGCAATATACTATGTTAAATCAAGTTTAGAAAGAGGTTTTTCACTAGAAAAAATTAAAGAGGCATTAAGAAAAGTTGGATGGAAAGAAGAAGATATTTCAAAAGCAATTGAAGAAGCAAGAAAAACGGCTGTGGGACAGAATTAGAAACTAACTCCCTTTATCTTTAGTAATTATAATGTGACATCCTTAGACCGTATAACTTAAGTGTGGCTGTGTTAAAATTTTAATACAGTTCTTTCTATAATCCCCTTATGGGTTTTACAAAAATCTTCCTGATTTTTGTCAGTTAAAGAATCCTTTTTGGTAGGAACAGAAATTCCCCTGTTGGATTTTTCCAGTTGTCTGTTGTGGGATATATTCCTAAAGACCCATGTAATGCAAAGGCCTCAAGAAGATAATCTGTAAACATGAGTGCCTTTCTCCATCTGTTAGCACTTTTAATATTTGTGAAACTACTTCTTACTTTAAGGTTGATGTAAGCATCAATCTTACTGTGCAATCTTTCAACAGGAAGATTAGACAGAAAAAGAAATAAGTTTTTGTCAGAAAACAATTTTTCTTTTAATCCTGCAGTATGATGTTTGCATTTTCTGCCAAACTTATTTGCCGTTTTGATATAGCTTGGATTTTTATCTGTTACATGGATGTCTATATTTTTCTCAATCTGTTTATGTTTCCTCATATGTTCTTTGATTGATGCTTTGTCCTTAAATTCAAGAATAGAGCTTGTTAATAATCTTCCCTGATGATCTGTAGTGTTTACCCAGTAGACAAGTTGTTTTCCTATTCTTATGAATTTCTCATCTGTGTGTCTTATTTTTAGTTTACCATTTTTTGTTTCTCTTTTAATTTCCGGCATCTGTTCCAGAAATTTTGATGACCAAAAGCAAATAGTTTCTTTGCTAATCTTGCACCTAAAAAAATAGAAGATAAACAGTTGCACTATCTTAGCAGGTATAAATAAATGGAAGAAAATAGCCACACTTAACACCTCTTTTGGTA
>JACQNH010000012.1 GCA_016203175.1 Candidatus Woesearchaeota archaeon
AGAAAATAATATAAAAATATACATAGATAAGGAAAGCATAAAATTTTTAAATGGTTCAAGGCTCGAGTTCGTTAATAGTCTAGTAGGGGGAGGATTTAGAATATCTAATCCACAAGCAAAATCAACTTGCGGATGCGGAAAATCCTTTAATTAAATGGGTAAAAAATACAAAATTATTTATGACAGAGACAATTGCATTGGAGCAGCAGCATGTGTAGCGGTTAATCCTGAATTCTGGGTTCTAAAAGAAGATGGCAAAGCTTCTATAGTATCAAATAAAAAACCAGAAATCAAAAAGGGAAATGGTGTAATTGAAGAAGTAATTATAGATGAAAAAGATTTAAAAGCAAACATAGAAGCAGCTAATGTCTGTCCAGTTAGAGTCATTAAAATTATAGATCTAGAAACAGGAAAAGAGATAGCTCCAGAATAAATGTTCATAACGCTTTTAAATCAATTTTAAAGTATTCTATAAATGAAACTAAAACTAATTAAAATTATAGAAGAAACACACGATACAAAAACATTTAGATTTATTCCAGAAAAAAATTTTGATTTTAAAGCTGGTCAGTTCATCGTGTTTATAATGAATGACAAAGAGGGAGAATTTAGAAGAGCCTTTTCAATCGCAAACTCACCAGATGAAAAAGAGTTTATAGAAATCACTGCGAAAAGAGCACCTAATGGAAAAGCTTCATTAATATTTTTTGAAAAAACTAAAATAAATGATATATTTGAAGCCTTAGGACCATATGGATTATTTATTTACAACAATGAAAACGTCAAACATATAATTCATATTGCAGCAGGATCTGGAATTGTACCAATTAGAAGTATAATAAAATATATAACTAAAAATAAACCAGAAATCAAACAAACCTTACTATATTCAAATAAAACTTTAAAAGACATAATCTATAAAAAAGAGTTTGATGTTTTAAACATAAACAAAATATATACTATAACAAGAAATGAAGGAGAAGAATGGAAAGGTAAAACAGGGAGAATTACTAAAGATATAATAAAAGAACATATAGGTGATAATGATCTTTATTTCATCTGTGGTCCTCCCGAATTCGTAAACAATATGGTTTTACATCTTAAAGAGTTAGGTATAGGAGGGGAAAATATCAAAACAGAAAGATACGATTAAATTCTTACCCTCTACTACTATAAATAATAAAATAAAGGGTAAAGCTTATATACTCTGGTAAACCTATAATAAAACATGGTTTACATATATAAAAAGAACATTGGAAATAAAGCCTATTACTATTTGAGGGCGTCAAAGAAAAAAGGCAATAAAACAATGGTAAAAGACATAGCCTACCTAGGTACTTCTATAAGTGATGTTAAAATAGCTCTAGAAAGTTTACCAAGATATTCAGACAGCATAAGAAAAGCCTATAAAACCATCAACAATTTCCTCGAATCAAACCGATATTTAGAAAAAGCCAGATTGTCAAAATTAAAAAAAGACGACTTTCTGGATAAAGAAAAGTTTTTGGAAGTTGAAGCTTGTAAATTACATTTCAATAGTATATTCAACAAAAAAGACCAATTAACCAAAAAAGAAATTCTAAAAAATTTTATAATTGAATTTAGCTTTAACACGACTTCAATAGAAGGAAACACCATAAATTTAAATGAAGCTAAAAATCTATTGATAGAGGGTTTAACACCAAAAAATAAAACATTAAGGGAGATTTATGATTTACAAAATGCAGAAAAAGTATTTTTAAATCTTTTACAGACCAGAGAAGAAATTAGCCACATATTAATCCAGAATATTCACAAACAATTAATGCAAAATATCGATTCAAGAATGGGTTACAGAACCGCAGATATCAAGGTTTTAAGATCAAATTTTGAAGCAACACCAGCACCTTTTGTAAAGACAGATATGGGCTTATTATTAAAATGGTACGAGCAAAATAAAAATAAATTACACCCTTTGATCCTCGCCTCTATATTCCACCATAAATTTGAAAAAATACATCCTTTCATGGATGGTAACGGGCGAACAGGTAGAATACTTTTAAATTATATCTTACTCAAAAACAAATTACCCCCTGTAATAATTAAAACAAAAGAAAGAGAAGAATACTTAAAAGCACTTAGAATTGCAGACAAAGACGGTTTAACTGAAGTTTGCAAAGAGCATTATTCAAAACTAATAAACTTTATTTCAGATCAGTTGATAAAAAGTTATTGGAACATCTTTCTTTAGTTACCCTCTACTACTATAAATAATAAAATAAAGGGTAAACTAAACTTTCTCATAAGTTTTTTTCAACAATAAAGCATCAATTTCGATCAAGGGAGATTCACAAGTTACTACACCTTTGCATTTAAATTCTTTCAAAGCTTTCAAACAATCTTTATAATTAAATTTAGAATCCTTAAATGTCAAATGATTCTTTTCCCCCTTATCTGTATACTCTATTCCAGACATATGAATATGCATCCTTTCTAAGTATTCTTTTCCAAGATTATTTTTTATTTTGTTTAAAACTTCTCTGAAATCTTCTAATTTATTAGCTTGGCCTATAGATCTAGCGAAATTATGGCTAAAATCTATACAAGGCATTACTTGTTCAATATCTTTACTTAATTTGATTAATTCATCTACACTACCAAATTGAGAAATCTTTCCACTTACTTCTGGACTAATCCATAAATCTTTATCGAATTCTTTTACTTGTTTGGCGATATCTTTCACCCCTTCTTTTATTTTCTCATAAACTTTTTTAGGGTTTTCTTTTTGATAAAAACCAGCATGAAAGCATACAGAATGACCGCCACATAAGGAAAGTATTTTTGCTGCATTTAATATTCTTTTCTTGGAAGCTTCTATTTTCTTTTTATCATCAGAACTTAAGTTAACATAATAAGAACCATGTGCAGTTAGGATAATATTATTTTTCTTTGCTGCTTCTTTTACTAAACATGTCTTGTCTTCTTTGATATTAACTGAATGAACAAATTCTAATTCCATAGAGTCTAATTTTAATTTTCTGACAGTTTCAATCCCTTTTAAAGTGTCCCCATTAGTACAAATAGGAATTCCTGCAGTCCCAAATCTTAATTTGTCAAAGTTCATTTTTAAGTTTTATTTGTATTTTCTAGATATTTAATTATATCTTTTGTTTTAAAGATTTTTACTCTGTTTTGTTTTTCAAAATGTTTATCTTCCGTCCAAATACCTTCAGCTTTTATCGCTAAACAAAGCGCTAAAAAAGGAACATCCTCTAAATCGTTAATTAAATTCTTGGCTTCATTCAAAAATGCTTCATAGCTCAATTTAGAGATTACATCAATCTTTTCAAAGATTATAGCTAACAATATGCTAAACTCATTTTCAGAAATATCAGATTTTCCTATTATTTCTTCCTTATGACCATCAATTTCACTAATTGTATGGTCTGGGCAAATAAAATTAAAATTCTCATTAAATAATATCTTTCTAGATATACTGTCTCGAAGTAAAGCTGCAATAATCCTGCCAGTATCAACTACAATTTTCATTCAAAAATACCATGCTTTTTAGCGATACCTCTTTTTATCTTATGCCCTATATCTTCTGCATCAGCCTCTGTTAATTTACTTTTAGAAAGAATCTTATCCATCAACTCAAATTTTCTCGCCTTTTCTCTTAGGGCTTGCCGAGCTACTTCGCTCCATTTTATTTCCTTATGTTTTTCCATCACTTTCTTTAAATCCTCAGGAATCGCTAAAGTCATATTTACCATTTTAAGTAAATTAAGTAATTTCACTTATATAAATATTTCTATTTTTAATCTCATCCAGTACAAATTGGAATTCCTGCAGTCCCAAATCTTAATTTGTCCATCCTTATTCTTAAAATTTAGAATTATATAAATATTTAGCCCCGAGAGGACTTTCATTTCTTTTCCTAGGTTTTCTTTTCTAAAGAAAAGCTACTTCGAACCTCTGTCAAAGCCTGTCCTCTTTGTCCCAAGAAGGGAATGTGTGAGAACCGTAGGTTCTTACCTCCAAAGGGCTCTATCCTTGGCCACTAGACGACGGGGCTATAAATAAATCTTAAGGAATTGTATTTAAAAAACTTATCAAAATAAAGCAAGTAAAAAAGATTTTAAGAAAAACTCTTTTAAAGGCAATAGTCTTACAAACGATATGAAAAAAGATGAGAAAAAGATCTGGTTTTTAGGATTAAGCAGTTTTTTTAACGATATAGGTTCCGAAATGATTGCTCCAATTCTGCCGTTTTTTATTACGGCCCTAGGAGGTGGGGGCATTGCTATTGGAGCCTTATCCGGACTAAGAGAAGGTCTTGCATCCATAGTTAAACTATTCTCAGGATGGTACTCAGATAGAGTTGGAAAAAGAATGCCTTTTGTTTTTTTAGGATATTTTACTTCTATTATTTTTAGATTTCTTTTAGTTCTATCAAATTCGTGGCAAACAATTTTAACTTTCATGTCTCTAGAAAGATTTGGAAAAGCAAGGGATGCTCCAAGAGACGCAATCATAGCTGTTTCTACAGAACGACATGGACATGGCTTTGGAATTCAGCAAATGCTTGATACATCTGGCGCAATTCTTGGCTCCATACTAGTGCTATTTTTATTTTGGAAATTTCAACTGAGATTCAAAACAATAATCTTAATTGCAGCATCTCTTTCTATTTTCTCCTTAGCCCCATTAATTTTTGTTAAAGAACCTAAAACAATACCTGCAAAAAAAAGTTTATTTTCAGGAATAAAATATATAAATAAAGAACTAAAATACTTTATCTTTGTAGCCTCAATATTTACTCTTGCAAACTTTGGACTCTATATGTTTTTGTTATTGAGAGCCAAACAAATTACAGGAAGTTTAATTACTGCAATTGCTCTTGGAGTTTTATTTAATTTTATCTGGGCATTCTTTACAATTCCCTTTGGAAATTTATCCGACATAATAGGTAGAAAGAAAGTTTTGATTATGGGCTATGCACTATTATTCTTTGTTGGTCTTGGTTTTGTTTATTCAAGTTCTTTAAATTATTTGATAGTTCTATTTATTCTCTTTGGATTCGTCTATGCTATAACTCAAGCAAATCAAAGAGCTCTTGTATCTGATCTTTCAGGAAAGATGAAAGCCACAGCTTTTGGGTTTTTTCAATTTGTTATTGGAATTGTCGCAATTGCAGGAGGAGTAATTGCAGGATTTTTATGGAACATCTCTCCAGAAATAATGTTTATCTACATAGCATTAATCGCAGCTCTATCAACTATTTTACTGCTTTTTGTAAAGTCATCATGAAAACTTAAAATTAAAAACATTAACCAGAACTAGCCAATTTAGTCAATAAATTTTCAGCCTCTTTATGCTTACTCTCAGTCCCACCTTTGGATGGAACAGTAGTACCAAAAGCAGCACTTCTCACCCTTTCGGAGTCCATAATACTTGGATCATTAACTACATTATTTTTCGCACTCTCTATAGCCACATTTTTTTGAGAAGACGTTAAAGTTGTCTGAACCTGTGGTCTTTCAACACCAATAATATTTTGTTTTGCTTCTCCATTAATTCCATCCCCATTAGTTTTAGGCTGAGTAAAGACCTGACCAGTATCATTATCTCTAACATAAACAGTACCATGACTTTGTATTGGAACCCCACGAGAAATTATAGGAGTAACTTGATTATTAGAAGAACCATTAATAGGAACCTCAATACTAGGCAAATTAGCTTTAAGTATAAATTCAATCTCTTTTGTACAATGAGGACAATTGATTTTCATTTTAACCCCTTTTTAATTATATTTTTAAGCATTAATCCTTTAAAAAAGTTTGGTTTTTAAGAATCCAACATCTTGTATACAAACTAAAAAAAAGCACAAAATATTGTAGTCACGACTTCCCTTTATATCTCCCCCTACCTTCAACCTTATTTAATCTATTTAAAACAAGATTATGAAATTTATTTCCGTTTTTATAACCTTCAATTATATTTTCAAAGCATTCTTTGCTGCAAGAATAATGCTTAGCATCTAAAGCATCTTTCAATAATTTTAAATCAACAGCCTTATCCTCTTCCCTTTTACTAAAAAAAGCTAAACCAAAATCTATAAAATAAACCTTTTCACCATTAAAAATAAAATTAGAAGTTGTTAAATCACCATGCACAATATCACTTTCATGCAATTTCCCTACATTTTCCCCAATTAATCTACAAACATTAACACGATCATGTTCACCTAAACCCTCTAAAACATCTCTTAAAATATTTCCTTTAATAAAATCCATTTCAATCTCCATTTCTTTTTCATCAACTCTATAAACCTTAGGCCTATCAATATTAATCTTCTCTAAAATTCTACCCTCGCTTCTAGTTCTTAATTTCCTAATTCCTAAATCTAATTCTTTAATCCTATAACCTTTAGAAATCCTTTTTTTGATTACTCTATCTCCATTTAAATACAATATTGCTTCTGCACCCCTAGATAGTTCTTCCATAAGTTAGAGCCTAAAAACAAAACTTAAAAGCTTTTTCTTCCGTAAATTTTTTCATAAAAAGAAAGGTTCATTCGCTTCTGCACCTCTCACAATAATAATCTGATAAGTTACTTAAAAATTTCTTAGGAACATAAAACTCCAAACCACAACTCTCGCATCTAATTAACACCTCTTTTCACCTCTCTTTCCAAACTTTATTATTAAAAATAAAACAACTATTTAAAGATTTATTCAGTAAAAAGAATATTTTCAAATAAGATTAAATATTATCTACAGTTTCAAGAAACCCTAAAACTTTAATACTGAATTTTTTCTCAAATTCATTAAAAATAGGTTTACATAAATCATTTAACCTATCTCGGTCTTTTTGGCAAATAGGCTCTCTAGAATTCTTTGTAATGTCAAACAAACAAATTACTAATTCAGATCTGCTTCCCATTCCAATAAAAGAAGCATGAAATCCATTCAGAGTATAGTGTGTGGGTATATAAGATTCTAGCTTACTATAATAAGATTTAAATTCTTCATATACCTCCCCACATAAATCTTTTTCCATCGAGTTAACAATACTTCCTAATTGATGATAATGATCAATTCTTTTTAATAAGCTCATTTTACCATCCCCACTTCTCAAATAATCTACAAAGATATACAATAAATTTTCCACCAAAGGGAGCATCAATATATTTTCTACGATCTTCAAAAGTAACAGGAACACCAAATTTTTTAAGAAACTCTATACGTATTGGTTCAAACAAATGATTCATACTATCTATTTCTTCCCCTACAATTTCTTGTCCGGATTTAGTTTTTAAGAATAAATGAACTTTTAACGGGTATTTCCTCGCTGGAATTTCAGATACGATAGCACCAACATCTAATATACAATCAGAAGGAAAGCATGAATAGATTTTTTCATAATAAGGTCGAAATTCTTCTCTCGCCCCTATTGCATCTAAACTCATTTTAAACTCCTTTTAATTAATAAACTCAATCCCTAATTCCCCTTCAATCTCTTCAGTTTGTTTTTGTGACCTCTTTCTCTTAGAACCAAAAATCTGTGGAGAATTAACCCCAGTAACAATTAATAAAACCCTTATAGTTCCTTCTAAATCCTCGGAAATTTGAGCTCCCCAAATAATCTTAGCATCTTCACTTAATTTCTCGGATACCTTCTCGACTACTTGCCTTGCTTCCTGTAAAGTCATATCAGTACCGCCAGAAACATTAATCAAAGCACCACTTGCACCAGAAATATCTACATCTAATAAAGGATTACTAATAGCTCTTTCAACAGAATCCACAGCCCTATTCTCAGAATCAGCTTCTCCAACACCAATCATACTCACCCCACCACCAGTCATCACAGTTTTAATATCAGCAAAATCTAAATTTACCAACCCAGATCTTGTAACCAATTCAGCAATCCCTTTAACAGCATTAGTTAAAATTTCATCAGCAATCTTAAAAGCAGTATGCAGGGGTAAGTCAGGAGCTAATTCCAATAATTTATCATTTGGTATCACAATCAAAGTATCAACAACGTTTTCTAATTTTTCTAATCCCCATAAAGCATTTTCATATCTTCTTCTTCCTTCCATCTCAAAAGGTACAGTAACAATTGCTATAGTCAAACAACCTAATTTTTTAGCAATATCAGCAACAACACCGATAGAACCAGTTCCAGTACCTCCACCCAAACCGCAAGTAAGGAAAACCATATCAGCTCCTTGTAATTTAGACTTTATATCATGTTCAGACTCCTTAGCAGATTCTTCTCCAACCTGAGGAATCCCACCAGCGCCTAAACCCTGAGTTAATTCTTTTCCAATTAAAATTTTAGTATTAGCATTAGTGTATAATAAATCCTGAGCATCTGTATTAACTGCAATAGTTTCAACACCAGTAATCCCAACATCACTCATTCTGTTTATAGTATTATTCCCCCCACCACCACAACCAACTACTTTTATCTTCGCCCTTTGTTTTGCTAACAATTGCTCTAACTCAGCATCTAAAGGATTTGAATAATTAGTGCTAGATTTAAGATAAGCATTCTTATTATCTGTTCTTGTTTGTTGATCAGAAACTTGATCCATTTTAACCTCTTTTTAATTCGTATCTATTCTCTAATAAGAACATAACCAATATTTAAGCTTATTTATACTGCAGTTATTGTTTTGAATCAACTAAAAAACTACTTCTTCTCTTTAAATTCGACAGTCTTAACCTCTTTAACTAACTCTTTAAGCCTTTTCTCTACCTTATCTTGAAACTCTTTAGGAATATTAAACAAGGTTACTTTACCATTTTTAAATTCTATATTTTCATGGTAAGAAAAATGGCTAAACATCACAGCCTTTAATTTCTCATTAACATCATCAACAATTTTCAAAGGTCTTAACTCATAAACAACATCCTTATCTGCTAAAGGATGATTAAAATCAACAACCAATCTCCCCCCAGAAACACTTACAACTCTTGCAATTAAATTATCTATAACTAAACTCATTCCAGGATAAGGTTTTATATTCTGCTGTTTTAAAGCATTAGAATTTATTACTTTTATTAAACTTGAATCCCTTTTCCATTTTGTATTTTCCTTTTTAATCTCTAAGGTATAACTTTTTCCAGTATCTTTTCCAATTAAAAAATCATCTATAGGTTTTAAAATCTCATTTTCTCCAATACATATTATCCTAGGCTTATATTCAGCATTTTTATCAAGCAAATTAAACTTTTCAGCATCATCTCTATTTGTTAAATCAAACACTTGTCCATTAGTTAGTTTCCCAATATAGTCTAGTTCTAAAAAATCTCCCTTCTTAATTTTGACCATAAATTTTTTCTACACTTTACATTTAAAAAACTACCTATATTCCAGAATGTAACTACTCTAAAATAGAAATGCTTATAAAAGATTTAAGCCATTTTAACTATAATGGAAGCCTGGAGAACAAAACTAACAGATGATATAAAATCGCATCTTGAAACACAAATAAAAGAAGTCGCAAGATACCACAATATATATAACGAAGAAAAAGATGCTCAAAGAATTCAATTATGGCTTGCAATCGCTAATCAAAGTAAAGGAATTTTTGATATAAATTTAAAGACAAAATTCTTGGAAAGAGCCTTAAAAGAGATCTCAGAAGTAAGTAAAAATATGACAGAAAAAATTGAAAGTTTAACAAAATTAGATATCCAAAAAGAAATTAATAATAACTTTACAGCAATAAGCGAAATTAATTCAAAATTAAAATCCTTAAATAATATAGAAAAAGATTTTACAGCATTAAAAGAAAGAGTTATAGAATTAACAGAAAAAACAAAACATATAGAAAAAATAAATCAAGAGATAGAAGATATTAAAAAAGTTCGTTCGGGAGTTCTGGAAAAAATAAAAAGTATAGAATCTAAAATATCATCTTTAGAAAAATCTTTTACTCAACAAAATAAAAAAATTGAAATTATAAAAAAAAGTAAAAGCATTTCTCCTATTAAAAAGAAGAAAAGATAATTATTTCTTATACAAATTTGAACAAACCTCTTCAAATAAAGGTGTCCAAATAACACCAAAACTAAATCCAAAAAGTACTTCTTCAACTGGAATTTTCAATAACATAATACCACTCAAAGCAGATAAATTCCAAGTATTTACTATCCAACCAGGGGAGAATATCTCAATTATAAAAAGCGATAACCAATAAAATATCCCAAATAAAAGACCACCTAACAAAATGTGACTCCTTAATCTAGGATAAACAAAAAATGCCCATAACCCACCAACTAAACAGGCAAAAGATGAAGGATAAATAATATTCCAGAAAGGAAATGCCCTAATTAAAATAACAAATGTAGATAAGGTTATAATTAAAGGAGTATAACACTTGCATATTGGACGACACAATTTTTGAAAAGCTATTCTCTTTTTTAATAAACCTTCATAAATAAAAGCAGCTATACCGCCTAAAAAAAACATTAAACCAAAAGCCTCTACATCAATCCCGTACCTTAAACCAAGATTAAAAAGTGTTTCTGGTTTCCAATAATTAGGTATAAAATATAACTCACCAAAACCAAATGGAAATGCAATTAAACTACTCCAAATAATCTTTCGTCTTAATAAAGGGGTAAAGATATAAACAATTATCCAAAGTATACCAAGCGTTATAACCCACCATAAGTATTCGTACATCTTTATTGATTTTTATTTTTTATTTTAAATAAATCGTGTAA
This sequence comes from Candidatus Woesearchaeota archaeon, assembly GCA_016203175.1. GTDB lineage: Archaea > Nanobdellota > Nanobdellia > SCGC-AAA011-G17 > JACQNH01 > JACQNH01. The sequence goes on from JACQNH010000012.1 coordinate 10,725, forward strand.
CCAGCACCATCCAATAAAACTTTCAATTAAAGCTATCCAACCCACAATAAAAACAATTAAGTTCAACCAAGGGATTTTAAATTGAGGTGCCCATGGTCCCAACCACCAAATACCTAAAACAAAGCGGAAAATTCTGTCTAACTTGCCTAAATTTTGTTTCATTTTATCCAACCCTTTCTTTTGCAATGTTCCTCACATTTTTGATAGAACCATGCAAAAATTATACCTGTGATATAAGCTGCTAAAACTATTTCTATTAGCCCCCTAATAAAAATCAAAAAAGTAAATTGAGGAATCTTTCCAATAAGTGTCAGATCTATACCATGTATCCAATCATTAAAAAAACGTAAAGTCTGAATTGGCCATAGTTTAAAAGCTAAGGCACAAATTGTATATAAAACCCCACTAGTTAAGCCTAAAGCAAAACCTGTTGGATGAAGATAATGACTTTTCATTGTATCACCTCTTAACTTTAATTTACTTTTATCTATCTAAACATATAAAAGCCTTTCTCTTTTAGCTTAAAATTGTGGTGTCCGGAAATTATTTCGCACTAGTTTTATAAGTGAGTTCTCCATTAGTCCTATGGTAAAATTAAACAAAAGTAGGATTAAGTGGCTCATAAAACAAGTCACAAGAAACAACAAAAAACCAAGAGAGGTAGCAACC
>JACQNH010000008.1 GCA_016203175.1 Candidatus Woesearchaeota archaeon
GATGGAAACTTTACAAAAAACTTTTAATATTTACGTAACATTTACAATAGAAATTAAGCAAAATTCATCTGCAATTTAAAAATTGCAGTTTTCTTTTATAGGGAATAAATATTTTGGCAAAACCTAAGTAGCTAACCAGTTACGGTTTTTGACAATAAATTAAAAACATTCTCTACCCCTTCACATTACCTACAGGAATTAATTTCACTACTCTTTTCGCTATCCCGGCCTTTTCTGAAGCCATAATAACTGCATCTATATCTTTATACGCCCCGCCAGCCTCTTCAGCTAAACCTGAAAATGAAACAGTTTTAACATAAATTCCTCTCTTCTCCATATCTCTCTGCAAAGTTTCTCCTCTCCAAGTTCTTTTTGCTTGATTTCTCGACATTGTTCTTCCACTTCCATGAGCAGTTGTACCAAAAGTCATCTCTTCTGCACCTTTAGTTCCAACTAACAAATAAGATCCCGTCATCATACTCCCCCCAATAATAACAGGCTGGCCTTCTTCACGATAAATTTCAGGTATTAATGGATTTCCAGGACCTAAAGCCCTTGTTGCACCTTTCCTATGTACTAATAATTTTTTCTTTTTTCCATCAATCAAATACTCTTCAATCTTAGCTGTATTATGCGCAACATCATAAACCTTTTTTATTTCCAACTCTTCTGCAGACTTATTAAAAATTTCAGAAAAAACTTCTCTTATTCTATGTAAAATAACTTGCCTATTAGCAAAAGACATGTTAATTGCACATTTCATCGCCTTAAAATAATCCTGTCCTTCCGGAGAATTAAAAGGAGCGCAAGCTAATTCTCTATCTAAAATTTTTATATTATATTTACTTTCCATAACAGTCAAAAATTTCTGTAGATAATCCGTTGCAACTTGGTGTCCCATACCCCGAGAACCACAATTGCCAACAACAAAATTGTTTGCTATAAAATTATGGTCTTTGTGATTTACCGTAATATCGTAAACGTAATCATCGAAATTCTTAACTTCTTCTTTTTTTTCTACAGTATCCCATATCACCGGAGTTGGAGGGTTAAGTTTATACTCGTTACTAAATTCATAAAACGTTGGATAATCAATAGACCTAAATTGGATAGGAGTAACCGAAAGTTTTTCTGTGGTATGACCCGTAAGAACACTTTCTTTGTGTAAGAGATTATTTTTAAAATCAAGGTAATGTGTAGCATAAGATGATAGGTTTATTCTATCTTTACAATATTCAAAACCAATTACCGACCATAATTTCTTTATATTGCTTTCCTTTGAAGAAAACTTTAACCTAAATTTTATAGTGTTTTCGCCATATTTGGTTTTAACACCCATATGTTCCGAAATTTTCATTGTTTCTATCCCAAACTCTTCAACGAGTTTTCTGATTTGCTCAATAAATCTATAAGCACTATTTTTCAATCTTTCAACTTTATTTAAAGAAATGGTAGGATTCCCAAACCGGTATTGCTCTTTTTTCCTAATGTTAGGTCTTGTCATTTCAGCTCCAAAATATGAAGCAAGATATAATCTTTTCATCCATTTTGGTGCCGCAAATAACCACGAAGGTATTTCAAATTCGGTTTTTGATTTATTACCAAAAGGAACGCCTAAAGCATAAAGCAATATAGGTAACCCCAAAGAACCTATGGAGATATAATTTGTTTCCCCCATGATTTTAGTGCTTTTACCATTAGTATACATAATTTTACTATTACAAACCTTAGAATAAGTTTTAGTCGCTTTGTATCCCAGCTTGAATACATCATTTCTGATAAGTTCTAAATCCTGATGTTTCCCAATAAACTTTAAGGACCACCTATTATTGCATTTTCCTAACCAACCGTCGCCTGTAGCGAAACCAAGCAACTTAATTAAAAGAGGAAGCTTTGGAGAATTATATCTTATAGGTAAGAGATCTCTTTTTTTTAAGTTATTTATAATCCGATCATTATTTTCTATCTTCCTAATGTCTCCTTCGCTAATAATAATCTCCGCTGATGGTTCCTTATATTGAACACCTTCAAATGGTAAAACTGCAACTCTTTCTCCACTACTAATTTCCTTCATTAATTTTAGCCCACCGGGAGTTAAGATAGGGTGTTCTCCTGTTGTCATTAATTCTTTACTTGATTTTGTTATTATTTTATACACTTTTTCACAAGGTTTCAATTTAAAAAATTTAATTATGCTTGTATCCTCCAGGTCATGCTTGCCTATGTCCATAGATTTAACTTTGAATCTCCCCCAATTTTCTGCAAGGTCCCTAATTGGAATTGTAAAACCATATTCAGTTAACACCTTAGCATCGCCAGGTAAGCAATGCCACATTATAACAATTTGATCATTAAAAATTCCCCATTTTTTTGCAATTATAGGATCAAAAATATTTTCTTTCAATACTCTTTGAATTTCTAAGTAATGATTTCCAGAACCTAAAGTACCAACCTGCTCCAAACCTCTTTGAATTGCTTTATTAGATATTTTACTTGAATCTGCTCCCTCAATACAACCATTCTCTTCCATTCTTTCTAAATCTTCTTTCCAACCATAACCATTTTCAACAGCCCATTTAGCCCCACCTTCAACTACTTTTTTAAATTCTTCTGCATTTAATTTTACAAAACCACTAGAACCAACACCTGCAGGAACTCTTTCAAACAATCTATTCACTAATTTTTTTAAAAGTGGTTGTACATCTTTATACGTCAAATTAGTTAAAGCTAGAGACATTCCACAATTGATCTTTCGGTGTGAAACTTTTTATTTCACGTTATCGAATCCTATGCCCCCAGGACTAATTACACCTTCATCCAAATCAAATGCAGCTACACCACCAATTGGAAACCCATATCCCCAATGACCGTCAGGCATGCACAAAGCATACTTCTGAATTCCAGGTAATGTTGCCACATTTGTTATCTGATCATACACACCAGGATCCATATCTTTTATGAGCTTTTCAGTTGCTATAATACGTGCAGGAACTAACATTCCTTTTTTATATGTCTTAGGAATCTCCCATACCGTATCACTAATCTTTTTAAGCTCTTTTGGTGGACCCTTTTGTTGCTCGTTCATTTAACACCTCCAACAATAAAGTAAGTTAAATTAGAATTTAAAAAGGTATTTATTTAAGTTTATTTACCACTATATAATAATTATAAATAGGAAGGTTTAAAAACAATAAAATCTGCTAAAATTATGACTAATAGATTAGAAAGAATAATAAACGAAAGAGGGATACAAGAATTAAGAGAGAAATATTTTCCATTAATTAGAGATAGAGTAATTACAGGATATAACCTCTATGACAATATCACCAAAGATACCAATTTAATACAGCTAAGTTATTTTCACTCTGACTTAAAGACGTACGATAGACATTCCCATGAATTATTTAATATTTTAGAGAAAGAAATAAATTTAGAGGAAAAAATAATCATTAGTAACCGATTAATTGATAGAAGCAAAGTATTAGAAAGACTTACAAATTATAGAACTAAGACTCAGTGGCTTGATCCTAAGAAGAAAAAAAGGTACTTTACTTTAATGGGAAGAGAATTAGCATTTAATGAAGCTAAAAAATTAAGAGACGTGATTGAAGAATCGATCCAGTATGAATTATCGATTAGAATTACTAATAAAGAAGAATTAAGAAAAATTATTGACCTACTTAAAAAATATACAAGCATATTTAAATTAGATAGAAAGGGAAAAAAGATTAAAAACAATGACGAGTTTATAAAAAATGACTTAGCAATATATGAAGCATGGGATATTCCATTATTAGTTTGTCGTACTTCAAACAATAAGAAACCGTCTAATTTGCAAGATTTTCTTACAGTAAAAGAGTTTAAGATAGCCGAACAAATTGGAAATAACCCCTTAATTTTAACTACAATAATCGGAGGCAAATATAAAGAATTAAGAAGATTATTACAAAATAGAGAATGTAAATTCGAAGAAAGAAAGGGATATGTTCTACGCGTATTCGTAGAGGATTATCTAAACAAATAATAAATAGATAAGTATATAAATATTTGCTCATAATAGCTAAAATATGATAACAACAAGAAGAAAAAATGAAACAGAAATTATTAAATTAGATATCCCAATACCAGAATTTTCAATTTTATCTCATTTGGAGAATATCGTATATTGTATAAAACAAATAAGCAACTTCCGTAGTGTAAAAGAACTAGTAGTGGGATATATTATACAAAGATCACAGAGGGTAATTGAAACAGATCATAAATTAATGCCAAAAAAATCTGCTAATATAATAAAAGCAAGAAGTTCGAGATTCGATTACATCACTCTTGAAGAATTATTAAGGGCACAAAACGATATTAAAAAAGGAAAATACATTCTTCACGAAGGTCTAATTGTAGACTTCAATCCAAAGTACAAAGAATAATTCAAAAAACTGCTTTTAATAACCGCCTTCTTCAGTAAATAACTTATACCTGTCCTCATTATTCAATTCAACTAATATCCTTCTTATAATTGCTTTTTCAGGATCAGGCAACAATTTAACCCTGTCTTTTATATCTTTAAAACTTTCAAATTCTTTTTCATCCCTAGCTTCTAAAATCATCATCATATGTTTTTTTCCAATCCCCGGTAATAACTCCAATTGATGAATTCTTTTATTAATAGCTTGAGATTTATTAAAAAAATCCACAAATCTTTTCTCATCTTTCTCAACTACATCTTTCAAAATAAAATCTAACTCGCTTTTAGCAGTATTTGTTAATTTATTATAATCTAGCTTTCCTATAATATGATGTATCTCTTCTCTTTTCCCTTCCCCAATATAAACCTCTTTGCCAATATTTAATGTTACTCCTCTCTTAGGCACTAATTCCAAAAGAACAAAATGATTTTTTCCTATTGCCTGGGCTATTGGTGTTTTTTGATGTAAAGGTCTTGTATCAAAGGGATATCCATTTGGTAAAAAGTCTATTACTATTACAAATTCCTCTTTGATATTTTGTCTTATCATTTTTATTTGGCATATTCTTTCACAGTTTCTAATATTTTTACTATATCCTCAGGTCTTACAGTTATATTCTCACCCATAAAGATCGCTTTAACCATATCTTCATTTTTAGGCACAATATCTAAAATCTTGTTGAAATGCCTTTCTCTTAATCTTGGAATCTCTAGCTTGTTTAATTTCTCTTTTAATTCAACAGCCTTTTTAGTATCTAACAGAACTGAATAATTCAAATATTCTTTTGCTTTTTGTCCTCTGGCACTTAATTTCTCGTCCCTCTTTTCAAGGCCATCAATTCTACTTTTTAATTCAGCCATACTTAATGATTGTTCATTTATCAATTTTATATAAGTCATTTTATCCCCCTCAAATGCACTGATCTAACAAAAATATTTTTATCTTTGCCATTATCATTTATTTTTACCTCATAAGCATTGCCTCTTTTATTTATAATTATACCTGCTAAACTATGATATCTAGGATGGTACATTCCCTTTTGAATAGCAGGTTCAGCATCTAATAAAACCTTATCTCCTGATTTAAACTCCTGTAAATACCTTGTTATACTTATTTTACCCCTATCCCTAATATTCTTTCTTAATTTGCTTCTGGATTTCCTTCTACTTCCATATTTTCTAATGCTCATTTTAACCTCAAGAATAAATCAACTTTATAAACCTTTTTGTTAAACTCTGCTAAAAATTTCTTACCTTAAAAAACACTTCTATACTATATTTGTTACATACTTTCTAGCCAATAAATAAGATATAAAAAGTAAAAAATATAGACTTAAACTCGATAAAACAACAGTAAGGTACAATGGATAAGGTATTACCTCCAAAATCCTGTTTTCTACGCATCCTCCTTCTGCTTGTCCAGTAAATAAACCCATAAAAGTTTCTGAGGTATAATGGCAAGATTTTATCCAAGGAGCTAAAAAAGCCAAAATAATTATTAAAAAAATAAAAAAGAAGAAAACATAAGGAACTACCCTTAATTGCAATGATGACGAAGCAATATGAATCCCAAACTTTTCAGCGTATTTCTTCTTTTCCCAACAAGAAAAATGCATATAAGAAACATTCTTGTTCAATTGTCTGTAAAGTTGGCTAGTAACCCACCAATATGGAAGCAAAAAGAAAAAATAAAAATTAGAATTAAAAAAATATCTAGTAAAACCTGTCTTAATCATAGCCATAAAATCAAATTTATTAACATCCTTTTTACAAGCTTCGCATTTCATCTTATAATCCCCTCCTAAAAATCCAAAAGAAACCTATTATAAAGATTATAATTAATACAATATGTAAAATAAATAAAATTCTATGAATTAAAGTATAATATTTAAGTTTTTCATCAAAAGTAAATTTTCCTAAAAAAAGTTTTAAAGAAAAGAATATATATCTAAAAGGTTGTTCTTCAAAATATTTAAATTTCTTATTTGAAATGATATAAGAATGTGCAAGAAAAACAATCATAGAATCAATCTTTGTCAAAATCACAAAAGAAATTACAAAAATTATTAAGGGTACAAAATTTTGACTATAATTTAAGAAGACCATTTTGTTAAATCCCACCTAAAATCTCTTGTAAAGCCACATCTATTGCAAAAAACATATTTTTATCCTTTTTTGAACCGCTTAATTTTTCTTCCCCGCAATCACAAATTACAGAAATACTAAATTCTTTGTCTTCGACCTTTAAAGTAACCAAAAGCTCATTATATTGCTTTTTCTCGTTTATTTTTTTAGCATAATTTCCAATCATTTTTTTAGCAACAATTAACTTAGCTGGTTCTACAGATTCAAAACCTTCTAATTTTATATTCCCGCCTAATTCTATCATACAATTAATAATTAATAGAACTTTAAATAACTTTCGCCATATAAGACCCTTCTTTTCTATAACCTAATTTCTTAGCATAATACTCCCTAACACCAATACCAGAAATAACCAATAATTTATTTTTTCCATTTTTTAAAGCAATTTCTTCAGCAATTTTCATTAACTTTATTCCTATGCCTCTATGTTGTAAACTTTCATCACTTCTTTCATTTAAACCTAAAGCATTGGAATAAACATGCAATTCCCTAATTAAAGCAGTCTTTTCATTAATCTCTTTTCTTAAAATTTCAAAAGGAAATCTTAATCTACAAAAACCAACTAAACTATCCTCAATTTCACAAAAAATAAAAAACTCTTTCCCTTTTGAAGCTTCATAATAAAGTTCTTTAAATTCTAATTTATCAAAATCCAAACTTTTCCCCATTGGTTCTCTACATCTTATACATCTACACCTCAAACCTTTCTCTTGCATTTTTTTCTTAATAATCTCCCTTAAATTTGCTTTAGTAATTCCTTTAACATCAATCGTACTTGGTATATCCCTATTAATCCTTTGAACTCTGCAATATTCAGGAATAAAAGATTTAAATTCAGAAATTATCTCACTTGCTTCATCATCATTTATCGGTTTAAACTTTCCTAATTTATACAATCCCTCTAAACCAGTTCCAGGAAAAACCCTGCAAGGATAAATCTTTAACATATCTGGCCTATAATCTGAATCTTCAAAAATTCTTTTCATTCCTTCTAAATCCTTTTCTTTATCCAAAATCAAACCAGGCATCAAATGAATACTTACTTTAAAACCTAAATCCTTTAAATTTCTAATTGATTTTCTAGTATCTTCATCTGTATGCCCCCTATTAAAAAATCTTAAAACTTCATCATAAACACTTTGAACTCCAACTTCAACCCTAGTTACACCTAATCTTAACATTTCATTTCCATGTTTTTTTAATCCATAATCAGGTTTAGTTTCAACACACAAAGCAACACATCTTATATTAGAATCTTCATTTTTTCTTTGCTCTTCAAAAAGACTGCTTTTACTTTTAAATTTCAATAATTTCTCATTTATCTTTTTAGTCCTCTCCTCATTAAAAAAACTTAAAGACGTCTCAAAAAATTCATTAAATCTCTCCTTGCTAAATTTTCCATTAATAAAAAACATTTCAGAAAAATCATTCATCGCCTTTAAAGCATAAGTCACAAATTCCTCTTGATATTCTTTATCCATCGAACAAAAAGTTCCACCCATAATGATTAATTCAACCTTCTGAAAATTATGATTTATAGCTGCATAATGCTCTAGTCTATTAAAAACTTGTAAATAAGGATCATAATTATTCCTTAACGCTCTTATAGAAGCAGGTTCATTTCCAGTATAAGATTGTGGCACATTCCCAAAGTAACTATTAACTCCACCAGGACAAAATAAGCAGGTTCCATGTGGGCATTTATACGGTTTAGTCATTATTGCAATAGGAGCAACACCAGAAATTGTTCTTACAGGCTTAATCTTCAGATTTGTTTTTAATTTCAACAAAACATGAGCTAGCTTAGGTGCTTTAGAAGGCTTTAATTCCCTGCTTAACATATCCTTTAATTTAATAATCTCTTTAATGCTAGTAAACTCACTATTATTAATCTTATCCACTAATTGCTGCGTAAAATCCATTTTCATTTAAAGTTTTATAAAATAAATAAGATTTAAAGTGTTTCTATTTCTAAAGTTTCAAAACCAAAATCATTAAAATACTAAATCTTATAAGAAAAGTCATGAAAATATTTGATAAAGACTTTGAAGAAATCTTATCAGCCCAATTAATCTCAGTTACAGGCGGTTTAATTGCAGGAACTGTTTTAGCATTATATACAAAAAAACTCCTTTTGATTCCAGGGATGTTGATAATACTACCAGGATTTTTAGAAATGAGGGGCAGCATAAGTGGTTCTTTTGCATCTAGATTAAGTTCAGGCCTATTTTTAAAAGTAATAAATCCAAATAAAATAGAAACAAAAATAATCAAAGGAAATCTGATAGCTTCTTCCTTTCTAGCAGTTTTAATCTCTTTTATTTTAGGTTTAATTGCATTCTTATTTAACTATTTCCTCACTAATACAATAACATATAAAATAATCCTCTTGCCATTAATCGCAGGAATCCTGGCAAATGCAATTGAAATCCCTTTAACATTATTCACAACATTTTACTTATTCAAAAAAGGCCATGATCCTAACAATATTATAGGTCCATTTTTAACCTCAACAGGAGACATCACAAGCATTTTAGCATTACTAATAACATTGGTGATAATATGAAATACCTACTGCAAAAATTAAGAAGATTAGAAAGAAAAAAATTTCACCCATTATTGCATAAAATCCACAAAAAACATAAAATCTCAAAAAGAACATTATTCTACATCAAAGAATATGGCCCTCATTCGCATGTTTCAAAAACAATAATCAAAGAAAGTATTAAAATTTTACTTCTTGCATCTTTATTAAGTTCATTTGGTGGCTTTGCAATAGAAAATATAAAACATATCCTTATCTCAATCCTACCATTAGTTATCTTGCTTCCAGCCTTAAATGACATGGCAGGGGATTATGGAGTTATCCTTTCTTCAAAATTTTCCACTATGATCCATGAAGGAAAAATAAAAAAAGTTAAAATAAACAAAAGAGTATCAAAAATTTTCATTCAAATATTAATAATCTCTGTTTTAATGTCGTTACTTACCGCAGTTATAGCTTTAATAATTTCAAAATTTCAAAACTATCCTTTAAGTTTAAGTATAATCTATAAAGTATTCTTAATTTCAATTTTAGATATTCTATTATTAGTTATTCTACTGTTCACAATATCCATAATTTCAGGTATTTATTTCTATAATAAAGGCGAAGATCCAAATAATTTTCTAATTCCAATAACAACATCATTGGCAGATTTTGGAAATATGATTATCCTTACAATACTAATCTTATATCTGTTTTAAACAATATATTTTTATATTCAAAAAAGGATAAAAAAAGATGAAAAGAATAATAATTTTAGGTGGTTATGGAAATATAGGTAAAGTTGTAGCTAAAGATCTATTTTCATCTTGTAAACATTGTGAAATAGTAATTGCAGGTTCAGACAAAAAAAAGGCAGAAGAATATGCATCTTCATTTAATAACAAAAGAGTAAAAGGTTTAGGTGTAAATGTTAAAGATATAAATAAAACAGCTGAAATTTTGAAAGGTTCTGATGTTGTCATTAATTGTGTAATTTACTATCTAAACCTGCACATCATGAAAGCCTGTTTAAAAGCTAAAGCAAATTATTTAGATTTAGGCGGTTTATTTCATATGACAAAAAAACAATTAAAATTACATAAAGAATTCAAAAGAAATAATCTAATTGCAGTTTTAGGCTGTGGCTCAACACCAGGAATTACAAATATTATGGCAGCTTATGGTTCTAAATTTTTTGATAAATTAGAAGAAATCCACATAAGCTTTGGAGACAAAGATTTTACAAAATATAATCAGCCATTTGTTCTGCCTTACACTATGTATACTTTATTTGATGAATTTATGTTAAAACCAGCTGTCTTAACAAAAAGAAAATTAAAATTTTTAAAACCAGTGACAGGAGAAAAAGAAATTGAATTTCCAAAACCAGTAGGAAAATTAAAAGGTTTCTTAACATTACATTCAGAATTAGCCACATTTCCATCCTCTTTCAATCTAAAGGAATGCACCTTCAGAGTTACTTTTAATGAAGATTTCAAAAACAAAATTCAGTTTTTAATAAAAGCTGGCTTTGCCTCAGAAAAAGATATAAAAATTAATAACATAAAAATTAAACCAAAGGATTTTACAGCAAGAATAATGAATCAATGGCTTCCTAAAACTAAAAAAATAAATGATTTGGAATATTTAAAACTTGAATTAAAAGGAATAAAAAACAGAAAGTCTAAAAATCTTATTCTTTATTGCCTAACAAAAAGTAAAAATAATATTCCTGCAGGCGTTTATAATACTGCAACCCCACCATCTATAATAGCTCAAATGATATATAGTAATAAAATCAATATAAAAGGAGTCTTACCCTCAGAAAAATGCATTAATCCAGAAAACTTCTTTAAAGAGCTAAATAAGAGGGATATAATAGTTTTTAAAGGCAAAAAGTAAAGTTTATAAATAAAACCCTTGTATAATTCTTGAGGACGATCATAGGGGCTTGGCTCTACCTGTTCCCATTTCGAACACAGAAGTAAAACAGGCCTCCGTTCCAAGTGGTACTGCTGTTTTCAGTGGGAAGCTTGGAAAGTTGTCCCTTAATCTTATAAAAAAAATATTCTCATAATTTGCAATAAGGCCTATATTTCAAAATAGTAAATATAAAATAAATTATTACTAGCCTTATTTTAGGATGTTATTTTTAACTAAAAAGTAGTAAAAATAGAAAAGTTTAAATACAAGCAAGATTCTTAACAAAAATGAGATCTAGAAGAAAAGTCAAAAAACGAATTTTGATGCATAAAAAACAGAATTTAACTGATACAGAAATAGCTATGCAACTTAAGGTTGAACAAAAAGAAGAAAACAATCTTAGAAAAAGAAGTTTAGAGAACTTTGAATAAATAGGTTTTTGAGTATTCTTTCTGCTCAAAAACAGTAAAATCTCTAATTACTCTTTATCAC
>JACQNH010000010.1 GCA_016203175.1 Candidatus Woesearchaeota archaeon
ACAAACAAGATTAACCAGCTTCTAAGCGAGTGACCCGAGCCGAAGGCGAGCATGCCACCAGTCTATAGCGTTCCCGAAGGGATGACCGAAGGTCAAGCGATGACTGGTGGTGGTCACGAGCTTTGACTATTGCAAGAGAAATAGTAAAGGTAAAAGAGTAAAAGTAAAAGACCGTAGGCTTTAGTCGAGATGTTAAATTATATTAAACCAACTAATTCTGCTAAAGTAATTTCATTAAGAAAGGTTTTTAATATTCTTTCTGAAGGGCTTGTTTAGCATATTTTAGTCCAGGTGTTACTTTACAATATTTGAGCCCTGTTTTAAACTGTTCAAAAGACAGAAAAAGGAGGTTATTCTAACTTTAATTGGCTATAATGAAGATGTTGAAGCTGTTGAGACAATAATTAATAAATGTGAGCAGGAATTTAATCTTTCAAAGTAGTGTTTAAAACTTAGAAATTTATATAAACTAATTTTTTAATTTTTAGAAGATGGAAGTGATAGCTGATTTACAGATACATTCTAAATATTCTAGGGCTACTAGTAAGGATTTGAGTATTGAAAATTTAGAAAAATATGCAAGAATCAAAGGTGTAAATTTGTTAGGTACTGGAGATTTTCAACATCCGTTACATAGGAAAGATATTGATAAATATTTAAAAGAGGATAAAAATGGTATTTTGTGGACTAAAAATAAATTTCCTTTTATTTGGCAGACTGAGGTAAGTTTGATGTTTAGTCAGGGTGGAAAAAGAAGAGCTGTTCATTTGTTAATTTTTTCTCCTAATGGTAAAATAGCTGATGAAATTACAAAATTTTTAGGTAGTAAAGGAAGATTGGATTATGATGGAAGACCAATATTTGGAATGTCTTGTATAGAATTAGTTAAAGGTTTAAAAAATATTGATGATATGATTGAAATAATTTGTGCACATTCTTGGACACCCTGGTTTGGCGTGTTTGGTAGCGATTCTGGTTTTGATTCTATTCAAGAATGTTTTCAAGATCAAACTGAACATATCTATGCAATTGAAACTGGTTTGAGTAGTGATCCAGCGATGAACTGGCGAATATCAAAATTGGACAGGTACACAATTGTTAGTAATTCTGATTCACATAGCTTTTGGCCATATCGTTTAGGAAGAGAGGCTACTATTTTTGATTTAAAAGAATTAAGCTATGAAAATATTATAAAAGCCATAAGAAAAAGAGTAGGTTTAAGTGGAACGATAGAGGTTAGTCCTTTTTTTGGTAAATATCACTTGACTGGGCATAGGAATTGTGGTGTAAGTTTTGAATCATCCGAAGCTGAGAAGTTGAATAATATTTGTCCAAAATGTAAGGGAAAGCTGACTATTGGGGTTGCAGCTAGGGTTGAACAACTTGCAGATAGGCCTGAGGGATTTGTACCTGAAAATGCAGTCCCATTTAGAACCCTAATTCCATTGCAAGAAATATTAGCTAGTATATTAAAGGTCGGTGTTTTGACAAAAAAGGTATGGAATGAATATGATAAATTGATTAGTAGATTTGGTTCTGAATTTAATGTTTTATTAAATATTTCTGAAGAAGATTTGTTAAGTAAGGTTGATCAAAGGATTGCTAATGCAATTTTGCTTAATAGGAAAGGTAAAATAAAAGTAAAAGGAGGTTATGATGGTGTTTATGGGGTCCCTATAATTGATGATTCAAATAACCAACATTCTAAAGATATAAATCAAAAACATTTGGTTGAGTTTTAAATAAGATTGTAACTTTTTAAAGATATACAAAATAGATCAATTTTAGTAAGGTTTTTAATATCTAATTTAGGTTAAAAAGTTATGAAAAAGACAATTTTTATTTTGTTGATCTTGGTAATATTTTTAGTTGGTTGTGCTAAAAAAGATTATAATTTTGCATATCAAGAGATTAAAAAATTAGATATAAAGTATAGTGGTGATTTTAAAAATGAGATGTTGAATGGCACTATGCTTGGTTTTGATAATCTATCTTTAATGAGAGATGATTTAACCAAATTAAGAAAAGATTTAGTTAAAGAAGGAGTAAACAAAACAAAAAGCGCTATTTTATTGGTAGATGTAAGGTTAAATATGTTGGAAAGTGAGAAATTTTGGTATTTAGGATATAATTTAGGGTTAGAAGGTGTAACTTTTGATGGATTTAAATGCAGCGAAGTTCCAGAATTATTGTTAGGAAGGTCTTATTTTAATGAAAGTTTTAATTATGGTCAAAAGGCAATGAATTTGATGGATTCTGTATTGGTAGTTTATCCTGAGTCAAGAGCATTATTTGGTGTTGATAAAGATAAGATTAAATTCTATGATTCCCCCTTAGGTTATTTGAATGCTATAATTGAAACTAATACAATTGCAATTGAAAGATATTGTAGTTATAAAAATCCTTAACCAATATAATCTGTTTTGTTTAATAATTTTGTTTTTTGTTCTTTTAAATTTTTATTTAGCTCATTAACTTTTTTAATTCTTTCTATATTTTCTTCTGGTTTTTCATTTAAAGGTCTTAAGTCTAATGATAAATTATATTTTTTTGAGATTACTTTTAAAATTTCCTTTGCACCATTTATTCCTAGATATGCTGGATGTCCGAATGTTTCTGCTAGTAATGCTGATGCTAAAATATTTCTTTCTTTTGCTAGACCAACTAGAAGACCTGAAACTCCTACAATAGGGCCTACAATACCATAGATATTAGGGTTTGCGCCATATTTCTTTAGGTTATTTAATTCTAATTTTGTATTTGATGTGCAATACACTTTAGGTTCTTTAGGTGGTTGTTGCAAGCCTACCCCACCTAATGTAATTATTTCCTTTCCTTTATGTTTTTCAAAGACGTCTAAAATCGTGTCACAGAATTCATAGCATCCTTTTTCATCTAAGGGTTGAATGTCTCCGGCCATTAATAAAAAATCATTGTTTTTTACTTTTTTATGATATATTTGTATTGTTGGAAGTTCTACTAAATTATCTTCATTTACAAAGACTGCATGCGGAAAGCCATAAGAAGATATTTCTAATATTTTTTTGGCATCTAAAGTGTCTATCATGAAGTCTATTGCTATTTTACCTACATTCCCCATACCTGGTAAACCTTCTATTAATATGGGTGTCTTTAATTTTACCTTAGAATACTCTTTAATTTTAAACATTTTTTATAATTACCTTGTAAGCTTATAAAGGTTTTGGCTTAAAGCTTTTTTGCCAATCTTCTATAACGGCCATATCTGTCTTCTGGGGAATATTTTGCTGGTTTTATTGTTATTGTTACTGATTTACATTTTTCACATAAAGATTTTAGTGTGTATTCCAGGCATTTAGGACATTTTCTTATTTCTATTTTCATTCTTAATCTAAAGAGAATTTAGTTTTTAACTTTTTTGCTTCTGTTTCTATTAAAGAGTTTATTAATTTGAAATCTTCCTCTGCTTTTTTATAGTCTTTTGAGGTTATTTTTAATGCATAAAGCGGTGCTGAGGCGTATTTTATTGTTAAGTTAATACCTTTTTCCTTTGCGAAATTTAAAGCTTTTAATAGAATTTGTTTTATTATCGTTATTCCCGATGGTTCTAAAGAAGATAATTTTAATTTTTTTTGAATTTTTACTTCTGGAAGCTTAATTTTTAGTTTTACTATTTTAAGAAGTTCATTTTCAAATTTTTTATCTTCTATTGCTAGGTTTTTTATTATTGAATTATCTTCTACTAATTTTAAAAAGAAATTTTGTAATGAACCGTAATTTTGTAATATTTTTTTTCCTGCTATTTCGTATGCTTCTTTTATGGTTTTATTTTCTAGTTTTGCTACACTTTCAAGAATTTTTTCTGCTCTTTCTTCTAACATGTGTTCTATTTCCTTGTTTTTTTTCATTTGCAAGGAAACTCTTCTTAAAGACAAGTCTATGTGGCCTTTTTCTTTATTAACTTTAAGAACTTTGCAAACTATTCTTTTACCTTCTCTTACGTAATCTCTTATATTTCTTATTCTACCTGCTGAGATTTCTGAGATATGAATTAAGCCTTCTTTATTTTCGTACTCGTCTAAAGAAACGAAAACTGAATTATGAAGAACTTGTTTTACAGTACATAATATAAATTCTCCTTCTTCTGGGAAACCTTGTTTTTTATAGTACATTTTATTCCAAAACTTCTAAAATTCTAGCTTTTATTTTTCCTTTTCCACCTGTTGATTCTGCCAGGACTGAGTCACAGACTAAACAATTTATATTTACTGATGGCTTTCCAAATATTATCTGTTCATTTTTGCATTTAGCACATCTAACTTTTATAAATTTTGAAGATGGTTCTTGTAGCATTTTCATAGTTTAAACTTCTTTAGAATGGATTTATAAGGCTTTTGGGGGGTTTTTAATTTTTAGAAAATTATTTAAGCTTTGAGTTGTAGTCTATAATTATGGTAGAGGTGATAAGAAGGGGTTTATTGATGTTTTTATTTATTGGGATAATTTTACTAGGATCTATACTATTTTTTCAAAACATTTCTATAACTGGTTTTGTTGTTGGTGAGCCTAGTATTATCAATAATTTAAGTGAAGGGAAAAATTTACTTGAAGGTGGTGTGAGAACCAAAAATGTAATTGTAGAAGGTTTAGCTGTGGAAATTGTTAAAAGAAGTGATATTTATGCTTTATATACTGATAAAATAAGTGCTAATAATTTAATTAATATTGAATTATATAATGAAAATAGTAGACTAAAAGGACAGATTATAAGTGGTGTTGATAAGAATATAGCGGTTGTTGGTGGAAAGAGTTATTATTTTAATTTAAATGAAAATTTAGTTATTGAGTGTAATAATGATGTTTGTTTAAGCTGCATTAAATGTGAATTTAATAAGTAATTTAAATTAATTCTATTTTTTTAGCTCTAAATGTTTTTCTTATTCCTGATGTTTTTTTACAAACAGAGCAAGTAAATCTTAAATCTTGTTTTTTAGATGTTTTAGCGCCCGTCATGGAGAAAGATGAAACTGCACCTTTGGAGGTTCTACCTTTGTTTCCGAAGCCTCTATCTTGACCTCTTCTACGCATTCTAGCTCTTGAACCTCTTGACATTGGATGTGTTTTATTTCTTCCCATATTTTTAGCTATAGAAACTGTGTGTTCTGTATGCTTTCTACATTTAGGACAAAAGTGATTTCGTTTTTTAGGTAATTTCATTTTCTAATTCTGCAATTTTTCTTTCTATAAGCAGTTCTGCAATTTCTACTGGTAAGACTGCTTTTTCTTTTTGATTAAAAGGTCCGTAAACCTGCATATCCTCGCCAATAAATTGAGGTATAGGCTCTAAGACTTTTATTGTCTTTGTTTCTGCTTTAATATCTATTTTTATATCTTTTGGTTTTGAGTCTTCAATTGTTTCTAAGTCTAATAAGGGGATTATAGTTAAATTTCTGAATTCATTTAGTTTTTGTATTATGTCTTTGAATAAAATTTCCTCTTCTTTTACTAGATTTGAGGCTAGATGGTGTTTTCCTTCTACTTTGGAGGCTACAAATGCTAAATGTAAGATTTTACTTTCTCTTCTTTCAAATAATTCTTTTATTAGTTTTTGAACATTATCTAACTGTTTTCTAGTTTTAATAGTTTCTGCAGCGGAGAAGATGGAGTTTTTTTCTGTTTGAGATAGTAAAATTTTAGTTTTTTCTGTTATATATTTTTTAAGGTTTGACAGGAAATTATCATCAAGTTTTTGGAGTTCTTTTGCATATTTCTCTTTTCTTAAAACATCGTACAAATATTCAAAGGTGATAAGCTCTTCCATTCTATTTTAGTTTATAATTGCTCTTTATTAAATTTTATATTGTAAAATTATTATAAAAGAGTTAATAAATTTTTTCCATGAAATCTTTCTAAAGAACCATTTTTGCAGTCTATTTCATTGAAAGCAGGGCAGTTATCTTTTCCTTTGCCATAGATTAAAACTGGAACTGGGTCATTTGAATGGGCTTTTAAGTTACAAGGTGTAGAATGGTCACAGGTTATGTATATAATGGTGTTTTTAAGGTCTTTAATCTTACTTATGAATTCTTTATCTATTTTTTCAATTGCTTTTATTTTTCCCATTTTATTTCCTTGATGTGCAAATGAATCAGGGCCTTTTATTTCAATGTAGATATTGTGATTTTTAATATTTTTTAAAACAATTCTTGATAATTTTATTAAAGATTTTGGTTTTTTCATTACTTTCATTTTACATAATTTACCAATTGCTAATTCCACAGGCATGTCTGCTATTAGGATGAAATTTTTTAATGGTTTTAGTTTTGGAAGTTTGTTTGATGCACCTCTAGTTAAAATTACTTTGTCTTTTAATAAAAATTTTGATAAAAGCGTTATTTGATTTATTATCTTTGAAGTTTCAATTGCTGCTTTTTCTAAAGGTTTTGAAAATTTAGGGTATAGTTTTTTATTTTTGAGCGGTATTGCAGTTGTTAGAAAATTTTCTTTTAATTCGTAGCCTGGATGGGAGGGTGTAACTTTTGGTGATTTTGTGTTTATGATTAAAACTCCCCTATAACCTATTGTATGGATGAATAATATATCTAATTTTTTAAATTCTTTTTTAATTTTTAATATTTCTTTTTTTGAAGGGGGAGCTTCTATGTTTTTTATTGATCCATCTTCATTCAAGGATGCAAAATTGGCTCTTAAGTAAACTTTATTTTTTACTTTTATTTTTGAACCTAAAGCTTCCAATATTCCTCTTCCTGTATAAACCTTTTTGACATTAAAGCCAAGTAGGGATATCATTGCTTCATCTGATTCTGGTGCAATGTCTTTATTTATAACATCCATTAAACCACATTTTCCATTTTTTGCTAAGAAATTTAAGTTTGGAATGTTTGCTAATTTTAAAGGTGTATTAAAACCTGAGTCTGATGCGCCATCCAGAATTATAATTAGCTTATTCATCAGGTAAGTTTAAATTTATATGTATTTAAAGATTTTTTAAAATGAAAATTAAGTCTGTACCGGAGGATTTTGTAGTTAAAGAAGTATGTAGTTTAGAGTTTAAGGATAAAAGTAAATATGGCTATTTTTTATTAAAGAAGAAGAATTATACTACCAATAAGGCTGTAGAAGTTATTAGTAAGGTATTGAATGTTTTTTTAAAGAATGTTAATTATTCAGGTTTAAAGGATAAAGTAAGTGTATCTGAGCAGTATATTTCTGTTTATGGTTATAATAAAGGGAATTTAGAATGGAAAAATACTGATTTAGAGCTTAAATTTTTAGGTTATGGTGATGAAAGAATAAATTTAGGTGTTTCTAAGTTTAATAATTTTGTAATAACTGTTAGGGATTTAAGTAAAAAGATTCCTGTTAATGTTAAGTTTATGGAGAATTATTTTGATGAGCAGAGGTTTGGTAAAGAAAATTTTAATATTGAAATTGGGAGAATGCTGATTAAGAGAAATTTTAAGGATTTATGTAAAAAATTGAATTTAGAAGTTAAAAATAATGATTTTGTAGGTGCTTTAAGAAATTTTAATAAAAAAATTTTGAAATTATATTTACATGCCTACCAATCTTATTTATTCAATTTGGTTTTAAAAGAGTATATCAAATTAAAATTTTCTAAAAATAATGTTAAAAACGGTTTTTTGTTTACTGATTTAGATAACTTTAATGATTTGAAAATCCCTTTACTTAATTTTGATACTAAATTTAATGATGAAGTAATTGAGAAGATTTATCTTGAATTGTTGAACAAAGAAAAGATTATACAAAAGGATTTTTTAATTAGGGAAATGCCTGAGTTAATTAGTCTGGGGGTTGAAAGAGACGCTTTTATTAATATTAAAGAGTTGAATTATAAATATTTAAATGATGAATTAAATGAGGGCAAATTAAAATGTATCTTGAATTTTACTTTACCTGCTGGAAGTTATGCTACTATTTTAATTAAGAAGATATTTGGATGATTGGTTCATAATTGTTTTTAAATGAAATTTTTGATTAAAATTTAATGGAAATGCCTTTACCTGAAATAATTGATAGGTTTACTATATGTAAATTGAAATTAGAAAGGATTGGAGAAAAACATTTGGAAAATGAATATAATGTTTATTTGGAAGAGATTAATAAATTTAAGAAGAAAGGTTTGATTATGGAAGGGTGGATTAAGGAGTTATATGATTTAAATGGCAAGATTTGGGATTTAGAAAATGATATTAGAAAGGGTAAGGAAGGTGAATTGGGCTTAGAAGAAGTGGGTAGAAGGGCGATTAAGATTAGGGAGTTAAATAAATTAAGGGTTTCTGTTAAAAATAGGATTGTAGAAGGTACTGGTTTGGGTTTTAAAGATATAAAAATGAATCATGCTTCTCAATAAATACTTTTAAATATCTTCTTTGTTCTTAGGTAATACACTATTAAACATGAGCGTTATATAAACGTCGCTTTGCCTGAAGACTTAGTTAAGGAAATTGATGAAGTAATCAAAAAGTTTAAATTAAGTTATAAGACAAAAGGAGAATTTGTAAAAGAAGTAGTTAGACTATTGCACCAGCAACCATTCCCAAAATGGAATAAATTCAATTTTTCTACCATCAAATTCTCTAATTTCTTTAACCCCAAGGTATAGGAGAAGAGATTTCTTTAGATTATATTTATTCATAAATAATTTTAATGTATTCAGATCCCTGTCTTCAACCCTTTCCCTATTTTTAACTTCGATAGGCAGAATGTTCTTGTCTTCAATTTTTAAGAAATCTATCTCTTTTTCTAAATTCCTCCAATAATACTTTCCGTCTATTGTACTTAAAACAAAAGACTCTAAAATTTTATCGTTATTTTCTCCATAGCAGTATGCAAGATTCCACCAATAAGGATAAACTCTCTGCAGCTTTCTGCTCGTTGACAAAGTGCTTGGCCTAAAATTTTTAACAATTCTTATTAAATAGCAAAATTCAAGATAGAAAATATGCTTGTACAGAGTATTCTTGCTTATCCTTAGATTTCTTGATAGATTATCATAATCAAGATAGAATCCAGGCTCTTTGTAAAACAATTCTAATAGATTATATAATAATTCTTTATTAATATTGCTAAACCTTTCCGGAAGGTCTGACTTGATTATCTTGTCTATAATTGTTGTTTTAAGATAATCCTTGATGACTAATTCATTATCCCAGTTTACTGTCTCCGGGAAGCTTTTTAATAAGTAAGAAAAAAACTCTTTTTTTATTTCCCTTAAGTACAGTTCATGATTCTCAGC
>JACQNH010000011.1 GCA_016203175.1 Candidatus Woesearchaeota archaeon
ATAAAGGGGATTTGCCCAATGTGCTTAAAGGATGACTTTTTGATTCTAACTGTTGTGCTTGACTTAATGGCATGGAAACGCAGTATGGTCTTGGCAATTACAAGATTTGAGATTGAGTAAATTTAATGAAATCCCCATAATTTATAATTGGAATTTGTGTATCTTGTATTGCTCCTTTTTTAATGGATGCTTTTAAGATTTTTATTTCTTTATCTGTTAGTCTTCCTGCCCCGTTAATTAATCCTTGACTTATTGCAGTTTTTATTCTTTTAGGAGTGTTAAATACGTAGCCTCCATGGAAGGTTAATATAGTCTCTTCTATTCTATTTTCTTCTGTTAAAGTAGTATACCTATTCCAGAATGGATGGTTTAAATCAGGATGATTTATCCTTTGTTCGATAAGATCAGGCGCTGTGAATACAAAGCCACTTTTTACATGCCCCTGGGCTTGTTCAAGAGCCATTGGAACTTCATTTTCTCTTAAAGTTTCAAATGACTTTCCTTCATAATTAAGAGTTCTTTGGAATATAATTGCATTGTCTGACATTTTTAGTTAAACACCTTAAAATTATAGAAATTAAGGGTTTATAAACTTTGCAATATTATTACTATTATTGCTTAGACTTTTTTAAGAAATCTTCTATATTTAACTGATTTATCCTTACTAAAGAGCCTGTTAAAGAATTTTGGAATGTTGCTTGATAAGATTTTATATTTGCATAAATATTTTTTAATGTTAATTCTGTTAAGCCTATAATTTCTAGATTTGCATTTTCTTTTAATTTTCCTGTTAAAATGTTTAAGTCTAATTTTCCAGGCTTATTAATTACTTTGCCTATATACCTTTCTCTACCAAAATTAATTTTAGAATTTTCAAGTTTTAGATTTGTTGGAACTGTTGCAAAGAAATAACCACCAATATCAAGGCTTTCTTTTCCAAAAATTTTAAAAGGTTTATCGCCTAAGCTCAAAGTACTTTTTTCAATTATGGCATTACCTACTAAAAAATCAAAATTAATAGATCCTGATAAACCCACTCCTCCATTTTGGATAATATAAGTTTCTTTATTTTTTTCTTTTTTGTATTTAACAATTGCTGTTCCTATTGGTGCAATGAAATCTCCTTTTGCTGATGAAGTGAAGCGCATTTCTAATAAATTTCCATTTTTATCTAAAATTATTAAACTACCAGGATCCATTTTTGGTAATTTTGTTCCCTTATATCTGATTTCAGAGTTTTCATCAACTGCAATTAAATAAAATAATTTTTCATTATCGGAATAATAAGTGTAGATATGGTTTACATAAACATCTTCATCTTTTAAATTAAATAAAATTCCAATATTTTCACTATCAATAACAAAATCTAAGTATGTTAACTGACCAAAATTATCAACAGAAAGTAAAACTTTATCTGTTGCTGGATTAAATTTTGCTTGAGAAAATTCTGGCGCCAATGTATAAGGATATTCTTCTAAAAAAGCATAACTAAAAGTAGAGAAAAATACAATTAATATTAAAGGGATGTATTTTTTCATTTTAACCAATTGTTTGTTCAATTTCCTGTTGTTTTTGTGCTGCCATTTCTTTTTGTTTTTGTGCTGCATAACTCCCATGCATATTTTTGACACTTTTAAGAGTTTGAACAAATGTAATCGTTGCTTTTGTATTTGGGTCTGCTTCTTTCATAATTAAGGAAAGACCTTGACTCCATAATAATGAACCTATTCTCCCCCCAACAACGGCTTCGAAATAACCAAAATATTTTGTATATTCGTTCATCAGTTCTGTAGCTCTTGTAAGACCTTCTTGTGCTGGCTGACCTTCTCCTGATGGAGGTGCACCTTCTATTTGAGATGAAACAAAAAGTGCTAGTAAAATGATTAAAATACAAGTTCCTATTGTTGTTATTATTTTTTTCATGTTCCAAAATAATTTGCAAAGATAAATACAAATGGCTTATTGTTAATTTTACTTTTTTTGTCTGTTATTAAATAAATTAAAACATTATCTTTGTAGCCAACTACATCTATTGTCAAATCTGATTTTAATAAATTTGCTATATCTATATTTAAAGGGTCGCGTAATTGTTTTTGAATTATACTTAAAATAAAATTGTAAACATAACCTAATCTTATTTTTAATTCTATTTGGTAATTTTCTGGCAAGCTTTCTACTCTATCTTCTTGTTTTATTCTAATTGGGTATGAAACTTCTATTTTAATATCATTTTCATTTATAATTACTTTAGAAATTACAGATCCTTGTTCAAATATTAATCTTTCTTCTGAAACACATAATGGAAGATTTTTTTCTATATAACTGTTTAATACAGATTATAAACCTATTAAAGAATTTATTATTGCTGCATTTTTATAATAACCAAAAGCTATTATTGAATTATTTATTGTTAGAAATTTATCTGGTTTTTCTGTATAACCCCCTTGTAATCCTAATGAATAAATAGCTGAATTTGCAACGTTGTTTAAACAACTTTGAATATCTGCCCTTATTAAATCTGTTTTTGAGGCTTTTGCAATTTCTTGTTTTTGTATCTTAGGTATTGATAATTTAAGAAAGTAGGTTAAGGAAAGCAGAATTATTATGATTAAAGCAACTATTAAAAAAATACTAACCTGCCCTCTTTTTACCATGTTTATTAAATCCATTTTATTGTATTTAAAGATAATGCGAGAAGATTATAATTTATTCACCTATCAGTAAGAAAAGGTTTATAAAGTTCAAACTGCTTTAAAATTGTATGAAAATTCTAGCTGCAGGGGATATACATGGGGATTTACAGTTAGTTAAAAGACTAGTAGAGAAGGCTGAAAAAGAAAAGGTAGATTTGGTTATTTTATGTGGGGATTTAACTATGCAAGAACAGTCTACAAGTAACTTAATAGGGCCATTTTTAAAGGCTAATAAAAGGGTAGCTTTAATACCGGGTAATCATGAAACAACTGCGACTGCTGATTTTTTGGCTCAATTATATGGTGTTAAAAATTTACATGGAAGCTATTTAAAGTATAAAGATATAGGTTTATTTGGTTGTGGGTCTGCAAATATTGGCTTATTTCAATTAAGCGAGAATGAGATTTATGATGCTCTTAAAAAGGGTCATGAAGGGGTAAAAAATCTTAAAAAAAAGGTTATGGTTACACATGTTCATCCTGATGGAAGTTTAATAGGTAAATTAACAAGTCATTTTCCTGGTTCTAAGGGGGTTAAAAAGGCTATAGATAGGTTTAAACCAGATATTTTATTGTGTTCACATGTTCATGAAGCTGCTGGAGTTGAAGAGAATATTGATGGAACTAAAGTAATTAATGTTGGAAGAGAAGGGAAGATTATAGAGTTATGATTGTTTTGCAGATTGATAAAATATATAAACACATTTCTTTATTGAAACTCCTATGAAAAAGAGTTATTTAGCATTGATTCTTATTATTCTTGTCATTTTAATTGGTTGTTCCAAGAAGATTACTGAAACAACTAGTGAAGAAAAGCCAAAAAATGAGGTTAAAACCGAAGAGAAGAAAACTGAGGTTAAAACCGAAGAGAATCCTAAAGCAGTTGAGGTAAAAAAAGAAAAATTTGAATTAAATACTGATCAAAAAAGGTATAGTGCTGGTAGTAATCTAGGTTTGACTTTTGTAAATAATTATGATAAAGATGTTAAAATTAGATATGAAGATGGTTTAAAACTTGTTAAACTTGAAAGTGATTCTGCTATAAATTATGGTGTAACAAAATTAGCTTGTGAATGCGGGCAACAATGTGAAGCTAAAATAAATACAGAGAGTATTGCTGCTAGTGGGAGTTTTACTATACCTATGTTATTTAATTTGCAAATAGAAAGCTGCTCTAAAGGTAGTAAAGTAATGAGAAATTTAGAAAGTGGCGTGTATAAAGCGGAAATTGATTATTTAGAAAGAGGAGAGATAGAGG
Organism: Candidatus Woesearchaeota archaeon; assembly: GCA_016203175.1. Taxonomy (GTDB): domain Archaea; phylum Nanobdellota; class Nanobdellia; order SCGC-AAA011-G17; family JACQNH01; genus JACQNH01. Next base: position 3,952 of record JACQNH010000011.1, read on the forward strand.
TTTGGAGAAAAATTAGTTCAAATACGTTCATAGTAACCAGGTAGGAAGTTTTTTAAAACTATTTCTTTTAAAGTGTATTTTATGGGATATGAATTACTTTTGGCAGAAAAGCCGATAACTTCAAAGAAGATTGCTGAAGCATTGGCAGATAATAAACCGAAAAAGTTGATGCATGGTAAGGTTCCTTATTACGAATTGGAACATAATGGAAAGCCTATTGTAATTGGAAGTGCAGTTGGACATTTGTTTTCTTTAAAAGAAAAAAATGGGAAAGGCTGGAAGTATCCTGTTTTTGATTATGAATGGAAGGAAAAATATTTAGTTGATAAAAAATCTGAACATACAAAAGGATTTATTGATACTTTAAAAAGTTTAGCTAAAGATGCTGATAAATTTACTGTTTGTACTGACTTTGATGAGGAGGGAAGTACTTTAGGCAAGGAAATTGTTGAACACATTTTTAAAAAGAAAGATGCCAGAAGAATGAAATTTAGCTCATTAACAAAAGAAGAGCTACAAGAATCTTATAAAAATGTTATGCCGCATTTAGACTGGGAGCAGGTTCATGCAGGAGAAGCCAGACATGAATTAGATTTTTTATATGGTGTTAATACAAGCAGGGCTTTAACTTTAGCTGTTAAAAGCGCTGGAACTTTTGCAATACTATCGGCTGGAAGGGTTCAAGGGCCTGCTTTAAAGATTTTAGTTGATTTGGAGAAAAAAATTAAGAAATTTAAGCCAGAACCTTACTGGGAGATTTCTTTAAATGGTTTAGTAGATAAAAAAGAGATAGAGGCTTTTCATGTTAAAGGAAAATTTAAGGACAAGAAAGAAGCTGATAAGATAATTAAGAATACAAAAGATAAAAAGGCTTTTGTTGAAATAATTGCTAAAAAAGTTTTGATGTTGAATCCGCCTTTTCCTTTTGATTTAACTTCTTTACAATTAGAAGCTTATAAACATTTTAATATTTCTCCTAAACAAACTTTAGAAGTAACTCAAAATTTATATGTTAGAGGTTACATAACTTACCCAAGAACTTCAAGCCAAAAAATTCCTCCAACTTTAAATGTTAAAAAA
>JACQNH010000014.1 GCA_016203175.1 Candidatus Woesearchaeota archaeon
CCTAAGCTAACACCAAACTGTTTTAAAGAAAATTTATTTTCCATAAAGATCACCTCATTTTTTATTTTAAGAATGAGGTTATAAATATAAATTTTATGAATTAAAATCAAGATTTTGGATTAGTTTTGCAAAGTTCTCTAAGGGATCAAGGGATCTTATAGCTTGCTTCATCTTATGAGCAAGCTGCTGTTCATAAGTTCTCCAGTCTCTTTTCTTCTCCTCTTTTTGTTCTTTATACTGTTCATTTAGAAAATCATTTACGTATTTTATCGTGTTTTTTATATCTTCAGTCCAGATTTGCATAGTATACTGCAAGATATAAGTATTTATAAAGTTATCTATAGATAACTGTATCATGGGAAGGAAAATTGAGCTTAAGAAAGGAAAACTCATATTAACTAATAACCGAATAGAAGGGTTTTTAGAAAGAATCGTGAACCCTATTGGGACATCAGCTAAAGCAGATGTTCCTAGAAGATATTTAGGAAAGCGTGTTTATGTTATAATAACTAAAGATAAAGGGAGTTAATTTCTAATTCTGTCCCACACACCTTAAATAGACAAGATTTATAAATGTAGTGGTTTAAAATGTTATAAATGGGATGGAAGGATTGGCCATATTGGTTGAAGGGAGGGATAATTGGGCTAAGTATTTTTATGCTCTTTAGTTTAAGTGCCTTTATGCTTTTTTTTCTTTTTCCTGAAGAAGAACCTACACCATATGATCCTAATACAGTTTATACTAAACCTGAACCACGTGTACCCTCACCTTTAAATAAATTTTTTGGGTCTATCTTTCTTGGTATGACTTATACTTTTGGTTTGCCTATTGTGATTACGGCACTTACAACTTGCTCAGTTTTTTGTAAAGATTTTCACTTGATTCTAATTTCTATAGTTTGGTTTTTTTTATATATTTTGATAGGTATAGGACTTGGTTTTATCAAAGGAAAAACAAGGGGAATAAAATGGATATTTATTCTTATTTTATTATTTTTAGTAATTTTTTCTCTTTTTTCTATTATTATTGTCCTAGCATTTATCGAACTTCCTAAGACAGTTTTAATGGAAAAAGAAGTACTTCCTCCAAGTAACCTTTTGTATGAGGAAGGTAATGTGTACTTTTTTGATTTTAATGATGAAGTCAAAGCAGAGAATGCTTTTGAACAATTTATCCTTATTGAAAGGGAACAAGGCAAATTTAGTGAAGAAGGTCAAAAAGCACTTTTATACCTTGCTGTTATTAATAAGAATAAGGGTGACTTGGTAAAAGGTGAAAAGTATTATAAAGATTTTTTAGAAACAAATCCTGATTTAGAATCTGATTATAATCTAAAATCATACCAAGAAAGGTATCTTAAGAGATAGCTTTGGAAAATTAATACTAGATTTACTTTCTAGATTAGAGTTATAAATCTAGAATTTTGTTTAATCTTAAAAAATTGAACCCTTTCAAAAAGCCGTGGTGTTGATTGAAAGTTGTATAAAAATATTTTTATCTGGGGTAGAGCACACTTTTGGTCTTTGAAAACTTAGAAATTATTATAAACTTAAATTATTTTTAAGTTTTTATGAATGGAAAAAGTATTAGAAGTTATGAAGGTATTGCTGTTAAAGATATAATTCTAGGTGGACAAGATGGTTTAGTTGAGGTTATTGGGTTAATTTTAGGTGTAGGTACTGCAACAGGAAGTTCTAAAATTATTTTAATTGCTGGTTTAAGTACTGCTTTTGTGGAAGCATTTTCTATGGGTGCTGTTGCTTATACCAGTAGCAAGGCCTTTGAAGAGTATGTTAAAGGGCCTAAAGGCAAGAAAAGCAGATTAAAAGGAAGTTTTATTGCTCCTTTTTTTGATTCTATTTTGGTTTTTGTTGCGAATTTATTAGGCTCTATTATTCCATTAATTCCGTTTTTTTATTTTAATTTAGAAATTGCTATTAAAATGGCCTTAAGTATTGGTTTATTACTATTATTTTTTACTGGTGCTGTTGGTGGGAAGATTTCTAGGATTGAACATTGGGTAAGATCGGGTTTAAGGGTTTTATTTATGGGTGCAGTGGCTGCTGTTTTAGGTTATTTAGCTGGTTTGTGGTTGAAGAGTTATTTTATTGTGTAAAAGATTACGGGTAAAATAATGCAACCCATTAAATGATTTCTATTTACGTTTTTTAAGATAGGAATAAAGCCTATAGAAGTTCCTATTAAAGCAATTAACAAACCATGAAAATTAGAGAATATAAAGATTAGTATTAAAGTTAAGATTAAAAAGAAAATATTCAGTTTTTCTAGTTTTATTTTTTCTAAATGTTTTATAAATTTTTTTGCTAGAAGAATTGCTATTACTGTGGATATGGCAGCTGTTATTAAAGAAATTATTAAAGAGGATGTTAGATTCTCTCTTGTGAATTTTTCTAGAATATTGCTTAGAGCTTCTATGCTACCATTTCTAGACTTATTTATTGAGTATAAAGAAACTAAAGATAAAAGCATATTAAATGTTGTTAATGAGCCGGTTAATAATAAAGATTCTTCTAAAGTAAATTTTTTTATTGTAGAAGCTAAGACAGCTGCTTGTGATGGTCCTAATGCTGGTAAGAATGTTGAAAAGAATGAAACTAGTAAAGCAATGGGTATTGTTGTTAATATTCCTTTTTTTGTTAGATTTGGTTGTGTTATTGTTTGATTATTATTTTCTTGTTTGTTTTTAATTGAGGTTAGCATTGATGGAATTGCAAATAATCCAGAGAGTAATGGTAATAAAGGTTCTTTTAAGTTGTAATTTGTTAATGTTAAAATTCCTAGTATACCTGAGGATAAGAAGGTGATTATAGCCCATAATTTTGAATTTTTCTCTTTTTTAATTAAGAATATTATAATTATTATTAAAAGTAAAGCTGTGGAGGGTTTTATAAATTTGAAAATTTTTGGGTAAATGAATATTAATAAAGGAGTAGTTAGAATTAATAAAAATGTTGAGGATAAAGAACCAATAATTGTTATTAAAAAGGCTTCGTATGATCTTCCTTGCGAGAACATTTTATTTGCTGGATTTGAGGATATAATCGTTTCTGGTGAATCTGGAATAGAGAAGAATGTTAAGGGTATTGTATTGAAAAAAGAATTTGAGATTGATAAAGTAATTATAAATGTGAATAAGTCTATTAAATCTTGATTAATTAATAATTTTAAGGCTATTATTGTTACTAAATTTATGTGTAAGGAAGGTACTATTCCGGTTATTAGACCTGTTACAATCCCTAAGAATATTGATATTAAAGTTTCTATCATGAATTAATTAAGTAAAAGAAGAATAAATAACCTAGTTTGAGATTTTTGAAAATATTAAGGTTGAAGTTGGAAAATCTTTTAAAACTTTTAGAATTTTAAATCATTTTAATGCTTTTTGCATGGATTTCTATGGAATTTTTGTAGGTTTTTACTATTCCTTGAACTTCTATTTTATCATTATTGTTTAAATTTAGGCTTTTTGGGTTGAAAAGGACTACCTTGGTTGTACCTGTTTGATCTGTAAGGTTAAATGTAAGTACTTTGTTTTTGTATATCGAGTCTATTAAACCCTGAATTTTTACTTTTGATTCTAAAGGTAAAGAGTTTATTTCTTTTATTGTTATTTCTTTAAAATCTTCTATTGGGGTTATTAATAAAAGCAGTAAACCTATTATTGAGAATATTAAAGCAATTAGGAAGATATGTTTGTCTTTCATTATTATCGTATATTAATTAATTTTAAAAAGTTATTTGTCTAGCTATTTTAATGTTTACTTGTATAAATTATGAAATGGGTTGTTTAGGAAGAAATATTGGTTGTAGATTAGGGTGTGTTGAAATAGTTAAAGAATTAAATATTAAAGCTTCTTTCCCTGATTTAGATAAAAATAATTGTGATAAGGTTTTAAAACAAATTGAAAATCTTAAAGGTAGGATTTTTATTGGAGGAGATCATTCAATTAGTTATGCTTTAGTTAAAGGATTTTTTAAAAGATTTAAGAATTTTGGTTTAGTTGTGTTTGATGCTCATCCTGATTGTTGTGAGCCTTTTAAAACTGTAACACATGAGGATTGGTTAAGAAAGTTAATTGAAGAAAAAGTAATTAAAAAAGAAAATATTTTACTTTTTGGGATTAGAGAAGTAGATAAAACTGAGTTTGAATTTTTAAAAGGAATGAGTATTATAAAATGTAAAGAAATTTTAGAAAACAAAGATTACACAAATAAATTAATGAATTTTATTAATAAATTTAAAAATATTTATTTAAGTTTGGATATTGATGTTGTTGATCCTAAAGATGCCCCTGGAAC
>JACQNH010000015.1 GCA_016203175.1 Candidatus Woesearchaeota archaeon
CTTTAGTAAATAATACATTGAATTTCACACCACCGAGATTAAGTCTATGTATCTCTCCTCTATGATCTTTATAAACTGGTTCATCTAACCCCATTATAAATCCCCCCAAATACCTTCTAATCTTACAAACTCGCTTCTTTTCGATATGAAGTAAAGTATATCGTCCAACTTATTTAAAAAACTATCTAATTTACAAAATTTATAAGTTAAACTTTTTTCAATTTCAATAAAATCCCAAGAATGGCAATAAAAAACAACTATTTTTCTCTTTTTTAATATCAAAAATAAAAATTTCATAAAAAATAAAGGTAAAACTCTTAAGGAATACCCAACAAAAGGAAAAAATAAGGCAGAAGTTGGTATTTCATGCACGTTATTAATAATATAAGGTTTACTTCTAGAAAAAAACTGTTTTAACCAGGTACTAATTTTATTTCCTCTGATAACGTGTATTAATTGTAAAATATCCTTAGAAGCAATTGAAGAGTCATATTTAAATCCGTTTTCTTTTAATAATTTAATAGTATCATTATCAACGCTATGCTGCGGCGCTCTAAAACCTTTAATCTTTAGTCCATATTTTTTAAAAATTTTTAACCCTTTTTTTATGTCACTCACTTTTTCTTCATCATTCATTTTATCAAATCTTTTATGGTCGTAAGAATGAAATCCAATTTCCCATCCGATGTCTTGATACTTTTTAAATAGATCACCATATTTCTCAACAATCTCACCAGTCGCAAATAAAGTTGGTTTTATCTTATATTTTTCAACTATTTTTTCAAAAGTTTTTAATCCTTCAGTAACACCTAAATAATTTTCATTATGTAAATCTCTTTCAACATCCACAGAGATATTTACTAACGTCATTTCAGTTCACTTTCTTTCCAGAGGCTTTCTTTCGGAGAAAGGCTCTTTTCAGCGATAAAATGTAAAAAAAATCCGAAATACTTTCCTTTGATCTTATTTAGTTTATTATCCATATAATTAAAAATATTTGCAACTTTTAAATGCGGTTTTATAAAATATTTTATATTATTGAAGCCATTTAAATATAGAAGTTTTCTAAACTGCATTGGCGTAAAAGATTTCTCATAACCAATGTCCCATCTTCCAATTGCCATTTTAAACTTTTTTGTGATATGAAAAAAAGAAATCTTATTTGGAACTGTTAAATATATTTTACCTCCTTTTTTAAGAACCCTATAAATTTCTTCTAGTACTAAGTCGGTTTCAGGAACATGCTCCACCGTTCCCAATGAAACTATTTTATCTATGCTTTCATTTTCAAAAGGTAATTTTCTCATATCTCCTAGTCTAATATCCAATTCTTTTGATAGTTTTTTCTTTATTGCAGTTTCAGATATTTCCACACCAATACATTTCACTCCACTAACTTTCCTCCTAATGTCCTCCAAATGAGCGCCTGGTCCACTCCCAATATCCAAGATAACATCGCCTTTTTTTATGTCTAAAACATTAATTATAAAAGAAGCATCGCTAATTGTTTCACCAAAATAGTTTGTTTTTCTTTCAGTATAATATTTTTCCCACGCATTTACCATTTATTTAAGACCTCTGAAACTTTATTAGCTATTATATTCCAATCATATTCTTTAGACTTATTTTTACCATCAATACCTATAAAATTTGCAAAATTATTATCATTTATAATTTTTAATAATAATTCAGATAATTTTTCACAATCTTTAGGCTCAAACAATAAAATATTTTCTTTATCAGAAAAAATATTTCTTATGCCTTCTAAATTAGAAGCAATTACTGGCCTTCCAGAAGCCAGACCCTCCAAAAGAGCAGGCCAAGGTAGAGCCTCCCACAAAGAAGGAAAAACTAAAACATATGAAGATGCCAGTTCTTCAAATAATCTTTTTCTGTCCAATATAAACCCCCTCCAGATTATCCTTGTGTCAGAAAACTCATTCATGAGTCCTTTAGCATAATTGTTTACATCACCTATAATTTCTAGTCTAAACTTAGGGATTTTATCTTTGATTTTATAAAAAGCCCTAATCAGGTATATTACTCCTTTCTGTTCATGAATTCTTCCAACAAAAGTTATTTTATTACTAACAGGAACTCTAATATTTTTATAAACACTAGTATCTACACCATTAGGGATATAAATTATATTATTGAATTCTTTATCCAATATTTGTTTATCGGCTAAACTAACAGAAATTATTTTATCAGAGAATCTTAATACAATCTTAAAAATAAACCACAATAATCTGTTATCATAAAATCTAAAACCTTTAATTCCATGTATAGTTACAATAGTTTTAAATTTAATTTTAAACAACGGCAAGAAGAAAAATAGGTAATTCTCATGTATATGAATAATATCAACTTTAGACTTAAAAATCTTAGTAATTTTTAAAAAAACATTAATAAAAAAAAACAAGCTTTTTAAATAACTAGTCTTTGTTTTAATTAATCTAACTTCTATTTTATTTTCGCATAAGCTATCTTTCTGTGTTAAAACCGTTACATTTTTTAATCTAGAAGAAACCTCAAATATATGCCTCTCGCTACCCCCTTCTAAAGGCGGCGTTAATCCGATCATTAGTGTTTTAAGCATTTTTCTTATTATAAAAGAAACCTATAAAAAACTACCGTTAATAATGTTTTACTACCATCACAGATAACATTATTTAAAGATAAAGTTTATTAATACTAGAATCAAAATCATTAAAAGCAGGAGTTTTGTTAAAATTTTTAAAATGAGATTCAAAAAAGTTATGTTTGTAATACCTGCACAACAGTTTTATTACCCGGATTTCCCACAAGCAGGAATTGGCTACTTGTCAGAACTTCTCTTAAAACACAAGATAGATAATTCTGTCATTGATATGCGTTTAGGCTATACAATAGAACAAGCATTAGAAAAGATAAAGAAATTTAATCCAGACTTAGTTTGCGTATCTTTAACAACGTATAACAGAGATATTGGATATGAGGTAGTTGATAAATTAAAGGAAAATAATTACACGGTATTTGCAGGTGGTCCCCACGTTTCAACTTTAAAAACAGTTGTTTTAAAAGAGTGTAAAGCGGATTTTGCAGTAAAGCTAGAAGGAGAATACCCTTTATTAGAATTATGTCGAGGCAAAGAATTAAGTGAAATAAAAAATCTTATTTTTAGAAAAGGTAATGAAATAGTTGAAAATGAAAACAGGCCGTTTATTTATAATTTAGATGAGTTCCCATTCCCAAAATACGAGAAATTTGAATTTGATAAATACAAAAACTCAAGCATTTCATTAGTAACCTCTCGTGGTTGCCCATATCAATGTACATTCTGCTCAGTAAGATTTGCATCAGGTATGCCATTTAGAGCAAGATCACCAGAACACGTGTTAGAAGAAATAAAATATTGGCACAATAAAGGCTTCAAATATTTCCACATAATAGATGATAATTTTACGTTACATAAGAGCAGAGTTAAAGCAATATCAAATAAAATAATCGAATCTGGATTAAAAACTACTATTGCTTGTGATGGAGTTAGAGCAGACATGGTAGACAGAGAAGTATTAACGCTTATGAAACAGGCAGGATTCAAATATATCTCATTTGGAGTTGAAGGTGGAAATAATAAGATTATGAAAGCAATTAAAAAAGGCGAAACAATAGAACAAATTGATGAAGCAATTAAACTCTCCACAGAACTTGGTTTTGACGTATTCTTATTTTTTCAGGTAGGCTCTCAATCAGAAACATTAGAAGATGTAAAAGACTCTATTAACCTAGCTTTGAAATATCCGATAGTTGGAGCAAACTTTTATAATGTAGTACCATATCCAGGAACTGAATTGTTCGATTATGTAAAGAAAAATAGTTTATTCATAATTCAACCGGAAGAGTACATTAAAGAAATTCCTTACTTTGGAGATGAACCTGTATTTGAAACTCCTGAATTCCCGGCAGAAGAAAGGAGAAATGCCTTGAAAATGGCGAGAATAGCAGCAACGAAGATAAAAAGAAGAGCATTAAAGAGAAGACTTAAAAAATTAGGAACCTTTGGAAACTTTGCTTATTTATTTTTAAGGTATGAATTTGTAAAAGATAAAATAGTAAATCGAACTTTAATGAAATCTGATTTTTTAAGAAAAATAATCAGCCCACAAATATCAAAAATGTTTATAGAAAATTAATGTTTTTATTAGGATCCACCTCTATGTATTTTTCTTTTAATCCTTGGCGCATACTGCACATGTTTTGTTATACTACCAGTTATTTCATTACGGACATCATAAACTGTTCTTTCTTGCACTAACTCATAATTATTCTTTAGATAATTTCCTATTTTTGCACAAGAGACAACTACCCCCAGAAGGCCGATATATATTCCGATGGTAGCCAAAACTTTCTCTAAATTTGGATTTTCTAATTCTTCAACAAAAGGTATCTTGTTTTTATAAGATTCACGTATGGTATATAAAAAATAACAGATGGTGAGATTTTCAATTGCCGCAACAGCAAGTTTAACTCCAACTTTAGGTTTTTTTATCATTTCAGTTTATCCAATATGCAAAAGCGAGTACTTAAATCTAATTGATTACTGATAGTAGTGAAACTATCAACGAATTAAGCCCCTTCCTGAACATATTTTTTATTATTTTCCAAGCAGTTCTTAGCATTAGTTAATTCTTTTCCTAAATAAGCAGAATGATCCAATCTGGTAATCCACTTATCATCTATTATTTTTTTAGCTAAAGCGATAGGGTCTTTGCTTCTATAAGCTTTAATCATCTCATAGTTATAGTTACAAATTCCAACTTCAATTTTTTTATTTCTTAATCTAATCAAAAGAAAGCATTTTTTATCAATTACTACTGGTTTTTTAAACTCTTTAACCTCTATAAATCTCAAGTTTCTTGGTATTTTTATTGGATGCAGTTTCATAAATCATAAACTC
>JACQNH010000025.1 GCA_016203175.1 Candidatus Woesearchaeota archaeon
GGTCGATCTTAACCCCCCAAAAATTTGCCCAATCAAACTTTTATCGAAAATTAGATAGATTTTAAGCTTATAAAACTAGCCACACTTAACCTGACGGTCTACGCTTTTAGGCTTTTTTTAGAGGATATTTAAACAATCACAAAGAAGCAAAAACAATAAAAGACAAATTATATAAACTATCATAGATTTTAGTAAGTTTGAGGTTAAAAATGCAAAAAAGAGGTCAGGCTAGTGTTGAATATCTAATTTTAGTTGGGATAATGCTTGCCCTTTTAATTCCATTATTTTACTATTCTCTAACAGAAATAAGCAATAATCTAAGAATCAGTCAAGCAGAAAATGCAGTTAACCTTATAGCAGGAAAAATAGACAATATTTATACGCTAGGCCAGGGCAATAGAGAAACTGTAAAAATAATAATCCCTAAAGGAACAGTTAGCTTGGGTGTTATACAAAATAAAAGTATCGAATTAAAACTTTTAATTTTTGGCAATCAAACTGAAATTTTCAAGAATACTAAAGCGAATAATATCATTGGCAACTTTCCAACAGAATCAGGAATCTACCTTTTACAAATTGAAGGTTTAGACAATGGAGACGTTAAAGTTTATGTCAAATAAGAAAGCCCAGGCTAGCCTTGAAGTTTTAATAAGCATTTCAATAATCCTATTTCTTTTTACTATTATTTTTTTATTAACTATAATTAAAGGCTATGACGCAAAAAATACAGATCTATATATGCAGCATAGGGAGGAATGTATAAAAATATCATCTCTACTTTTTCTTACCTCTGTATTTGATTATAAAAATGAATTTAATTCAAAATTTAGCTACGAAATTACAAGGAATAAAAATTTAATCAGTATTTACAAAACAACATGCTACGCTTACACAAAAGATCTAGATAATATTTACTATAGCTTAGACGCAGGAAATTTCAAGATGCTCCAAACACTAGGAGGGGTAAAAATTGAAAGCAATTAAAGGTCAAGTTGCTATTATGGACTTAGTTTTAGCCTTTGTTATATCCTTTGGTTTAATTATTATACTATTGTCTTTTATCGATCAACCAACAGATATAATTAATGATAGAATCCAAATTGAAGATAAATTAATAAAAGCATTGGAAGCAACAAATATTTTATTAAATACATACGGAAAACCAATAAATTGGGATAATGAAACTGTCTTACTCCCTTCAATTATAAACAAACAAAATGTTATAGACCTTAATAAACTTAACAATTTTAAAAACTTAAATTATGAAAGAAAAAAAGAATTACTTAATCTTGAAGGATTTAATTATACTTTAATTGTAAAATCAAACACATCAGAAATCATAGATGGTAAGATAAATGAAGATACAGAAATAGTAACTTTAAATAGAATAGCTCTAGTGGGGGGGGAAAGCGTATATGTTCAATTCAAAGTTTGGTAAAGGCTTTATCTACTCACTAGATGCAGTAGTCGCAATAATATTAGTTACAGCAGTTATAGCTGCATTTAGTTTAAGCATTGAAAACAGATTAAATCCAAATAGTATAATATTAAAAAAAATTTCTGCTGATCTAATTAACGTTTTAAACGAAAAAGGTTCCTTCCAAAATTTAGATACTCAATACATTGATTCTGAAATTAAAAATGTTTTGCCTAAAAACTATAAATTTGAATATGAAATTACAACAAAAAATGGAGCTGTAAGTGGTGGAGATTCAAAAGACAATGAAGATTTCTATTCAGGATTCGCAGTAATTTATACAAATGAAGGTTTTGGGGTTATGAGGTATACAACATGGCAAAAGGAATGATAATCACGTTAGGAATCGTCCTCTTGGCAGGGATTTTAATCGTTGGAATATCTTTAATAAGTAAGAATCTAATCTCTCATGATAAAACAATAACAATTTTAGCTGAAAATGAATTAATTCTTGGAATGGATACTAGCCTAGAAAAAAGTATCTCAAAGATGTTTAAAGAAAAAAGCAACATTAACATAACTAAGATCAGCGATTCTCTTGAAATATCTGAAACAATACCCTACACAAGTACAATGCTAAGTGAAATTACTAAACTAAACGAAATATTAAATTCTAAAAACGTTTATTGGGTAAAAACAAACACAACTACTTTTGAAAAACCAATTATCAAATTTGAAGATAACAGCCTCTATATCCATGAAACTAATGGGAATTCACTAAAATTAAACACAATAAACAATTTAGATATAGAAATAAAATTAAGTGGGGAAATAACAGGCTGCAATCTCAATACAGAACCAGGTAGTTTTAGATTAAAATTATATGCCTATGCAGATAATGGAACCTGTTCTTTTGAAGAAAACATAGATAACCAGGGGAACAATGAAATTGATATAATAACTGAAAATAGTATAACAAATGTTTTAATAAAAGAGAGTAGATTTTATATAGGTAATTCCACATTAAGTTATAGATTAAAAATAAACAACACAGCTCTGTTTTTAATTGACGCATATGAAATAAATCTAAATGGAAAGCTTAAATCGGGGGCTGTAAGACTAAACTAAAAGCAAAACGAATATAAATAAAAATCCCTAAGATTAATAAGGAAAATGAATAAAAAAGAGATGATAATTATTAGTGTAGTATTTCTGATTTTAATAGCCTTAATTATAATACTATATTTTTATGAAGAAAAAAGTTTAATTACAAGTATATTATTAGGAATCTTATTCATAAGTATGATCATTAAACTTATATTCACTCACAAAAAAATTGAAAAATTAGATAAATTAAGCTTTTCAAAGAAGTTTTATATCATCACTTCCTTAATCGCAGTATTTTTAGGTGCCATATCCCAAAATATAAACTTCACTTATACTTTATTTTTCATTTCAATTATATCTTTTATACTTTTAGTAATTGCAGAAATTAGCGCAAAAGATAAAAAAAGTAAAATCAAATACACATTAGCTTTTTATTTATTAATAACAATTGCAGTAAGATTATTGTTTGAAAAAGAATTTTTTTTAAACAAACCCCTTTATTACGCTTTCATAGCAATAATAGGACTAATTTCTTTATCAGGAACATTTTACACTATAAATCTAAATTTCAAATCCATTAATAAAAGTGGTGAATTCAGATTAAGCAATGAAACCCCAACTAAAAAAGAAGAACAATTTGACAACATTAAAAACAAAACAGATATTGATAGCTTATACGAACTCTTGCAAAAAGAAAAGAGTATAAACTTAAGTGCAATAATAAACACATTTGGAATTTCAAAAGAAAAAGCAGAAGAATGGTGTAGAATTTTAGAAGAAGGTGGTTTAGCAATAGTTCATTATCCACCTATAGGAGAACTAGAATTAATATGGAAAGATACTCAGTAGCAGCAGACGGAATCAAAGCAAATGTTGTTATAGATACAACCAAAAATAGAAGTTACTATCTTACAATCCCAGAATTGCCTCTAGCAACAACAGCCTTGATGAACAGCGTTAAAAGGGAATTAATTTCAAAAGTTAATATAACATTTTCAGAAATCATTGACCCAAAAGAAATAAATAATATTAAGAATAAATTTGTTAATAATGCAGAAGCTCTTCTAAAAAGTAAATTAAGATCAATAGATGAAGAAACAAAATCAATAATTATTGGGAGATTAGTTCAAGAAACATTAGGTTTAGATTTAATTGAATTTCTATTAAATGATAAGAATGTAGAAGAAGTTGTAGTGAACTCAGCATCAGAACCTGTTCGGGTATATCATAAAATATTCGGTTGGCTAGAAACAAATGTACACGTCTCAAATGAAGCCCAAATTCAAAATTACTCAAATATTATTGCTAGAAGGGTAGGCAGGCAAATCTCAACACTAACTCCCTTATTAGATGCTCATTTAATCACAGGCGACAGAGCAAATGCAGTTTTATATCCTGTTTCAACAAAAGGCAATACATTAACAATAAGAAAATTCTCTAGAGACCCATGGACTGTAGTTGACTTAATAAACAACAAAACTGGAAATTCTGAAATATTCTCCTTAATATGGCTTGCAATGGAGTATGAATTAAATATAATAATCTCAGGAGCAACTGCCTCAGGTAAAACTTCATTTTTAAACTCAATAACACCATTTATACCGCCTAATCAAAGAATTGTTTCTATAGAAGACACTAGAGAGTTAAACATCCCCAATTATCTTTATTGGTCCCCTTTAATTGCAAGAGAACCAAATCAGGAAGGCAAGGGGAAGGTCAGCATGTTAGCACTTTTAATCAACTCTTTAAGAATGAGACCTGATAGAATAATTGTCGGAGAAATAAGAACTAAAGAACAATCAAGAGTTTTATTTGAAGCAATGCACACAGGCCACTCAGTATATTCAACGTTGCATGCAAATACAGCAGAAGAAACAATTCAAAGATTAATAAACCCACCAATTAATGTTCCAAAAAATCTTCTAGGCGCTGTAAACTTGAATGTAGTAATGTTTAGAGATAGAAGAAAAGGTATAAGAAAAGTTAGCCAGATTGCAGAATTTTTAGTAGATTACGAAAAAGAAAAAATCAAAACAAACACAATTTATGAGTGGAAACCAAGAAGCGATAAGATAGAAGTAAAAGATAAGCCTCAAAGGTTATTTGAAGAAATAAGCCGTCATACAGGAATGACTGACAGCGAAATAAAAAAAGATCTGAATAAGAAAAAAATGTTTTTAGATACTTTAGTTAAAAATAATATTCGTGATATTAATAGCTTTGGAAATGCAATAAGAGATTATTATTTAAAAGGGAAGTGAATTGAATGAGAATCCCATTATTAGTGCTGCCTTGGAAAGTAATGAAAAAAATTTCTTCTCCTTTTATAGGTATTGGAAGATTATTAGACAATTTATTCCCATTTCTCAAAGTCCATTTAATACAATCAAAAAGTGACATTGATAGTAAAGAATACCTTGCAACAATCTTTGTAAATCAATTCTTCACTTTTATCTTATTTTTTATTTTAAACATCCTAATATTTAAAAAATTAGAAATAAATATATATTATTCTCTAATAGCGCCAATTATTTTATCACTACTTATTTTTGCACATCAAATTTATTACCCAAAACTTTTAGCAACGAGAAGAATAATAGGTATAGAAAAGAATTTGCTTAGTGCATTAAACAGCATCTTAATACAATTAAATTCTGGTATTCCTATATTCAATGTTTTAGCAACAATTGCAAATGAAGATTATGGTGAAATAAGCAAAGAGTTCAAAGCAGCTGTTAAGCAAATAAATGCAGGTAAACCAGAAAGCGCTGCAATAGAAGAAATAGCAGCTCGTAACCCATCACCATTCTTTAGAAGAGCCTTGTGGCAGATATCCAATGGCATTAGAACAGGCACTGATTTACAAATTGTTTTAAAAGAGGTAATCTCAAGCATCTCAGACGAACAAATAATCCAAATACAAAAATATGGTTCACAATTAAATCCATTAGCAATGTTATATATGTTAATAGCTGTTATTCTTCCATCACTAGGTATTTCATTTTTAGTTATCTTATCATCCTTCACATCTTTAAACAGTTTTACAACTAAATTTGCATTCTGGATCTTATTTGGAATATTTTTAATTCTTCAAGTAATATTCTTAGGTATAATAAAAACAAAGAGGCCTACACTACTAACATGATTCATAAATTACTAGGTTATGTATACCCAAAAAGAATGCGAGAATCTTATGATATTCTTCTAGCCTATAATCATTTTAATTATAATGTTGAAAAATTTCTCGGTAGCAGTTTAATTATAATAACCTTAATCACTGCAGTATTAAGTGTTTTAATAGAATATTATTTAAGTATTCCGTGGTATATAAGTGCAATAATTATATTCTTCCTATTCCAAATCTATGAATATGTATTACTAGTTTTACACTCAGATAGAATCGCCTCTAAAGTTGAGGAAATAATCCCAGATGCTTTACATTTAATTAGCTCAAACCTAAGATCAGGATTAACAATAGATCAAGCCCTAATATTAAGCGCAAGGCCTGAATTCGGTCCTTTACAAAGAGAAATCTACAAAGTTGGAAAAGATATTACACTAGGAGTGCCTATAGAAAAAGCATTGACAGAATTTGGCTATAAAATAAAGTCTGATAAATTAAGAAAAACTATCCAGCTTATCATTACAGGTTTAAGATCAGGCGGTGAATTATCAAGCTTACTAGAAGAAACTGCTGAAAATTTAAGACAACAGAATATAGTAGAGCAAAAAATTAGAAGTTCTGTTGCAATGTATTTTATCTTTATTTTTGCAGCTGTTGGAATTGGTGGTCCAATATTATTCTCATTAAGTTCTTTTTTAATAGAAATATTATCAAAAGTTTTAGGTGAGATAACTGTAGCTCAAAATTTAAAAAATGCTTTACCAATATCACTAACAAAGGTATCTATAGGCAGCGATTTTATTATTATGTTCTCAATAATTTCTTTAGTAACAACCTCAATCTTAAGCAGTTTAGTTTTAGGGTTAATTTTAAAGGGCAAAGAAAGAGAAGGTACAAAATATATACCAATTTTAGTTTTAATTACAGTAGCTGTCTTCTATATTGTTAGATATTTAATGGGTAAGCTGCTATCTAGTTTATTGTTGTTTTAAAATATACTTTAGTGGATAATTATATTTAAATAACCCCATCGATAAATTTCAATAATGAGCTTGGAAGAAAAATCAAAATGGTTATTTGAAGGATATCCAAAAAAGTTGTCGTACCAAGAAAAACTTTTACAAAGAATAAAAGACACAAAGGGGGTTATTCTTAAAATAGAACAAGACAATGACCAAAATTTTACTCCTTCACGATACGATTTGGGAGTTTTACTAACAGAAGCATTCAGGTTACATTTAAAACACCACGATTTAATTCATACCGAAAAACCTGAACAAGAGTATCCAATATCTAAAGAAACACTAGGTGAACTTAATAAATACTTTTTAATTATTAATTATATAAAGGATTATGTTGCAAAAAGCGAAACTCGACTTGATTAACAATGGTAACCTTAGATACAAAAACTAAACTCAATAGATCCTAAGATAATTTATAATTTCTCCATCTCAGCTTTAAAAGAATCTTCAGAACGTTCTTGATGTATCCTTAAAACCCCAACAAAGAATATTACTGCAATTAAAGGTAGTAAAGCTAATTTAGAAGATAAAACCAAATAATCTGCTGGTAATTGTATCGACTCCAAAGCTGCTTTCAACCCAGGAAATTTAATAGATAAGTTGTTTACAATATCAAAAATCAAAACTACAAAATACAAAAACAATCCAAATTTAAATGTCCTTAAATCATAAGCAGTTTTATTCTCTAATCTACTAAAAAATATCAGCCCCAAAAAAGATCCAATGATTGATAGTATTAATATTATGGATTGTATCATAATTCAACCTCCTTCTCCAATCTTTTAATCCTTTCATCTTTTGCCTCTATTTCTCTTTTTAATATCAAAACTTCACCTTCTAATTTGTCTAATTTAGCATCCTTCTCATTAATCTCAGTTCTTTCTTTTTGAATAGTTTTCTTTTGTTTCTCAAAATCGTCAAGATCTTCTTTCAATTTCTTTTCTTTTTCTTTACTATCCTTCTCTTTAATTTCTATTTTAGATTTCTTTTCCTCTAATTTAGCTATTTCTTTATTAATATCACTTAAACTTTCTTCTCTCTTGCTTAAATCATCCTCTTTAATCTCTAATAATTTTCTCTCTTCTTTTAATTCTTGTTTAGTTTTATCTAATTTCTCAAGTTTTTTATTAACAAATTCAACCTTCTTTTCAGAATCCTTCTCTTTATCAGCAATTTCTCTTTGTTTATCATCAATCTGTTTGGAAACCTTTTTCAATTCTCTATCCAAAGCTTTTAACTTATCCTCTCTAGGTTTTATTTTAGACTTTTGCTTTTCAAATTCCTTTAAAGACTTTTCAAAATCATCTTGTTTCCTTTTAATTTCTTTTAATTTTGCATCTGATTTTTTATTAACTTCGCTCTCTTTCTTTTGTAATTCCAAAACCTTATTCTTAAATATTAAATATCTTCTTTTCAATTCTCTTCTAGCCTCTTCTAAATTATTAACTTCAATCTTTTCCAATTCTTCAGGACTTAATTCTCTTGGATCTAAACTTTCAAAATTATAATTCTCTTTTTGTTCAATTTTAACCTTTTTAGCCCCAATATTCTCATCTTTATGCAATTTAACTGCTTTAATAGAAAATATTATCAAAACTACAAATATTAACAACTCTAAAACTGAACCTATAATTAATCTTACACTAGAAGGATCGGGTAAAAAATTTAAAGCTCTTAAAGCAACAGGAAAGAATAAAAGTAGTATTATGCCCAAAACCTTGAATAAATCCTCACTTATAAAAGATCTAAGCCTATACAAGAAGATAACAGCTATTAAAAGGATCATAGAAGCTGCTACAAGCTGTACATTTGAAAATAATTCAACGCCCCCCATTATTTTTTAGAACCTTTAGACATTTATAAAAGTTTCGTTTAGCAACTACTCTAAAGTGGGTTCATTCTGCAATAAACTCTTCATCGCTTATAGAAACTTCCACATCAGATTTCACAATTCCTCTATTTTTAAGATACTCTTTGGCCAAAATCCAGAATATCAAGCCTAAACTCTTTTTGCCCTTATTATTGCAAGGTATTACTATATCTAATAAATTCGTCTCATTATTAGTATCACATAAGGCTATAATTGGAATTCCCATCTTAAAAGCATCTTTAATTGGATTTCTGTCGGGTAAAGGATCTACAGCCAACAAAACTTTAGTCTCAATAAAATCCTCTAAATTACTATTAGTTAAAATTCCTGGAGGATATCTGCCAGGAAAACATCTTACATTAGTTAACCTTTGAAATAATTTAACAGCCTTCCAACCATTCTCCCTTCTACAAACAACTAAAATCTCCTCAGGTTTAAATTTGGATAAAAACTTAGCAGCTAGACTTAATCTTCTATCTATCTCTTGAACGTTTAAAACACTTAATCCATCGGGTCTTGTTTTATAAATAAAAGGCTCCATGTAAGTCGTTCTAAATTTTGTACCAATATGAATTCCTACCTTCAAATATTTATCTATAGGTACTAATAAATTTTGTTGCTCTTGAACCATAAATAAATAAACAAAGTAAATGATTTATAAAGTTAACGAAAAAAAATAAAATGTGTTCTAACTTCAATTAAATGCACTTAGTCCTCCTTCTTTTTAAAATCTTTGAAATATACATCTTTAGGAAACTTGTATTTCAACTCTTGGTGCGGTCTTTGATTATTCCAGTATCTAATGTAC
>JACQNH010000022.1 GCA_016203175.1 Candidatus Woesearchaeota archaeon
ATATTTAATATCTTTTTCTAATAAAGGTGAAGCTTTTGGATTTATCTTTTCCCTATATTTTTGAGCTAATTCTCTGCTAGTAACTAGCTCTTTGTTATACTTACTGGCAATTTCATTATTTTCTATTGCAATTTCTAAGATTTTATGAACTATAGAGTTTGCAGCATTTCCTATAAACAAATCAATCAATTTATTTCTGTTTTGAACCATTCTTAATCCCCTTTAAAATAATATTAAATAATTTTTGATAAAATAATTTATACTTTTTTAAAAAATTTATTTTGTCAAGTTTATTTTTATTTAGATCATCTATATCTTTTAAATTAAAAATTTTTATTATCTTTTTATCTATAATCTCTTTGCTTATTTTTTTGTTTTCTATAAATAAATATATAGCAATAACGTTTCTTACAAAGTAATATTTTTCATTTCCATCTAAATAATCAAAATTATTGATTAATAATTTGCTTTTTAATAATTGTAAATCAAGTAATTTATAATCTATTTTATATTTTATTTTATAAATTAATCTTTTCTTAGAAATGCATTTACTAAGCATCATTATATATAAAGGATCAGTTTCTAATCCTTTTATTAAAGTTTTATTATTTAAGACTATAATATGAATCTTAATCCCAGTAAATTTTTCTATTCTACTTGTTAAATCATTAATATTCAGTTTCTTTTCTGTTACTAATAAAACGTCAATATCATTAAAATTAAATCCCCTATCTAGAAAAGAACCAGTAATTATTGCATTTTCATAGTCTTGAATGTTTTTATCAATAATTCTAAATATCTCATTAATCATCTGTACTTTTACAGGTTCAATATCTCTAATATTGTAAAAATATGGTTTTTCGATTATTCTTTCTATCCCCAATGGTCTAATTACTATATAGCTGCCAATTTCAAAACCACTTCGATTCTTTGAGAGGTAAACCTGATCCATCTTACTCCCTTTGCTTATCCTCGCTATTAATTCTACCATATTACGTAATATCACGTACTATTATTTAAATCTTTCTAATTTTTAAAGTGTTCAAAACAAGTTTCCCTATCAGATTTTTAATAGTTATTAATTTTTGGTCTAAAACCATCATAACTTATGTGGGCATAAACAGAAAAACTTATAAATCCGTGCCAATATATTTTTATAAGCAATAAAACTGTTTGCTTTAGCAAATGGATGTTATGGCAAAGCCAAACCCCTAGCGTGGGAGCTGTTTAATTTTAATAGTAAATTTTCAGATTTTTCCGTAAATCTTCTGCTTTTTTTGTAATATCTCCAGAAAAATTGTAATACTTCCGAGGTTACTGAATAGTGTAAAACAAAGCTTAAGTATTTAGGAAGTCTATAACAGGTATGCAGAATATCATTAAAGAGCATAAACAAATAAGTATCTTAAAAGAGATGCAAACACAGAAATTTAATAACAATGCCTACTTAAGCACAATCAAAGATTATGTCTCAAAAGAATTAATGAAAGGACGTCATCCCTCTTATAGAGAATTAGATAAAAGATTTAATCTAGCCTACAATAAACTTACTCTGAAAAATATTTATCCTTTCTTAGGTATTCCCTTTTTATATGTAAAATGCAGGAGACCGAACTCTTCTTTAAAACTTTTAAAAGGAGATTTGATTAATTATTTAAAAAATGAAGTAAAAAAAGATCATTTTCCTTCACGTCGTGAATTAGAAAATAAGTTCAGACTTCGATTAAACGATGTTACAGGGAGGGGAATAAAAGAATTATACAAAGAAGCAGATATAACCTATAAACAAAATATAAACCAAGAGACAAAGTCTAAAAAGGCGCAAATATTTAAAGAAATAATTATTAAAATAATCCCCAAGTTAAATCTCAAATTGATATTGGAAAGAGGAACCCATGAGCGAGGCATAGATCTAATAGTAGTCGATGATATGGGTAAGAGAATAGGAATAGAATTAAAGGCTTATAATCGCTTTGAAGCAGTAAAAAAGAAGAATGTTAAACAGTTAAACCGTTTTATAAGAAAAGAGAAATTGGAAATGGTTTATCTATTTACAACCACCAATAAGATTCAAAATAGACTACCCCTACACGGAAGAATAAAAATATTTATCTTCGAAGATTTAAAACGATTTTGTAACAAAAACCAACAAGCTATGTTAAAATGGATTAGAACCCATTCTGTAAATTATACTCCTTCTTACAAAAGGATTAAAAGAGAAGAGATTTGTAATTATGTTAGAAACGAGTATAATTGTGGAAGAAAGATAGGGCATAGAGAAATAGCAAGAGCACTTAAATTAAGCGCCTTTAGTTATTTTAAAAGTATCTGTGAAATTTATAAAGCTGCGGATTTACCAATCCCTCTTAGAAAAATTAGAGATACAACTTCAACAATATATGCAGAAGAAAAGATTAGATTTCTTAATCAAGTCATTCTTTATTTAAAATCAGAGATCCAAATAGGGCACTATCCCTCTGGGGAGGATATAAACAAGAAATTTAAGGTTAATATATGGAACAAAATTTCAATGACTGCCCTACATCAGAAGATAGGCGAAAAACCATATTCTGAAAGAAGAAAAATTAAACCTTAATACGCCTAAGTCGCTCAACACGGAATTTCACAGGGGGGTGCGTAGAAAACAAATTTAAAAAAGACATTCCACTTCCTTTAAATGGATTAATAATAAATAAAGAGCTAGTGGCTGGGCTTCCAAATTTTAATGGATTCCTATAAACCGAACTTTCAATTTTAATTAAAGCATTTGCTAACGATAAAGGATCTTTAATAAACCTAGCACCAGATTCATCAGCTATATATTCCCTAGCCCTTGAAATTGCTAACTGAATTATCATTGCAGCTATTGGAGCCAATATCCCCAGTAACAATAAAGCAATTGGGCTTCCTCTATCTCTATCTTGACCAACAGCCATCATCCTCAACATAAATGCCGCAAATGAAATTGCGCTTCCAATCATTGCAGCTATTGTAGTGATTAATGTGTCTCTATTTTTAACATGTGCAATCTCATGAGCTAAAACCCCTTTCAATTCATTCTTACTTAACAATTTTAAAATTCCATTTGTTACAGCAACAGCAGCCTTTTTAGGACTTGGTCCAGTAGCAAAAGCATTTGGAGTTTCAGTTGGAACAATATAAATCTTAGGTTTTGGTAATTTTGCTTCTTTACAAATTGATTCTATAGCTTCATGCAGCCAAGGATTATCTTTTTTACTTATTTCTTTAGCCCTATACATCATTAAAACAATCTTATGCGAATATAGATAAGTAAATAAGTTAAACAAAATACTTATTCCAAACATAATGCCCAAACCATTCATTCCCCCAACGAAATAGCCTATTACTAATAACAATCCAGATAATGTTCCTAATAACAAAACTGTTTTAATTTGATTTATCATACTTTAATTATAACACATAAATATATAAAATTATCTGAAACCCCTATAGAAATCTCTATTTTTTAATAACTATATTTTACTACGAATTTATTTTTAAATACAATTCTTAAGATCCTATAAAATGGAGCAATATAAAAAAGATTTTATTGATTTTTTACTTAATAATAATGCTTTAAGAATCGGAAGTGATCACTCTTTAAAAAGCAAAAGACTTTCTCCCTGGTTTGTAAACATAGGGGATTTTAATACAGGAGGATCTATAGCATCTTTAGGTGGATTTTATGCAAGCGCTCTTCTTAATTTTAGATCTAATTCAGAAAAAACCTTTGATATTCTTTATGGTATCCCAGAAAAAGGTAATGCACTTGTTGTAGCAACCGCAATTAAAATGAACGAAAAAGGTACTAATTTACCCTGGTTTTTTACAAGAAAAATTCCAAAAGAATATGGAGAAGCAACAAATTTAAGTCAAGCCGATAGAACTAAAGCCCTAGTTGTTGGTAGAGCACCTCAAAATAATCAATCAATTGCTCAACTAGATGACGTCTTTACAGCAGGCGATGCAAAATATGAAGCAAGAGAAATATTAGAAAGCCTTGGAAATTTTAATTATCCAGTTTTAGTTATTGGTGTTGATAGACAGGAAGTTGGTATAGATGGAAAAAGTGCAATAGAAGAATACGAAAAAAATACTGGAACAAAAGTAGTTTCAATTGTAACTGCTTCAGAGGTTTATAGTTTTTTAAAAGAATTGTCTTTAGAAAAACTAGAAAAAGTGAGGCAAGAAATTCATGAAACTAATTTTATAATTTCAGATTTAGGAACGAGAGTTGATCCGACTCCTGTTTCTGACAAAAATCTTATTAAAGGTCTTATTAATGAGCTTGCCGCAGCTAAAGAAAATTTAAAAAGATTAAATGATCTAGCTATAACTTATGATCCAGGAAGTTTATCTAGATTAGCCACTTACTTAAGAGTCTATGGAACAAGAGTAGCTAAAGAATCGCTTAATCTAAATTCCCTTGAACAAATAATTATTGAAAGAGATAGAAGTGTTATTCCAGCTTGTGATACTTCTTCTTTGGAAAAATTTGAAGAAGTAGTTAAGCAAACAGCAGACATAGATAAAATTGGAGGATATAAAATTGGTTTTGAATTGGGCTTAAGTCATGGTTTACCAAAGCTAGTTGAAACAGTTAAAAAACATACAAATAAAACAATAATTTATGACCATCAAAAAGCAGGTACAGATATTCCGGATACAGGTAAAAATTTTGCAAAAGTCTGTAAAAGTGCAGGCGTAGATGCTGTAATATTTTTCCCTCAATCAGGTCCAGAAACAGAAAGAGCCTGGATATATCATGCCTTAGATAATGGTTTAGAAGTAATAATTGGTGGAAGGATGACGCATCCAGCATACTCTGTTAGTGAAGGGGGCTTTATCACAGATGAAGGAGCATTAGAAATGTACAGAATTGCCGCAAGATCGGGTATAAATAATTTTGTAGTTCCAGGCAATAAACCAGATGTAATCGCTTTAATTAAAAAAACTGTTGAAGGTGAAGGAATCAATCCAGTTTTCTATGCCCCAGGATTTGTAGCACAAGGTGGAAAGATTGAAGATGCAACAAAGGTGGCAGGAAATAAGTGGCATGCAATTGTAGGTAGAGGAATTTTACAAGCAGAAGATGTAAGAAAAGCAGCGATAGAACATACCAGTCAGATTTAAAATTTTCAATAATCTATTTAAATTCTATTTACAATCTATTTTAAATCAAAAAGAGGTAAAAATGGCTTTCAAAGTTATAATTGGTAGGTCAAGACAAGATCAATTAAGATTAAAAGAAAAAGGTCTAATTAATATTGGAAAGCAATATGTCCAAATGGGTCAGGTTTCTTCCTTAGCTAACAAAGTTTACTTGGATATCGCAACTACACATGTTGTTTTAGTTACTGGAAAACGCGGGAGTGGTAAAAGTTTTACGATCTCTGTAATGGCCGAAGAAATTTCTAGGTTAGAAGAACAAATAAAACAAAGAATTGCAGTTGTTATGTTCGACACATTAGGAGTTTTCTGGACAATGAAATATCCTAATTATAGGCAGCAAGATTTACTAGACAAATGGAAAATGAAACCAGAAGCAACCAAAGTAGATATTTTTGTTCCAACAGGCCACTATCAAAATTTTATAGATAAAGGGATGTTGGTTGATCATAAATTTTCAATAAGGGTTTCAGATTTAAAAGGTCCTGATTGGTGTTCTATATTTAACTTAGATTTATTATCATCACAAGGTATCTTAATTCAAAATACCATTAGAAAAGTAAGCTCCAAATTAAGACTTTACAGCTTAAAAGATATTATAGATGAAATTAATGAGTCTAAAGCCGAAGAAAAGGTCAAACAATCTGTTCTTAATCTCTTCTTGGCAGCTTCAACTTGGGGTTTGTTTAGAAAAAAAGGAACCAAATTAAAATCATTAATTGCCCCGGGAAGAATATCAATCCTAGATTTATCTCCTTATACATATATAGCTGGTGGTTTTTCAATCAAAGCTTTAGTAATAGCTTTAATCTCAAGAAAATTATTAACAAAAAGAATTGAAGTTAGAAGATTTGAGGAATTACGAGACATTAAAGCAGCTTATTTAACAGAAAAAAAAGAAGAACTACCTTTAGTTTGGTTATTCATAGATGAGTTACAAGATTTCTTACCAAAGGATAAAGTCACAATAGCAACAGACCCATTAATCCAGATTTTAAGAGAAGGTCGTCAACCAGGAATCTCTTTAGTAGGTGCAACTCAACAACCCGGAGAACTTCAAAAAGATATGTTAACACAATCAGATGTCGTTATTGCACACAGATTAACTGCAGAACCAGATATTAAAGCCTTAGGGACAATAATGCAAACTTATTTATTGACAAATATAGAAACTTCAATGAGAAACTTGCCAAAATATAAAGGAGCAGCTTTAATCTTAGATGATAATAGTGAAAGAATTTATACTACAAAAATAAAACCAAAGAGATCATGGCATGGTGGAGAAGCCCCTTCAGCAGTTAAAATTACTCATGAAATTAAGATTTAATATGGTTTGAACTATAGCTTCCTAAATAAGCGATTGGATTTAAATTAAATTAAGCACCCTTGATTCCCAAATAAATCCAAATAAATATAAGAATAAAAAGTATAATTATCAATAAAATCCATTGCCATTGCCCCTTTTTATCAAGTTTCAGCCTTTTCTTCCAGCCTAGTCTTACTCTGTTTTCATAGTCAATCCCAGTTTCATTCATTCCTTTCCAGATTCCAGCAGTTTTCTTAATTAAGTCTTTATCCATTTTAACAAATCTATTCTTCTATCATATAAAGATTTTGCTTAATCATTCCCACTATATTTTTCCATTGTTCTTATTTTTCTTAACTCATACTCATCACCAAGAGCTTTGGCTTCAAAATCATCCCCATGCCTCTCTAGATTAAAACCTCTAATTTCAATTAAACTTTCTATACCGCCTTCTTTTAAATTAATTTGATATTTAGGTTCACCATCAATTCTTAATATATTTTCAACTTTTACCTTCCCATGTTCTGTCTTTAATGTGTATTCCCCAAATTTAGACCCACCAAAAGAACTAAAATACCAGACTGCAACACCACCTACAACACTCCCAATAGCCCCACCTAATAAAAAACAAAAACATCCCATTCTTTCTTCTTCATGGCTCATTTTATTTTTCCTAATCTTCTTTTAACCAATCAAAGGCTTTATTTTTCAAGTGGCATACTAAACTAATACCATAATTAACAGAACCTAAAATCAAAACCCCTTTTAATGCAGCATCAGGTAAATATAATAAATATTCAAGGCTTCTATCTTGCTCTTCAAATAGATTGTGAAGTTTTGGCATATCAATATTATATTCCTTACAAAAAAAATCTAAACCAATTCCAAAAGCTGTTGCAACAAATAAATTTCTCCAAATCTTTCCATAATTTAATCTTCCTATATCTTCTCCACATTGATATTTGAAATATTCGCTGATTGCCATAGAATTAGTAAGTTGAACTGTCTAATATAATCTACTTTTAAAAAATTGAAAATATTACTAAGCAAACTGAAAATCTTTCAAAAATTTTAAAAATAATTCTAAAAAAGAAAGAAAAATTAAAAATCTTTCAAAAATTCTAGAGTCAATCAGAACATACCGAATTAGCTATTTTTTGGGTTAATCCTGCTGCCTTTTGAGCTCCATAATGCGCTAATAAAGCAAAGCCCATAGCCTTTCCAAAACCATCAGCAGTCATTAAAAGATATTCAACCCATCTTTCTGGTGTTTCTGGTATATTCGCTAAATTAGGTTTGTCATAAATCAAAGTTAAAACTTCTAAACCAACACCAATAGCACCAAAAATGCCGACATTTCTCCAAAATTTTTTATGATTAAACTGCCCGGCATTTGCATGGCCTACTTCAAATCTATAAAGGTCACTAAAAACCATTTTAAATCTCCTTTACTCTATAATCTAATCTTGTTTTACACCTTGGACATGATTTTGGTGTTTCAACCCTACTTGCCCAATCATATTGACATTTGAAACATTTCATTTTTAACCCCCTAAATTAATTAGTAATACGAGTAATAATAACCCTTTTTAAACTTTACGAATTAACACTACTTTAAAATGGTTACAAAAGAAAGATTTAAATACTATAAACCTCATCAAAACTGTATGGAAAATTATAATACAAGAAGAGAATTTTTAAGTAATCTAGGAAAACTGGGTGGCATTGTAATTGCTTCTACTATCCCTTCTTTTTTAACAGGCTGTGGAAATAAAGAATATGAAATAAAAATAATGAAGACGGGTTCTCCAGAAAAAGCAGAACCAGTGAAATTAGAAATTTCACCTATAGAAATATTAGTTGATGAATATTCTACAAAACTTTCAGCAGGAACATTAAACAAAACACCAGTTGCTTTAGGTATTGTTGATAATGAATTATATTGTATTGAAAATCCAACAGATCTTTTCCAAAAACTAGATGATAAATTATACTTAGATGGCGATGCAGTTCTTTTAGGAAACTTGGAACATGAAGCTATAAGAAAGAGAGGGTCATCTTCCAAACAAGGCAAAGTTAATTTGGAAGGAAATGATGTATTTCATCCAGTTTACCTTGAAGACAAAGTTATAGAAATCAGAACAGGTAATAAAAATATAGGTTTTAGAAGTAGGAAAATTCCAGCTGTAAAAGTTACTAATCAAGCTTGTAGCTCTTCAGTTGTTTATGCATTCTTTACAATTCCTGGTGAAGAGAGTATAGCAGGTTCATTATATGCGGTTGAAAATCCAGTATTTGACATTGATGGGAATAATAATACTGTAACATTAAATAATAAATGTAAACGTATCATTGTAAAAGGAGAAGGAGCAGAATATAAGTCTTTGAGAGTAATCTTAGGAAGCGTTTCAGAAAAGGAAAATCAAGAGTCAAAAGGTAACAAAGATACAGAAGAAGCAAAGGAAGACGCCCCTTCAGAACAACCTGATTCTAAATAATAAAACTAGTGCGAAATAATTTTCAGCACTAAACTCACAAAAGGATTTAAATACCATAAACTTATCAAGATTTCTGTGGATAATTACAATCCTTCAAGAAGAGATTTTTTGAAAACAGGTTTAGGTTTAATAATCGCTTCCTCAATACCTCCTTTTATTATAACTGGTTGTGGCAAAAAAGAATACGAATTAAAAATAATAAAGGCTGGTTCTGTAGAAAAAGTAAAGCCTGTAAAATTAAAAATTGCACCTATAGAAGTATTAATTAATGAGTATTCTACAAAGCTTTCAGCAGGAACACTAAATAATACCTCCCTTGCTTTGGGGATTATTAAGGGTGAATTATATTGCATAGAAATACCAATAGACCTTTCTCAAAAATTAGATGATAAATTATATTTAGATGCAAATGCAGTTATTTTAGGTAGTTTACAACATGTTCCTGTCAGAAAGAGAAGATCTTCTAATTCTAATTCAGGTCAAGTTCAAATAAATGATAATGATGTTTTTAATCCAGTTTACCTTGAAGACAAAGTTATAGAAATTAAAATAGGTAATGACAATATCGGCTTTAGAAGTAGAAAAATTCCAGCTGTAAAAGTTACTAATCAAGATTGTAGCTCTTCAGTTGTTTATACATTCTTTACAATTCCAGGCGAAAAGAGTACAGCAGGTTCATTATATGCAGTTGAAAATCCAGTATTTGATATTGATGAAAAAATTAAGGCTATAATATTAAATAATAAATGTAAACGTATCATTGTAAAAGGAGAAGGAGCAGAGTATAAACTTTTAAAAATGCATATAAATATACCCGAGAAATAATCAAAATAGATTAAACTCTAAAATCTACACAAACCCTATATTTTCTCGGTGCATAATTACCGCATTTTACAACTTCTAATATCTTAGCTTTAGGAAATATTTTTTTAACTTTTTCAATACATTTCTCAGGAATTTCATCTTCTAAAGCAAAATCATAAAAATGTACAATTCCTTTTTTCTTTATTTTATTTTCAACTAAATCCAAAAAAGTCTCAGCTCCTTTAGGCAAGGGCATTAAAATTCTATCAAATTTCATTTTAATATTCTTAATAACCTTTCTAACATCACCTAAATACAATTTAATGTTTTTAATCTTGTTCAATTTTAAATTTTCTAAAGCATATTTATGACAATTAGGATTTATTTCTATTCCATAAATCTCTTTAGCCTTAGAATTTTTACTTAAAACTATAGGATAGATTCCAACCCCCGAAAACATTACTAAAATCTTCTCATTCGGTTTAACGAGTTTGCTTATTCTCGATCTTTCATTGCTTAATCTTGAAGAAAAATAGCATTTCTCAGGATTTATTTTCACTAATACACTATTTTCTTTATGCAAAGTCTCTTTTCTATTCTCCCCAGCAATTATCTTAAATTTTGGCAATCTATACCTCCCAGAATAATTTTTAATCTTCTTCATAACTACTTTTACATGTTTATAATCCTTCAATATCCTTTTTCCAATTAACTGTTCCTTCTTTTCCAATTCTTCAGGAAAATCAGAAAATATCGCTATATCCCCTAAAATATCAAAAGAAGTAGGAACATGCTTAATCTCTTCTTTACTTAATAAGCTCTTTACCAAATCTTTAATCCTTTGCGTCATTACCAAACCTAAATATAGCTACTTTAAAATTCTTTTGGAAATATTTAAATTGCAATTGAAACAGTTTTAAAAAGATCTAAAATTAAACTGCACCTAAAACATCTTTTTTTCTATAAGGCGTAACTTCTTCTCTTCTAAAAATATATCTTTCTAAAGCGCCATAGTCTATCTTTCCAGTTTCTTGTAACATTCTTTTCATCTCTTTAAAATAAGTTTGTGGGTAAAAACCGATAGGAAATTCTGGAGATGTAGAAGTAATTAATTTCTTCATTTCATTAATGGCATTCTCTTCCGATTCTACTCTAAATAAAGCTGGAAATTGTCTTCTTTGTATGAAAAGTACACCAATCACACTATGACTTGGCGTATACCCTTTTTTATACAAAGACATTTTTACTAAAATATCTTCAATTTCTTCTCCCCTCCTAATACTTTTCGGGTTAATCACATAAGGATCTATAGGCATAATTAACAATAGGTTAGTTAAATATTTAAATCTATTGAAATTAAGGTCTATATTCATCTAAATTATCTATAAATTTTTTATTTGCCAAACAAACTTCTTCACCGAATCCCAAATACATCAAATCACCATATTGTTTTAACTTTTTTAATCGTTTTATATTTTTATGAATTACAAAGCTTATTTCATTACTCCCCTCAATTAATGATAGTTTTGTAACTTGATCAAAATAAGGTAGTTCATTTTTATACCTTAAGGCCATTTCCCCCAATAATAAGACTGGAGTTTCATAAGCATCTCTCCAAGATCGATGAACTTCCTCCTCATTAATCTTGGTATTTTTTTCATCAAAAATAAATTTAGCAGATCTTATTAAAAAGAGATTAATTAAACTAATAAGTTCTGTTCGGTTGTTAAACGGTATATTCAATTCCCAACCTTGATCTTCTGCCACCAATTTTCCTTTGCAGTCCTTAAATTGTGAATACGCACTTAAAAATTGTTTTTTATATTTTTCAAGGTTTAAATAAAAATTTGTCCTCAAATCACGTATTCCTAAACCTGGAAAAACATCCCCAAGGTCATCTCTAATTCTAAATTCCGGATCCCATAAAAATGCTCCGGCTTTAGACCTTATATGAGCTAGAGTAAATTTAGGCGAATACCCAAGTTCCTCTAAATCATTTACCATATCCTGTTTATATGTTTCAGTTTCATGAATGTGAGAAAGAGTTATTACCCTATCAGATTTTGCTAAAGTATTATACCAATTATAACCAGTTATTATTGGCGATAAAATTCCATTTTTATACCTAAATGTAAGAAGACTTTCTAACACCCCAACTGCTTCTTTTCTTTTATCTTCCCTAATTCCAGTTAGATCATCAATACTTGCCATAAAATATTTAATAAAATTTAAGCGTATTTAAATCTTTCTAAAATTAACTATTAAAAAGTGGTTACAAAATATTTTGAGGGGAATATTTAAATAAACCTAAAATAACAAAATAAAAATGATAAAAAGAGGTTTATTATTAATTATAGCTTTAATACTGTTTTCAACCATAGCTTCAGCTTTAACAGCCCAAGATTATTATAATATTATAGGCGTAAATAATCTAAGTGGCTTAATAACAAAAATAATACTATTTTTAATTATACTTTTATTAATCTATAGGGGCACATCAACTACGATATTCAAAAATAATCCAGGAGCAAGTGCTATACTTTCAATTTTAATTTCCATTTTAATAATTAAATTTTTTCCAGCAAATTTGGTAGATTCTTTAAAATTTATACTAATCTCTATAGGTCTTCTTGCATTAATTGTTTTTTTGGCGTGGTTAATATCAAGAGCATTAGCAGGAAGGCGCGCACATCCAGCAAGAACATTTACAATTGGAGTAATAGTTTTTATTTTGCTTTTGATATTATTTATTATTTTTTTAAGAATTGGAGAATACTTGGGTTACAAAGGTATCTTTGATTATCCATTTTTTTATCAAATAACTAATTATATAGATTATTTCTTTCAAGCAGAAATATTTTTCAACATTTCACAATTCATAAAAGATTTTAGAATTTTTGATTATAATCTGGGTTTTTTCACATGGATATTATTTATCTTCGGAAATTTATTCATAATAGCATACCTTATAAATTTGTTTAGAAGAGAAAAATATGGTTTATTCTTTTTTTTATTAATACTCTATATTTTACTATTAATTATCCTCTTAGGCTATCCATATTAAAACCATTTTCCTAAATTACTTTGCTCTTTATTTTTATTTACCTTTCTTAATTTCTCTAAAGTTTTCTCAACTCTTTCTTTATTAAAATCATGTTTTTCAACTAATAATTCTTTAATTTTATCTTCCTGAACTTTTTGATTAAAATCTAATTTAATATCTTTTTCAATTGGCATTTTTAAAAAAACATCCCTCACTTCTTCCCAATCAAAGCTAGGATTTAAACCTTTAAACATTTTATCATAATCTTTATTTTCTTTAACTAATTTCAAAGCTTTTTTCGGTCCTATACCCATTATACCCTCATTGAAATCAGTTCCAATTAAAATAGCCATTATCAATAATTGTTCTTGTGTAACACCTAAAGACTTCAAAAATTCCTTTAAATTAATCACTTGAGGTTCTATTTTTATTATTTTTCCGCCTAATTTTCTTCGTGTACTTAATGTTAAATTAATCAATAATTTAGGAGCACCATAAACTAAACAGTCCATATCGCTGCTTGCAGTATAATCTAAAATTCCTTTTTTATTCAAATAACTGATCTGCGCTTCAGCCTCAGAAGGTGCTTGTATAACAGGTATTCCTAAATAACTGAACAATAATTTAGACTCTTTAATTATCTCTTCATTTAGTCTTGTAGTCCTCTTAGAATACTTTAAAATTAATTCATATTCCTCTTCCTCTTTAGCTTTTTTTAATTTTTCTTCAGCTTCTAATTTTCTAATTCTTCTTTCTTCCTGAGTTTTAGCCTTTAATATAGGAGCTTGTCCATCAAAACAAACAGCTAATTGAATTCCTTTGTCCATCAAATTTGTAAACCTTGAAAAAATTCCAACTAAATGAGAAGTTACATTTCCTTCTTTATCCTTTAAAGGTTCTCCATCTACACCCCTTATAGAACTTAAAAACTGAAATAAAACATTAGAAGCATCTAAGCCAATCTTTTTACCTTTCAACTCCTCAAAAGTTATTGGTTTCTTTATTACCAAATCTCCAAATTTTATACCCATATTATCTCTAATTTAAAACAATTTAAAAACATTTCTTTTAAGGATTTTTAATTAAATTAAATCCATAACATTTATAACTGCTTTAATTATAACTTTTAAACATGATGCAGCATAAAGAACAAAGGGTTGGGGTTTTTGTTGATGTTCAAAATCTCTATTATTCTGCTAAAAATATGTATAAAGCAAAAATAAACTTCAAAGAATTACTAAAAAGAGCAGTAAATGGCAGAAAATTAGTAAGAGCAATATCATATGTGATTAGAGCAGATGTGGCAGAAGAGCATACCTTTTTTGGAGCTTTAGAGAATATTGGTTTTGAAGTAAAATCAAAAGATTTACAAGTTTTTTATGGGGGTTTTAAAAAAGGAGATTGGGATGTAGGCATTGCCATGGATACTATAGAATTAGCCCCTAGACTAGACACAATAATCTTAGTTTCAGGAGACGGTGATTATATCCCTTTAGTTCAGCATTTGCAAAGAGCATTAGGTTGTAGAGTTGAAGTAATGGCTTTTGGAAAAAGTTGTTCCTCAAAATTAAAAGAAGAAGCTGATGAATTTATAGATATGGATAATCAAACTAAATTTTTAATAAAAAGAGAACTTCCAAGATAATTAAAACAAAGAGGTGATTTTTATTTTAAAGCAGAAACCTTTGAATCATAAAGGGGGTTTATACATTTATGGGATTAATCTAAAAAAAACAGAAAGTTTATGCAATAATGGATTAAAAAATTTAAAAAACTTTCTTTATGCAGTTTTAGATAAATGTCCAGATAAATTATTTAATTCAGGTCCAAGAAGCAGTCAATTAAAATTTAAATTTGAAAATCTAAAATTAACAGAAATAAAAAATCATGAAATATCTTTATTAACTAAAAAATCATTTGAAAAATACAATGATTTTTATAGGACAGCACATTCTAAAGTACAAATGTTTATGTTAGAAAATGATCAAACTACTATTGCAATGGAAATACCTTTATGGCTTTGTTCTAACGAATTAAATGATTTTGAAAAAATATTCCAATCAAAAGAAGCTTTAACAGGTCATATAGATTTAATAAAAATTGATAACGATTTAGTTTGGGTATGGGATTATAAGCCAAATGCAGCTAAAGAAGAGTTCGCTTCAACACAAGTTTATTTTTATGCCTTAATGCTTTCAAAAAGATCAAATATACCTTTAAGTAAAATCAGGTGTGGTTATTTTGATGAGTCTTCAACATTTGTTTTTAAACCAGAAGAAATTTTTTTAAAAGAATTAACTAATGCTAAGGATTTACTGGATTTTTAATTAATTTTCTTTATAGAATTTATGTTTAAAATTACCTTCTAAATTTCTTTCTTCTAATTTTGAGTAATCCCAGTTAGGTTTTATATTTCTTGTATGGTAATGAGTAGCTCCATTTGTAGGATCTTTATATCTTTTATTTAAAACCCCCCTTGCAACCTCTAAACATTCTTCAAAAATTTTAGAATCAGGGTTCATTAATTTTGTTCTGTTAGGATCTTTCTCATTAAAGCAGCTATATTGCCTTTTTTTAAGTAAGACTGTTTTTAAATTATTTTCACCATTCCATTTTTTTTCATCTTTATTTCTGTTTAAAGCAGTATAAGCAATAGCTATTTTTTCTTCTTTAGAACATCCTCTAGCCTCTCCATACAACATTCTAGCTAATAACATCTCTTCAGAATCTTTATTTAAGTCGCTAGTTTTATAAGACTCTTCAGCTAAAGCCTCTAAACCATTAAGATTACCAATAGCCAAACCCCCTAAAAATGCTGTTAAACCTCTTAAAATCTCTCTTCTAGTATAATTTTCCATACAAATTCTAAGCTAATTTACTATATAAATCTTTCGTTACTAATAAGTAGATAATTCAGCTTTTAACATTTATCAGAGGGTTATTCAAATGAAATAATTTCCGGACACCACACCTAGACATAGCATCAGAAATTATTATAAAGTAGTCTGACTAATAAAGTATATGGTAAAACAAGGTCAGACTCAAATAAATTTAATGTTTGGGTTCACAGTTTTATTAATAGGAGGGATTTTGCTCGTTTTTTGGGCATTTGGTGAAGCTTTACCGTCTATACCACTAACTGCAATTGGTAAGTGGGGTTTAGGTATATTAATAATTGCAATTGAAATAATACATACAATAATAAAAGGGGGATTTAAATAAAATGGCACTAACACTACCAAAAATAATAATCATACTTTTAGCCTTATTAAATCTTATATTTATAGGTATAGCTACTGCACTTGGAAAAAGTAGATTGGCAATTTCTTTAGCGGTTGTAGAAGCGATAATAGTAACTTCTTCTAGCTATTTTGATTGATATTAACTAACAAGATTGAGACAAGTTTCAAAATAACTTATCTAGAAACCAGTTGTTAACTAAATCTTTTAACCTTCATCTTAAAAGCTATCCTATTCATATCTTGCTTTTTTCTTTTCCTAAAAAATTGCTTTAATTTTCCCTTAACACCTTTTTCTTTATAATCTTCTCCAACTAAAGCACCAGCTAAATTTTTATATTCTTTTGCAGCCTCATTTTCTTTATGTAATGTTAATGGTTTATTCTTAGCCAAAGCTTCTAAAATATCAATTTCATGAGGCAAAACAGCTAATACAGGACAATTTGCAGCATTTTCAATATCCTTTAAACTTAATTCAAATTTTTTATTATAAACTTTATTTAATATTAAACCACCAATTTTAGTATCTTTTTGTCTAGCTAACTTTACAGCCATTAAAGTTGCACTCAAAGTAACATGATCAGGAGTTGTAACAACAAATAACATATCACTTGCTATCATTGTAGCTAAAATCTCCTCATTCAAAGTAGGACTAGAATCTATTAAAATGATATCATATTCTCCCTTTAAAATTTCAATCTTGTCCTTTAATTTATAAGGATCTACTTCTTTATACAACAAAGAACCAGGAATAATATCAAAACCATAATCTGTTTCATAAATTGCATCTTTAATATTTGCTTTATTCTCTAAAACATGATGTATAGTTATTTTAGGATTCACATAGCCTAAATGCAATGCTAAATTAGGAGCAGAAAAATTTGCATCCACTAATAATATCTTTTTACCAAAATCATTAGCTAAAGCAGCTCCTAAAGCCGCTACTGTAGTAGTCTTCCCAACGCCTCCTTTTATTGAAATAACACCATAAATTTTTCCCATTTTAGCTCTTTTATAAAGAAATTTCAATCTTTTTAATGGTTTCTTTTATCAAATCCTTTTCAATCATACTATTAAAGACAATTTAGAAAAAATTTTTTAAAAGATTCTTTTTAATTTTTGAATATTCATTTTGATTTAGGTTTAGATTTTTTATATCCCTAAAGGAGAGGATTATTTCTTTTAGCCTTTGTTTAAAATTATTTAAGGAATATTCTGATAGCATACTTTGATATTTTTTTGGATCAATTTTTGAATAAATTAAAAGGGTTATTATATCTATTCGATCTTTTTGGCCTTTAATAGACTCTTTTCTATCTAATTCTGCACCTTGTTTTAAAAGTAATAAGATCTCAGCCTCGGCAACTTCAAAACCTTTTATTTTAGAAGTATGTTTTATTACTTTTTCAGCCGGTGGGGTAAGTTTTGAATAGTAGGGTAAATAGATGTCAATATCTATTTCTTCTATTTTTATTTCATATTTTTTCAGATTATCAATTTTGTTTATCGAATATTTTTTGTTTAAAAGTTCTAGAGTTTTGAAGTCTGGGATAATTATATCTATATCTTTCGATTTATGTTGGGAAGTCCAGAGATAAGCTGCCCATCCCCCTATTACTATAAATCTAAAATTTTCTTTTTTTAATTTTTGCATTATTTTCCAACTTTTTTCTGTCAGAAGGCTATTCCAAAATTCCATACATCTTTTTCTCCATAGCTTTTAAAAATTCTTTAGCATACCATTCTTTTAAGTTCCAGAGATCTACAAAAATATTAGCGATAGTTGTTATCTTGCCATATCTTTCAATTAAATGATCTTTTTTTAATACAAATAGATTATAAGGAGGTTTATTTTCAGGGAATCTTGATTTTATCTCTTCTAAATCAGCATATACATATACTTCAGAGTAGTCTGCTGGGACATCTTTGAAAAGAAATTTATATGCACTATAAGAAGAAAATACAATATTATTTGGCATGAGTTTTTCTATTTCCTTTACCGATTTTTCTATTCTTGTAGAGTAAATAATGTCTTTATGTAAGTTTCTAATGCTTGCCCAGAAATAGAGTATTTTTTTAATATCAACAACACAAAAATTTCTCTGTTTTACTTCTATTGCACCGATGTTTTTCAATTTTTGTATTGCTTTATTAATAATACTTAAGGAAATACTCAGAGTTCTAGCTAGGTCTGCCTGTGTTAAAACTTTTCTTTTCTTCTCTATCGCTTGATAAAGTATTTCTCTGTAAATAACTTCTGCCTGTTTCATATTTCTCTTTTTATAATTAACTATTTATAAATCTTTCTATTTTTAGAGAAAGAGCAACTTTTCAAGCAGATTCAGCCCCAATTGCTCTTTATTACGCCAAATATATTTTTAATCATTTCCTTTGAAATACCTCTTTAACCTTTCTAATGTATCCTCTCTTTTTACAGACTTCAAAACCTTTTTCCCTTCCACAGCTTTAACATCTTTATCCTCTCTATACACACTCATTTCAAAGGCCTTTTTATTTATTTCCTTTCTGCTTAAAATATCCTTTACTCTACTTACCATACCCTCTCTACTAACCTTTGATAACCTGTTCTTATCAGAAGTTTCTTTTAATAATCTTTCAACATCTTTTTCACTTCCTAACTTTATTTCTTCATATCTTTGTAATCTTCTTAATTCATCTTCTTTCTGTATTCTTTCTAATCTTTCTCTTACATCCGACTTCTTTAATTTAAATCCTAAAGATTCTAAACTTGGCTTATCGTAAACACTATCCACTTTTATTGCTTTATCTCCTTCTCTAATTAAATCTCTAATCTCTTTTTGCTTAATAGGCATATCTTTAAGTTTAAATCCAAAAGTTCTCAAATTTTCAGTATCACGATAAATTTCTTTTCTCTTGCTTCTTTCATAAATTACTTTAACTAAATTACTAATTCCTTTAAAGCTATTTCTTAAGCCTAAAGCAGTATAATACTCACTTACTTTAACAATTCTTCCAAGTTGGTTTCCAAATCTTTCAATTAAACCAGGCTTTTTAGTATTATATTCATCGATCTTTAAAGCATTAATATCTCTATAAATATCTCTATGTTGTAATACAGTTCTGTAAGCCTTATGTTGAAGTCTATACGATCTTATATGATTTATACTTCTTTCAATTTCTGTAGAAATTCTTTCCAATAATCCAGGCCTCTTTACTTTTATTTTATGGAGGTCTAAATTATTTAGGTCACTATAAATCTCTTTTCTGAATTTTAACTTTTTATAGTTGTATTTACTAATGTTTCTTAATCTGAAATAACTCGTTTTAACAAATAAAATAATTCCATAATAAATATTTTTAACTAAGTTGTAACTTAATTTACCAATGTAACTTACTAAATTATAAATATTCTTAACTAAAAATCTAACCACACCATAGACTGCTTTAATTAAATAGGCCCCACCATAATAAATATTCCTAAAGATGTAATTTATGCCTTTTAACACTGCTTTAACATATAGTCTATCATTCTTAGCCCTTTGTACTAAAGTTTTTTGAACAGCTTGAGTTGTTTTACCTGTTTGTAAATGTAATATTGCACGCATGTAGGTTTTATTAATATTTAAAATAACCAAAAGTGAAACAATAAATACTAGGCTCAATATTCCAATTATTATAAGCCAATCTTTTTCTTCAGCCTTTTCTATAATTACTGTTCTCTTTCCCTCTCTCTCTATAATCTTAAATTTATGTTCACTGCTTGCCTTTAACCTCTTTAATTCGCTTGCATAAGTCATCTCTACTCTTATTATGTACTCCCCTGCTCTCAATCTTACTTCATCAAATACCTTCTTGAAAGATAAAGTGCCAAATACAGCCCTAGTTTCTGCTGTTTTAAATACAACATTATTTTCTAAATCTAAAATAGTATAAACTAAGTCTACATCAACTTTTTTAGAAGTCTTTACATTTATTAATTCTAAAAATAGAACTAAAGCCTCTTTCCCTTCTATAGCTAGGCTTTTCAAATCTAATTTAATATCGAACAATGCACTTTCATTTAAGACTTCTCCGGGAGTACAAGCAAGTGACTCATCTGGTTTTTCTTCTTCTCCAGTACAAGTTCCTTTATTTATGCAAGTTCTTGTTTGCGCACCATATGAAGGACATATCTTTGGACTCCAATAACTACACTCCCAATCATAAGTACAAGGAACTACACCTGGTGTAGGTCTACCTCCACCACCACCTTCTTCACCGGTTTCCGGAGTCCCTCTTAAAGCAGAGAAGCTAAAGTTCTCAACCTTAAATCTCGTTCCCTCATCCACACAACTTAAATTATTAGATTTAAAGCTTCCACCAATACAATCTTTCAAATTTGTTTCATTTACCTCGTTACATACATTGCTTATCTCATCTATTGTACTAATCTCTGCATCTTCTGCACATAATTCTACAAAATTATTATCTGTTAAGTACAATATTTTTTTTTCATTAATTAGTAATTGCTTGCTTAAATTAATTAAGATTGAATTTACTGTTTTTTTTAATGAAACATTTCTTAATTTTATTCTTGCTGTTAAAGAAAAATTATGGCTAAAATTAACCAATAAGGTTGTATCATCAAAGAACAACACCTCCTTTACACCAGTGAAAGTTCCATTTACGCTCTTTCCATCAACAGTAATATTAAGCTTAGTAATTCCTGTTGTGTTTACAAATGATTCATTACCAATTAATGTATCTTTGAAATCTCCAATATGATCTCCATCTTCATCCGGAGCAGAAAAGAATGTTGTTTCACTCGCATTTACATTATTAAAAGTGTCATTTGCTATAAATGTGATATTATACTGACCTTCTAATTCCGGAATTGTAAATGATCTATTGTACTTGGTTGGATGATTTGTTGCATTATTAAGAGTTAATTGTCTTATTGTTCCATTAGGAAAAGTTATATCTACCAAAACTTTGTTGACTGCTTGATTATCAGTCACATTCGCACCAATTTCTATTATTACAGAAAAATTAAACGTGCTATTTGATATAGGTATTAAATTAGTTACATTAGGAGCGACAGTTTCATTAGTTGTAGTTACAGATGTTGAATTTTTGTAGATGCTCTGCAATCCACCTTCACTTACATTGTATTGTACAATAAAAACATCACCATTTGAGAAGTTACCGGGTATAATACATGCATCCAACAAGAAAAGAGTACAAGGTATTAGGGTATCAGTAACATTTGTACCATTAGCTTGGTTAGTAAACTGTCTAGTTCTATTAATTATATTGTTCTTAAACCAAGTTATGGTTACATTAATCTTATCCCCATTATCAGAGTCAGTTACAATACTGAATGAGGTTAAATTATTTGTTGAATTAGGGAATGGAGGTGTAATTGCTGGACTTCCAGGTAAAGGCAATACGTTGCTTACATTTACAGATGCATTAATGAATGCAGATGATAAATTTCCATCTGTAGCATTAACCTGCACTGTTAAATTGTCAGTCTTATTCCAGTTATTTCCAAAGAATACAGATACATTCTGTCCATTTTGGGCATTTGTTATTGATGAATCATTTTGTTTTATGTTATTCACAAATAATGTGAATGTCACATTACCCTTATCACCATCAGAATCTGTGAAATTAGTTGTAATATTAATTGTAGTTGTATTTGTATAAATTACATTTGGACTGAATGCAGGTTGAGTAACTGTTGGAGCAACATTTACCACTTCCCCAATGCTATAATTACTAAATGCTGAAACATTGAAAATTA
This sequence comes from Candidatus Woesearchaeota archaeon, assembly GCA_016203175.1. GTDB lineage: Archaea > Nanobdellota > Nanobdellia > SCGC-AAA011-G17 > JACQNH01 > JACQNH01. The sequence goes on from JACQNH010000022.1 coordinate 21,848, forward strand.
CAGTAGCTGCTTTCAAACTAGTAAAATTACTACAAGAAGGACTAGTTGTAGCATTACAAGTTAAACCATTTCTTAAAACAACTGGATTAGCAAATGGTTGTCCTGGAGTTCCAAAGATTGTAATATTAGCTGTTTTATTTAAACCTGGATTTCTAGAATCATTAACAAATATAGAATTATTACTAAATTGGATATCAGAACTTGAATTTCCAACTAGATTTATTCCAGAACCATTAACTTGTTGAAAAAAACTAATTTCTCCAAAAGTAGAATTTCGAATAATTACTAA
>JACQNH010000018.1 GCA_016203175.1 Candidatus Woesearchaeota archaeon
ATTTTAAGTAATAGTTACAGGAAACTTTCAGGGATATACGAATTTGCAGATCGTGGTTCTAGTTTAGATGAGATTGCAGAATTAGTTGGCTACAATAAAAGTCATGTTGAGCTTGCATTAAGAGATCGTTCCTCTTTAGAGCCCAGAGTAATTAATCGCTTAAGAATACTGTATAATAAAGAAGATCTAAATAAGCCATATAGAATTAGTATTTCTTAGGATTCAGAAACATTAAAAAACTAAACTTTTTAAGTTTAGTAACTTATTTTAATTTTTTTAATAGTTTTAATTTGATATTTTTGTATTCTTTAACATTTAAATTTAAATAATTTAATTCATTAAAGTTTTTTGTTAAATCGATTAGTTTACTTCTAAAATTGTTTAATCTATATCTTTCAATAAGTTCATTATAAAAATCAAAATCGATATTTCCATTAATCAATAAGTTCATTATATCAATTCTATCTTTTAAACCCTTTTCACTATGGCCTCTATCGAATTCTGCTGCCTGTTTTAATATTAGTAAAATTTCCGGCTTTACAACCCTATAATTCTCTATTAAATTAATGTTTATTTCTATCTCTTCTACTGGAACTGGTAATTCTGAAAAGTTTTTTACATAAATATCTATGTCAATGTCATCTACTTTTATTTCATATTTTTTAAGATGGTCATTTTTTTTTATATCGTATTTTTTCCTAATTTCGTTTAAATTGTCAAAATCTATTATGACATCAATATCTTTAGATTTAAGCCCTTTAGTATAGAAATAAATAGCCCATCCGCCGATTAGTACAAAATCAAAGTCTTTTTTAATCTGCTGTAAAACGTTCCAGCTTTTTTCTGTTATTAGATCGTGCCAATATTCCATAATCAATTTTCCATAATCAATTCAAATTGAGTCTTTTTTCTAATGCTTGTAAATATTCTTTTGAATACCATTCTTTAAGATTCCACAAATCTACATATAAATTAGCAAGGGTTAATTTAGAGATATCTTTTTTTAATACAAATAAATTCGGAATCTCTTTATTTTGTTTAAATCTGTTTTTAATGTCATTAATGTCTGCATATACATAAACTTCAGAATAATCCGACGGCATATCTTTAAATTTGAGCTTATAAGCAGAGTAAGCAGTAAATATCACAGAATTCGGCATTTGTTTTTCAATTTCCCCCACACCATTATTTATCCTTGTTCTGTAAATAATGTCTTTTTCAATGTTTCTTATAGAAGCCCAATAATATAACATCTTTTTTATGTTGATCATATCAAAATTCTTTAGGTTTACCTTTATGGCACCCATATTTCTTAATGGCTTTATTGCATAGTTTACAGTGCTCAAAGAAATTTTTAATTCTTCACTCAAACTCTTTTGGGTGAGCTTATAGTTTTTATTTTCTATTGCCTCTTCAAGTATTTTATTGTACACTTGCTCTATCCTTTTCATGTTTCTAATGAATAAATTATTGTTTATAAATGTTTCGATATTTATAGAAAGTTATATAAATTATGCTATTCAAGATTAGAAAGTACTGAATTCCGGCATATTAATTAAATACGCCGAACTAAAATAAACATGAAGGAGTAAAATGGAGAATGAATTTAAAGAGCAAAAAGAGCGCCTGATTAAATACTGGACAGATTATGCAATAATAACAAATAATAAAGTAATAGATGCTTTTAGAAAGGTCAAACGAGAAAATTTCATGACTGAAGAATACAGAAAATATGCCTATGTTGATAATGCCTTTCCTACACTTGCAGGACAAACCATCTCACAGCCAAGCACTGTGATGTTGATGACCCAAGACTTAGGTCCTGAAAAAGGCAACAAAGTTCTTGAAATTGGGGCTGGTTCTGGTTATCAGGCAGCGATAATAGCAGAAATGGTAAAGCCAGGAATTGTGTATAGTGTAGAAATAATTCCGGAGCTTTATGAATTTGCGAAAAACAACCTGAAAGTTTACAAGAATGTTAAGGTTTTTTTAAGCGACGGAAGCGTAGGATTAAAAAAATATAGTCCGTATGATAGGATTATTATAACTGCTGCATGCTCTGAAAAACCATCGCAATTGTTTAAGCAATTAAAGACAAATGGAATTTTAATAGTTCCTATTGGAGACAAATACATGCAGGTAATGCATAAATTCACAAAATTAAAAGATAAAATAGAAGAGGAAATTCTTGGAGAATATGTTTTTGTGCCTTTAAAAGGCAAATATGGTTTTAAAGCTTAATTTTTAGGTTGTTATATACTGTTATATTCATATCGTATTTTTAAAGCAATATTTATATATTTATTTGTATTTATTTGCATATCCAAGAGTATTAGAAAGAGGGCTGAGAGCCTCTATCTAGTAGAGACGTGGGGGTTTAATGAAATCAAGATTAAACAGAGCAGATTTGATTTTGGTTGGTTTAGTAGTTATTTTTTTATTAACAAGCATCGTTGTTTATGCCCCAGAGATAGAAGACATCGATGCCGAGTTGGAAGATAAAGATATTATTCCAAAAGAAAAACCAAAAGAAAGAATAGCTATCCCAGATATAGTACTCAAAAACTTTATCTTGGACAAAAATGAAATTTATGTTAATGAAACTTTAAACGGAACTTTTGAAGTTGAAATTCTTAATAATAGTAATTTAAGCTTTAACGCAGCTTTAACTATTTATGATATTGATTATAATGAAAATTTTGAAATAAATACTTCTGGAATCTATAATTTTACGCCCATAGTGTTTTCAACTGATGGAACTTATTTAGTGAATATAAGCTTGGACTATAAC
>JACQNH010000026.1 GCA_016203175.1 Candidatus Woesearchaeota archaeon
AGTCTATAGCGTTCCCGAAGGGATGACCGAAGGTCAAGCGATGACTGATGGTAGTCACGAGCTTTGACTTTTTGGATTTTGCTTTTTTATTTTTATTGGATCAAGTTCAAAAATTAAAACCTTCCCAGAAGAGATTAAAAGTTTATAATTAAATTCTTTCAATTGAAAAACTTGGTTTAACTATCCCCCCTATATTCAAAACAAACTTAAAATTCTGATAAGTCCCTTCAAAAGATGGTTCTTTTAAAGTTAATTTTACCCCAATTAAATCACCCAAATTTCTTATAAATGAGACATAATCTGCTTGTTCAATCTTCAAATTTGTCTTCATACTTTCCCCGCTTCTATATTTTATTATCAAAGGAGAAGCTATTGTAGAAGAAATCAAAACAATATCAGAATCATGTATTAATGGATCTATAGGCCCAAATGGAGAATTATACTTAAACAAATGATATCTTAAAGCCTCAACTACCTTTTCATTAAATTCTAAACCTAATTTACGACAGTAATCCTCAGTATATTTCTCAAATTTTTTATGCTTCGGATCTAAATCTTTTTCAATAGCATACAAATATAAATTTTTATCAACAAATGGCTCTTGAACTTCATAAAACATTTCCCCACTTAAAGTATCCTTCACAATTCTAACCTTTACTATACTTTTTCCTTCTTCATCAATCACTAAATCAATAAATTTCTCAATAAAAGGGGGTGTTGGTGGCTCTTCAAGAATTTCTGGTTTAACGGGAACCTTCAAAACTGGTTTTACTTCTTTAGGTGTTAATGCTTCAGCCTCAACTAAAGATTCTTGAAAACCTTCTAAAGCAGATTCAACGTATTTTTCAGCTTTAATTTCTGGAACCTTTTCAACTTCTTTAGCTTCAGGTTTTATTCCTCCAGCAAATGTTTCTAAAATACTAATATTTGGAGGTGCAGCAGTTGATATTGGTATTGGAACGATTCTTACCTCTTTAATTTCTGGTTGTTTAACCTCTACAATAATAGTTTCTTTAATAGGTTTTATTTCAATATGTTTTTCTTCTTTTAACTCCTCAATCAATCTTTTTTTCTTTTGATAAAAACATGCTCTTACAAATCTTTTTAAAATTATTTCTTCAATAGTCGGGGGTCTCTCAATTAAAATTTTATTTACATCTTTAATTAAATCTATTTCTTCCTGTTGTATTGGATCATAAATAAACCTAATATCTTCCTTTTTCATCTTTTTAAAAACGTTTTTGCTGAACAACTTGATATGGTGATTTTTCCTGTATAAATCTTTCAAGAATCAATAAACCTTTAGCTATCTGCTTATTTTGCTCTATTAACGTTGTTATCTTTTCAACTAATGGTTCTTTAACCTCTTCTTCTTTAATAACCTTAGCTGCACCCTCAAAGACATCTATTAATTTAGAAATCCTATTGCTTAATTCCTTAACAGAAATAACTAAATCAGCGCTTTTTTTGCTTAATTCAATATTGTTTTTAATTAATTCCTTGACAATTGGATCCATTTTAACCTCTTTTTTATATCATTAATAAATACGAGTATAAAAAGATTTTGGAACTCTTTAAGGCTTTTTCCTTAGTTTTTAAAAAATTTCTTTTAAAATTAATATTCGCCCATACCTGGCATTCCACCCATTCCAGGAGGCATTTGAGGTGTATTAGATTTTCCACCACCAGCAATTACATCATCAATTCTTAAAATTAATTCACAAACTTCTGATGCAGATTTAATAGCTTGAGTTTTAATCTTTAACGATTCTATAACTCCAGTTTTCCATGCATCAACAATCTTTCCAGTAAACACATTGATACCAGCCCATTTTTCACCTTTATCATGATGATTCTTCATATCTGTTAAAATATCAATAGGATCTAAACCTGCATTTTCAGCTAAAGTTATTGGTATTACTTCAATAGCATCAGCAAATGATTGAACAGCTAATTGCTCCCTTCCACTTAATTTTGTGGCAAACTTTCTTAATTGCATTGCCACTTCAGTTTCAACAGCACCAGCACCAGCAACTACCTTACCTAATTTCAAAGAAGCTATCACATCCCCAATCGCATCTTTAACAGCCCTCTCAACCTCATCAACAACATGCATTGTCCCGCCTCTAACTAAAATTGTAACAGCTTTTGGATTTTTACAGCCCTCAACATAAGTCATTTCTTCGTCTCCAATTTTAATCTCTCTAACCATTCCAGCACTTCCTAAATCATTTGCAGTTATTTCTTTCAAGCTAGAAACGATTTTAGCTCCAGTTGCCCTTTCTAAACCATCCATATCAGATTTTTTAATTCTTCTGGCAGCATAAATTCCAGCTTTAGCTAAATAATGCTGCACTAAATCATCGATTCCTTTCTGGCAAAAAACAACATTAGCACCAGATTTAATCACAGCCTCAGACATATTTTTCAACATATTTTCTTCCTGTTCTAAAAATCCTTGCAATTGTCTTGGATCAGATATCTGTATTTTAGTATCAGTCTCGGGATTTTTAATCTCTAAAGCACAATCTAGTAATAAAATTTTAGGGTTTTTTATTTGTTTAGGCATTGCACTATGTACCTTTTCTTTATCCAAAACTATGCCTTTAATTAATTCAGAATCTTCTATTCCCCCGCCTACTTTCTTTTGTAATCTTATATCACTCATATTAATTTCATTCGCATCTTCAACTTGGGTAACAGCATCAACAACCAAAGTTCCTAATTTTTCTTTTGAAGATTCAGCACCTTTCCCAGTCATTGCAGTTTCAGCAATTTGTTTTAAAAGAATTTTATCATTTTTAGTAATTGGTTCAGCAATTTTATTTAGAATTTCTTGGGCTTTTTCAGCAGCCATTTTATAACCCTTAGTAATTACAGTTGGATGAATTTCTTTATCTAGCAAATTTTCAGCATTCTTTAATAATTCACCAGCGATAACAACAGCAGTAGTAGTTCCATCCCCAACCTCATTTTCTTGAGTTTTTGCTATTTCAACAATCATTTTAGCAGCAGGATGTTCAACTTGAATCTCTTCTAAAATTGTAACCCCATCATTAGTAACAATTATATCCCCCATACCATCAACAATCATCTTATCCATTCCCTTAGGGCCCAAAGTAGTTCTTACAGTTTCAGCCACAATTCTAGCAGCTAATATATTATTTCTTTGAGCATCTTTTCCTAATTTTCTTGATGTTCCTTCTGGCAATATAAATATCGGTTGTGTGTCTTTCATCTTCTTAATTCCAAAAAATGAATGCATTTATAGTTAATAAGTTATATATAAGATTTTTGTTAAAATAATGAATTTTGTTAATTTTTGCCATTTTATTAAACCTAAGAACTGCCCTCCCCTCAACGGAGAAGGCAGATTCATAGGAAAAAAGAGGTGATATTATAGGGTATGTACAACTTATATTTAAATCTTTCGGTATATAGCTACTCTTAAATAGTTACATTTTAAACCTATATTTTAGGGGTTTAAAAAGTGTGTAGGACATAGACATCTGTCCCCTTTTTACAGATCTAATTTTTTAATCCTTTAAAATAATTTATGAAATGCAAGATATACTTGATTCGGTCTTTTTCCATTCAAGCTTCTATGTGGTCTTTCACAATTATACCTATATCTGAAGTATTCTAAATCCTTTTTGCAATAAGGGAGCTCACAAGCAATTGTAAACTGTATCCTGCTTACTTTCCCTACAGTTGTGGGCTTATGTATGCCTGAGCGTATATGAAGAATATCTTGTTTTTTACACCACTTATCAAATTCACTATCTTTGCTTGTTCCACCAAATTCTTGGCCGTTATCTGTTAATATTTCTCTAGGCTTTCCATGCATCTCACTTGCTTCTTCTAGTAGTCTAATTGTATTTTTAGTTGTATTCTCCTTAAAATAGCCAATAGCTACACAATATCTGCTGCAGTCATCAATTATAGGTACAATCCAATTGCCAAATTCATCTTCTGTTCCATCTATCTGCCACATGCTATTTGGATGCTCTCTTTGAAACCTAATCCACTTTAATCGTTTCCCTTCCATCTTATTTCCTCGAGACAAGCCAGTATTCCTAATTATGCCTTTAATAGTAGATTCTGATATAAAAATACCTTTCTCTTCGTTTAACTTAATCTTCATCTGATAACTACTAAACCCTGTATTTTCTCTTAAGGAAATAACCTCATCTATATCGTCTTGGGTGAATTTGTAATGTATGGTAATTGGTTTTCTTGAGAGATCTCTAAAGTTCCAATTACCTTCATTAAATCTCTTATACCAACGTTTTAGTGTCTTTTTAGAAACAGAATAATTGTATTTTTCTTGTAGTAATCTCTGGATATTTTCCCATTTCTTCTTATATAATTTAAGCTTAATCGCTTCTCTTCTTACAATATCTTTTCTCATTTATACCACCTCTTGTTTTTGGAATAAAATCCAAATGTTTTTGGAATAAAATCCAAATATATAAGGTGGACAAATGTCACTAACCTATACAGTGTGTAGGACATAAACATCTTTATATATTAGTCTTTATTTCTTTAATTTATGATATATAGATGGTTAGCAGAATTATTGAAATCTGATTTAAATAATAATATTTCTGTTAACTGCCAAAACACAATCCAAACATAAATTCTTATTCTTAGGTTGTGTATTTTAAGTTTTTAATCACTAATGATAAGAATGGAGTATAAAATGCCCTATAAAGAACAACCACATCTGGGACAGAACTTTGAAATTTCAGTAATTGAAAACCCACAATTATCGCATTTAAATAAAACCTCTTTTGTAAATCTATCAAAGTCGTGCATAAAAATATATAAGAATTCACGATATTTAATTATTTTGAATATAAGAGGTGTAAAATGAAACAGGTTATTCAAATAAAGAATCTCAAAAAAGAATTCTATATAAAACATAAAGAACCTGGGTTTTTAGGTAGTTTAAAATCGATTCTAAAGCCAAAAAAAAGAAAGTTACTAGCAGTAGACAACATTTCCTTTAATGTAAATGAAGGTGAATTGTTAGCATTTATAGGTCCAAATGGGGCAGGTAAATCAACAACTATAAAAATGCTTACAGGTATTTTATTTCCAACATCAGGATCAGCAAAAGTTCTAGGCTTAATACCATGGGAAAAAAGAAAAGAATTATCATTCAAAATTGGATCTGTATTCGGACAAAAACCTCAATTATGGTACCATTTACCTGCTATAGATACTTTCAATTTGTTTAGTAAGATCTATGAATTAGACAAAAAAGAGTATGAGGAAAGATTAAACTATTTGGTTAAAGTATTTGAAATTAAAGATATTTTAAATACACCAGTAAGAAAGTTATCATTAGGACAAAGAATGAGATGTGAAGTAGTTGCTTCTTTGTTGCATAAACCTAAAATTATCTTCTTGGATGAACCAACTATAGGTTTAGATATTGTAGCAAAGCAAAATATGAGGGAATTAATTAAAAAACTAAATGAAAAGGAAAAGGTTACAATATTTTTAACATCTCATGATACTCAGGATATTGAACATTTATGTAAAAGAATTATAATAGTAAACCACGGAAGGATAATTTATGATGGCTCACTTAATGATTTAAATAAAAAATTCTTAAGAAATAAGATAATTTCTATTAAATTTGAAGAGCCTATTAAAAAATTTGAAATTGAAGGTGTAAATATATTAAAATTAAACAAATACGATATAGATCTGGAATTGGATATAACTAAAAAATCTATCCAAGAACTTATAGATTTTATTATTAAAAAGTATAAAGTTGTTGATATTAATATTTCTGATCCTCCAATAGAAGAAATAATATCGCTAATATACAAAAGAAAATGAAACTAACAAAATACTATGAAATATGGAAAATAAATCTTTTAAATAGCTTTGTTTATTTTGGGGAATTTATTGTATGGTCATTATTTGTAGCTTTTATTATATTCATTTTTGTAAATCTTTGGAAGGCTATTTTTTCAACAAAAACAATCATTGAAGGTTATACAATAGCAATGATGATTTGGTACTTGGTAATGACAGAGTCTATTACTACAAGTTCTTCCGGGACAGAATTAATCAAAGAATTAAATGAAGAGGTTAAAAGTGGAAATCTAAGTTATACTTTAAACAAACCTTATAGCTATATGGGTTATTTTTATTCAAAGAAATTAGCCCAAGGAATGTTATCTTTCCTTTTAACATTTATACTAGGAAGCTTAGTGGCTTTAATCCTTGTCGGAAAGATAAAATTTTCACTCATTACCATCCCATTTATACTACTAACTGGTTTAGCAGCCTTCACTATAGATTTTTTTCTAGCCTCAATAATTGGAATAAGTGCATTTTGGTTGGAGGATACTAATTCATTTAGATGGATTTATGAAAAATTAGTTTTTATTTTAGGAGGTATGTTAGTACCATTAGAGATATTTCCTTCATGGCTTAAAAATATTTCATCTAGTTTACCCTTTAGCTATATGGCTTATCATCCAGCAAGATTATTTGTAAATTTTGATTTTGGTAGATTTATGAATGTTATAGCAGTGCAATTAGTTTATATTATTATTTTAGGTTTATTAGTTATATTAATGTATAAATTTGCAGTAAGGAAGGTGAATATCCATGGTGGGTAAAATATTAAGATTTATATGGGAATATTTTAAAATAAATCTACAGAGCGCAATGGAATATAGGGTCAATTTTATAGCTCAGACTTTATTTATGTTTTTAAATGATATTTTGTGGATATTTTTCTGGTGGATATTCTTCAATAAGTTTAATTTAATTAATAACTGGAGTTTTAGTGATATGGTATTATTATATGCAGTTATAACACTTGGAGTGGGTATAGCAGGGATATTCTTTGGAAATTTTCCTAACATAGCAGATATAATCAAAGAAGGTAAACTGGATTTTTATTTAACATTGCCAAAAGATGAATTATTGCATCTTTTAGTTAGTAATATGCGCTTTCATGCATTTGGAGACCTTTTCTTTGGATTAGCAATAGCAATAATTTTTATTCCAATTATTAAATGGCCTTTATTATTGATCTTAACAACATTATCAGGAATAATAATTTTATCTTTTGCAATAATTGTTGGATCTATCACATTTTTTATAGGTAGTTCAGGAGAATTAACAAAATCTGCATTATTTAGTCTTTATACATTAGCTAGTTACCCCCTTGAAATATTTAAAGGATATATAAAATTTATAATGCTTACAATAATACCTGCAGCCTTTGTTACTGGAGTTCCTGTAAAACTACTAAAGATATTTGATTTTAAATCCTTTTTAATAATGATTATATTCACTATAATTTTTGCAACAATAGCAGTGATAATCTTTAAATTTGGCATTAAAAAGTATGAATCAGGAAATTTAATAAACATTAGACTCTAATAATCAAAATCATCTTCTATTTTTCCTCTTGCACGGGAACAATTTTTACAGTTTTTTCTTTTGAAATCCCATTATCAAAGGTAATTCTCCAGTTTCTTTTTTAATCTCCAATACTCTATGTAATAATTGATCTAAAATTGCATAGTGCTCCATAAAATAAAAGATCTCTTTGCTATTATCATTTAACACAGGAAATCTATCCCTTATCTCTTTTTTAACCTCAATTTTTCTTCTTGTGGTGTTATATTTTTGAACATTTCCTGAAACAAAAACATTGAAATTTACATCTTTAAAGAAGCTGTTACTCTCTAAAATAACATCCCTCTTTCTAAATTCCTCTCTTTTATTTATCTTATACATTAAAAATAATTAATAAGGAATAGAATATATAAACCTTATTTGCTAAAATTCTTGAATCTGTTTCAAAAAATTCCTGAAACAAAACAAAAGGTTTATAACTCTGTAAAATACTATAAAGAGAGGGCTCATGGACGATAAAAAGCTCGAAATTTCGGATTTATTCAAAAGAAACGCAGGAGAAGAGATTTCTACATCTACTATTATTCAAAAAATCTACCTAGAAGAATTTTCAAAGATAGATGCAATCTTAAAAGATAAATTCTCAGATGAAAGAAAAAAGAGAAATGTAAAAGTTGAATTGGCAAAACTCCATAGAAAAACATTATACTACTTAAAAGTTTTACAGAATGAAAATTTAATAAAAGAAACAAAAACAGGGATTAAAAACGAAAAATCTTTTACTTTAAACCTAGATTTAATTACAAATAACTTAGATGAAAAAATCCCTATAGTTCCAATAGAAGGTTACTTAGAAAGAGGTATAACTCACAGACTGGATAATGCAAGTTGGGCTGATAGAATAAACTCAATTTTAATAGAAGCTAATGTCCTAGAAAATTTAAATGAGTTAAATAAATTATCAACAGTTTGTATGAAGGGTATTAATGACGTTATCGGAATAAACGATTTTGAATCGCAAATTAATAAAGATACTTTACTATTCTTAAAAAAATTAAACATGAGATGCGAAGATTATGGTAAAAAATCTTGTTTAATAATAGATCTAACAAATGTAGTTAACTCAGAAAATATATCTAATTTAATTTCTGAAGCCTTAAAATCAAAGCTGGACAAATTAACATTTATCTTTGATGTCCAACCAAGAGAATTTCAGGATAATCAGGAATTTTTTGAAAGTATAGTAAAACTATATCAGAAATATGGAAAAAATTTTTATATTAAAAATCAGGCAATACATAAAGCGCCTTACATAGCGGGAAGAGCCGGTCCTTATACATTTTCAGAAAGAGAGTGGGAAGAATACAAAAGAGAGTTATATGGAAAATTAAAAGGTTTAGTAATAGGCCAAAGCACAGTAATGATTGATACAGACCATTTTATTAATGAAAATCAATTTAATGAAGAAGAATTAAAAAGGTTAATTAAAAAGGTTGTAGAATCATTTTTAATAATAAACTCAATGCAAAGAAGAAAAGCAGAAAATTACTTTAATGGTTTCATAAAATATAATTCCCAGCCAAAAGAAATTTTACATTTATCAAAAAATTATATAAGATTCTGGAATTATGGCTGGAAAAGAAAAACATTGAATCAGGAATTTTTGCTTGAGGCAATAAAAAGTGCAAAAGAATTGGTAAATCAATTTTGTGTTTATGAAGAAACAATCTATAAAAGCTGCGGTATGCCAATAAGATTTAGAACCTCATTTTCATGCGCTTTTGAAGAATTTATAAAAACATTCTTCTCGCAGAAAAAATATCCTGAATTTTACATAGAAAACTTAAAAGATTTCTATGATCCTAGAATAAAAGAGATATTAAGAACAAAAGAAAACCTATTTGAAATTTTTGATGGGGGAGACTTAATATCGTTTTATAAAAGGTCCAATAACAGCCAAGAAGATATAATGAGGGAAATCTCATTTGTTTTAGGAACATATAGACTTCCATTTTTTAGGTATAGCTTCTTACAAAAATCAGAATCAGATCAAACTTTAATGAGGTACATATATGGAAATAATTCATGAAATTGCAATGGATTCATGGAAAGAAGCATTAAAGTTAATTCTAGATAAGGGAGTAGATTTTAAAGATGAAAATAATAGAATATGCAGAGAAATATTAAACCTTAAAATTGTAGTTAAAAAGCCATTCTACGAGGCTACAAAACCGATAAAAACATTGTTTAGTTTTAATGAATGGAAATATCCTCCCTTAGATGAAATAGCGAAAGTAATCTTATCTAATAATATAGAATCAGGCTACGCATATGCTTATGGCCCAAGAATATTTAATTTTCAAAATAAAATAAACCAGTTAAATGAATTTGTTATCCCTTTATTAAAAACCAGTCCAAATTCTAGGAGAGCTGTTATTAGCTTATGGGATCCTACTGTAGATTCGAATCTAATAAATAGAGAAAATCCTGGTTTAATGATAATAGATTTTAAAGTAAGAAAAGATAAGTTAAATGTTACAACAATAATAAGAAGCAATGATTTATTTTTTGGATGGCCTGCAAATTTTTACCAAGTATTTGCATTACAGGAATATGTTAAAAAAGCCTTGAATTGTGATTTTGGGATGATTACCACTTTTTCAACATCAGCACATATATTTGAGGACCAATTTAAATTTATAGAAAAGATTTTATCTAAGAAAGATTAAAGCCTTTTCTGAACTGCTTTTAAATACTTTTTATCCTTAGATCTTAAATACTTAAAAAAGAAATCAATAATTAACTGGCATTCTCTTTTAATCTTTTCTTTAGAATTATACTTATCCTTTAAAAACTTTGGTTTAATATTTTTGTTAAATCTACCGGATAAAACTTTAATATTTCTTGGTGGTTTGACTAATTTTCCTTCTTTATATTTTTGAAAATAAACCGTTAATAATACAGGTTTTTTATTAAGAAAAATAATTTCATAATAAGGCTTTCTCAGATTATTGGTATAAATCTCTACATCGATATCAGCATAGTTTCTTATTTTACCAAATGCAGTTGAGCCTCTTACTAAAATTAATCTTCCTTTAAATTTAATTTTTATATAATCAAAAACTTCTTTTTTGTTTTTAAAATTTAACATTTTATATTTTTGTAGTTGTTTATTTATATAGATTTCTTAAAAAGAATAATGCGGACGCCCCTCAGGTGGATAATAGCTAAAAACTATTGTTGATCCCAATATCTCCTCCCCTCCGTTAACCCATAAGCGCCATCTTTAAAATTTAGTGCTGCTCTATTCCTAGTCTGACACGTTTCATTTTAAAGTGACCGAATGGGGCAGAGGTTCAACGTTAATATTAGGCAATAATCACTAGTTAATACCGCCCATCAGGTTCAGCCCACCTAAAGCCCGTTTGTGGTATAGAGTAGGGCTAGTACTCCGCCTAGTCCGCAATAATAATAGTAAATTTAGCTATATAAATGTTTAGAATCTAATTAAAAAGACCGCAGCTTTCAGCGAGAATGTTTAAATTCTTTTAAAACTTATCTTAGCATTTTGATTTTTAATTAAAATAAATAAAGAAAAAATAACAATTCCTATACCAAAAATAATGTGTTTTAATTGATGTAGCTCATTTACAGGTTCTAAAGTAAGTTCATGTCCATGCGCTAAAAAGGCTATCAAAAATCCAATAAACAAAAGAAAAATTCCAAACCAATATACTATCTGTTTCATCTTAAAATTAAAAAAAGGAAAAGAAATTAATCTTATTCCTTAACTCCATAGGCTACCCCTAAAGAGACAATACCTACAACAATGTGTAATACGCTAATTGTTGTGTTGATGCCGAAAATTTGCACTAAAAGGTCCGAAGCTCTTGGTACATAACCTAATATACCCACAATAAGAGCAATCCATCCTAGCCATAGGTTAAAGGTCTTACCACTTTTCCAAACACCTAGTGCACCACCAATTAAGTGTAGAATATTTTGATAAACATTAATTCCAAATAGACTTAAAATTAGTGGCTTTTGAATAAAACCCCATACACCTAGGACCAAAAGAACGACACCTAAAACATTTGCGTATGTCTTCTGCATTGCCATTACTTAACACCTCCTTAAAGAAATACATTAATTAAAGCCTATTTAAACTTTTTGACAAAATTTTAATAACTTAAAAGTAATATCTTTAAACAAGTCTAAGGTGACCATAAGGCATAAATCTCTTTTCTACTGAAATTAGGTTCTCTGTTCCAGTTAAAAAATTTATAAAATGGTTTATTTGTAGGAAACTGAATTTTATAGGACATTACCCTATCGTTCTCCTCTGTAAAAACTATCTTTATTCTATCTAATTGACTTGGATATCTTAGATTTTCTCGTGGATAGGGTTTAATATACAATTCAAGATGTCCTACTTTAAACGGATCATCCCTTGCAAGTTTAACTAATTCTTCAATTTCTTTTTCATCAGTTCTTAAAAATCTGGCATAATTCTTTCTCCAATTTCTTGAATTTTCTCTATCCCTAACTGAAATTTGATCTGCAAATTCTGTGTTAAGGAACCTATTGATAAGGTTATAATAGTCTACTTCAGTAATTGGATTTGAAATTTTTGCATAATCTTTTTTGTGTTTTGGTGTAGCCCCAAAATTTTCAGAATTTAAAAGCCAGGATTCATGT
Organism: Candidatus Woesearchaeota archaeon; assembly: GCA_016203175.1. Taxonomy (GTDB): domain Archaea; phylum Nanobdellota; class Nanobdellia; order SCGC-AAA011-G17; family JACQNH01; genus JACQNH01. The sequence goes on from JACQNH010000026.1 coordinate 12,094, forward strand.
ATTTTATCAAATTCTTCAGCACTAATTAGTTCAAGGAATATTTTTGAAAGATCTAAAAAACTTTGCTCAGTTAATATTGCTGTCATTTTAATTTTTTAATTAAATCTTCTTTTGTTAACAATTCTTCTTTACCAGAGTTCATGTCCCTTAATTTAAATCTTTTCTTTTTAATCTCCTCATCGCCTATGAATATAACATAATTAATGCCTACAGAGTTAGCATAATCAAGATTTTTACCTATATTTCTATTCATTAAATCAATCTCTACCCTTAAATCATTATTTCTTAAAAAACTAGTTAATTCTAAGGCTTCTTTATCTCTATTAATCGAAATAACAAAAACTTCTTTTAATTTACTTTCAAATTTCTCTTTTTTTAATTTTAAAGCATCCATTAAAACATCTAATCCAAATGATATACCAACAGCGCAAAACTTTTTTTCAGGATCTTGAATAAAATCATTTATCATTCTATCATACCTTCCACCAGCAGCTATAGAAGACTTGATTTCAGACTCAATTAAATAAGCCTCAAAAATATTTCCAGTATAATAATTTAAACCTCTTGCAAGCTTTAAACTAAATTCAAAATTTCTAACATTCATCTGTTTTAAATAATTGAATAATGTTTCTAATTCCTTATAACCTTCACTGTTTTTAAATTCATTTTTAAGTTCTAAAAAATTAAACTTTAAATAAGAGAGGATATTTTCTATTGTTTTACCATCTAAAAACCCCCTTAATTCATCTTTAATAGTTTCTTGTGATACTTTATCTAACTTATCTAATAACAATATAGTTCTAGTTAAATCCCCTAATTTTACTCCTGATTTAATTAATACATCATCTAATAATTTTCTGTTATTTATCAAAAATTTGTATTTTAAACTTAATTCATTAAAAATCTTATTTGCCAAGCTTAATAATTCCGCATCAGCAATTAAATTCTTGCTTCCAATAGTATCTACATCACATTGGGTAAACTCCCTATAACGACCTAACTTTATTGGACCATCCCTCCAAACACTTCCAATTTGATATCTTTTAAAAGGCAACTTCATTTGCGGGTTCATTGTGATAAATCTTGCTAATGGAACTGTTAAATCATACCTTAAACCCAAATCCCTTCCACCTTGATCTTTAAATTTGAAGATTTCTTTTAGAATTTCTTCTCCCCCTGCATATTTCGATGCTAAAACTTCATAGCTTTCAAATGCAGGAGTATCTAAGGCATTAAAACCATAAATTTCAAAGTTTTTCTTTAAAATACTAATTATATAATCCTTAATATCTTTATCTTTGCCGAAAGTATCCTTTGTTCCTTTTGGTTGTTTTATTTCCATTTTAGTCTAAGAGAGCGGGTGGCGTGATTCGAACACGCGATCTCAAGCTCCACAGGCTTGCATGTTAACCAGCTACACTACACCCGCCATGATACCCCCCTTCCCCAATTTAGGATATTGTTTTTTCCACTTTAAAACTTTATTTATATACTTTGGATTACTCCATCCAATCAACTTTGAATATAAAGCTAACCTTCTATACCAGTTACGATTATTTATAAATTCATAACTATCAAAATCTAAAGAATTACTCGTGATGAATATAATCAACTCTTGTTATCATTTTTTAAAATAAGAATTTACAGTTTATAAAGGTTTTTAAAGGCGTTCGGCTTAGTTTTTGATAAGGGCCCATAGCTCAATTTGGATAGACATAAAAAATATGGTCTTAAGCACCGTCGTCCTAAGGCGGGGGTTGGGGGTTCAAATCCCCTTGGGCCCGGATTTCACTCTTTCCCTTATCAAATATAACTTATCTTTTTTTCTAATCTTTTCTTGAATTGGTATAGTGATCATATCCCCTTTATTTGCAATAGTCGCTGGTTTATCATTAACAAACATATTATCAACTTTTGCTTCAACTATACCTGTTGTTGGACCTGTTATTTGAATTTTATCTCCAATTTTCAAAAAATTAGCAGTAATAAAAAAAAGACCGATCTTCTTTTTTGAAAAATAATTAGTTACATTACCAATAAAAAATCTTTCATTTACCGCTTGAGAACCAAAACTACCTGCCCATTCCCCTAATTTTTTGCCTAGATAATAGCCGCCATGCCAAAATCCACGATTATACACTTTACTTAACTCTTGCTCCCATTTTTTAATTCTATTCAAAGTATAAGAATTATTAAAATAGCTGTCAATTGCTTCTCTATAAACCTTCACAACAGTATAAACATAATCTTCTTTTCTAGCCCTGCCTTCAATCTTTAAAACAGATATTCCTGAGTTTAATATTTTATCTAGAAATCTTATTGTACATAAATCCTTAGGAGACATGATATACTTATTTTCAACTTTTAGTTCATCACCAGTTTCATCATCAATCAAACGATAGGCCCTTCTGCAGTTTTGTACACAAACTCCCCTATTGGCAGAAGCATTAAACGTTGCTAAACTCATATAACACTTGCCTGCAATCGAGACGCATAAAGCACCATGTGCAAATATTTCTATCTTTACTATACTACCGCTTGGACCTTTAATTTTCTGGTTCTTAATTTCAAAACAAATCTTTCTAATTTGATCTAAGGTTAACTCTCTTGCCAATACAATTACATCTGCATATTTAGAATAAAACTTAACAGCTTCAATATTAGAAATATTAGCTTGTGTCGAGATATGTAGGTTTAAGCCTATTGATCTTGCATACTGTAAAACAGAGCTATCATTTGCTATTATGGCATCAACACCTGTTCTTTTAGCTGAATCGCAGATCTTTTTCATTAATTTGAAGTCATTATCATAAATAATAGTGTTTAAAGTCAAATAGCATTTAATATTATTTTTTTTACATATATTAACCACTTTCTTTATATCGTTTAAGGTAAAATTATTAGCCCCGCTTGCCCTCATATTCAAATTGCTTACTCCAAAATAAACAGAATCAGCGCCTGCTTTAATTGCAGATATTAAAGATTCAAATGACCCTGCAGGAGCCATTAATTCAATATTATCACTTTTCATAAAATATAAACAATTAAAACATTTAAAAATATATGCTTAAAAACTAATATAAACCCATAACCTACTTTGAAATAATGAACAAAAAAGCCTATTTTTTAAAAATATTCAAAAAAGCTGAAAAAAAATACTCTAAATCAACTAAAAGATTAGCTGGAGAAGGTTGGGATAAACCTTGGAAAACACTAATTACTACAATATTATCAGCACAAAGCAGGGATGAAACCACAATTCCAATTGCTGAAGCTTTATTTAAAAGGCATTCAACATTAGAAAAATTAGCAAATGCAAAATATATAGATGTTTTTCAAATATTAAAAAGTATAAATTATAATAAAACCAAAACTAAAAACGTTATAGCTGCTGCAAAATATATTCTAAAAAATTTTAAAGGTAAAATCCCTGACAATATAGAGAACCTTACTGAAATCCCTGGTGTTGGAAGGAAAACTGCAAATCTGGTTTTAGCCGAGGTTCATAAAAAGGATTCTATAACAATAGATACGCACTGCCATCGTTTATTAAATGTTTTAGGTTTAGTAAAAACAAAGACGCCTCATAAAACTGAATTAGAGTTAATGAAGATTGCGCCTAAAAAATACTGGTCCAAAATCAACAGAATCTTCGTTTTATGGGGTAAAGATGTTCCTGGAAGAGATAAAAACAAGATTTTAAAGAAACTAGAAGAATAACCACCATTAGGTAACTACTTACAGAAAGCTTTATATATAGGTTATTACTCCTATTTGGTAATGGCATAAGGTGGGGTCTAACTCAATTCTATTCAACAACACCTCCGAAAGTTGTTTTATGCTATGTTTTAGACCTCACTTGAAAGCCGTTTTAAATCATTATATATTAAAATTTTAAATGAGAAAATACAACAAAAGATTTAGCGAAAATAGTAGACAAGAATTATTAGAATTAGTAAGATCATATAAGAGTTCTCAAAATCCTGAAGAAAAAAATTCCCAGGCATTCAAACTTTATAAAAGGTTTAACCGACTTATAGGGGGCGTAGTATATAAATCTCTAAATCTCCTTAGAAGTTATCCCATTATACGTAGCATAAGTGGTTTTGAAGTAGATGATCTTCGCCAAATAGGGTTTTTAGGTCTAGAAGAGGCTATAAGAACCTTTGATGAGTGTAAAGGAAAATTTGAAACTCATGCAATAGGCTACATTAGATTCGCTATTTTTAACAGTCTCAGGGATCAATTACCTAAGCCTAATATAGGTATATACTATAATATTCAAAGACTTAGAAGAGCAGGCACCACTATACAAGATTTAATTGATATTTATCTGACAATTGAACAATATAAAGAACCAATTATTCTTAATTTAAAAAATGGACAAAAATTAGAGTTTAAAAGAGAAGCATTCAAAGATTTTGTTGAAAGCGCTGTAAGATCAAACAGTTTAAAATATTTATATGAAAATCCAATGCCAAAAGAAGATAGCATTGGTCACAATGGATGCTTAGAAGAAATTCATAGAGAGGAATTAAAAGCAAAAATTCAAGAAAGCTTAGATTGTCTGAAATACCAACAAAAACTAGTTCTTGTTCTAAGAAATGGATTGGATATGCTTTCAGATGACGTTATTAAATTAAAATTAAAACCTTTAAGGACATATACTTTAGAAAAAATAGGATTTAAACTTAAATTAACAAAAGAACGTATAAGGCAAATAGAAGATGAGGCAATTGAGAGGTTAACTAAAAGAGTACGTAAGTTAAGTTTAGAAGAGGTTATAGAAGATCCGGATATCTTAGTTAAAAGAAATTTCTAAAAACTAAAGATTTATTAAATTAAAAATTTTACATAAAATATGAACATAATATTTTGGTGTGAATTCCCAGAAAAAGTAAATCTAGCTCTATTAAACAAAATTCTATCCAGATTAAACCTCAATATTAATGTTTATTCAGCCTCTAAAAGTTTAAAAGAATTCAACAACTTTAAAGATAGATTCTCTAAGATTAAAAATATAAAAACAATAGGCTGCTGGCCCGTATTAGAAAAGAATAAAGGTTATTGGTTCTCAGGTTTTTCAGACAAAGATTCTCTAAAATCAATACTACAATATAAAAATCTAAAATTAAAAATTGATATTGAACCGCCTTTAGAAGATAATAAATTTTCTTACTTTAAAATTGGTTTTTATTTTTTAAAATACATATTATTCAAAAAAGCACAAAATAAAGATTTATTATCCGAAATTTTAATGAATTTTAAAAAAGAAGATCTAATAATAAGCACATTCCCTTTACCTAAGTTTTTATTGAACAAATTAATAAATATCCAAGATTTAAAAAATTCTAATTTAAACTTAATGTGTTATTCAACCTTAATACCAAAAATATTAAGACCGCTTTATAGAGTTTATTTTAAATATATTGTTGATAATTATAAAAGAATTTCAAATGTAATTGCTGCTGTTGGTTTAATTTCGCCCGGTATTTTTGGAAATGAGCCTATTTATATCGACTTAAAGGAATTTAAAAAAGATTTAGAATTTATTAAAACATTAAATACAAATACAATAGTTATATTTGAGTTATCTGGAGTTTTAAAAAGGAAGAATCCAGAAGAATGGTTTAAGATTTTAAACTCTCTTCAATAATATCTACAACCTCAACAGCCCCATAACCTGTAATATGTGCTTTTTCGATATTTCTTTTAATTTCATCAAATCTATTTAAAAAAAGCTTTAAAGAATTTTCAATATCATCAATATTCCCAAATTCTAAATAATCTCTTAAAGTATAGACATTTAACAACTGCTCAACATGATTTTTTATTGGAAATACTAACATTGGCTTTTTATAAACCATACACTCCGACATTGTTAAATTCCCAGCTAAAGTGATTACACCTTTACATATTTTTAAATATTCTAGATAATTTTCCTTAAACTTAAAATGCTTTTCAGAAACAATAATCTCAGAACCAAAAAATACAAATTCTTCACTAAATTTTTTTCTCAATTTAAATAATCTTTTTGCTAAAGAAACACCATAATTACTACCCCCTAACATTACTAAGATTGGTTTTTTCTTAAAACCTAATTTCTTCATTAAATAACTTTCAGAATCAAATTCCTCAGGTTGTGCTCTTATAATTGGATTTACATAATTAAACTTCTCTTTAAACTTAGAATTATAAGAAGAAATAATTACTCTATCAGAAAGGTCGTAGATGTGCTTGATAAACTTCATTTGAAGATTTAAAATAAAATTTTTACTTGGATATTCATTATAAACTTCAGGATCAAAACCAAATATACTGATACATCTTTTTCCAAGCTTTTTAGCCATTAAACAGCCCAACATTTCAAAATCATTTATAATTAGATCAGGATCAAAATCTTTTAATTCATGATAAACATTAAAACTAAATAATAACCAGTATAAAGGTAAAAAAAGATTCTTTAAGATAAATCTAAAAATTTTGAAACCAAAAACATCATCTGGAAATCTATATCCTTTAATCTTAAAAATTTTAAAACCATCTTTAAAATATTCATAAGAATTATCATACCCAAAAATCATTATCTCAGTTTTAGGATATTCTTTTAATAGTTCTCTAATTACCGCATGAACCCTTATTGAATCGCCATACCCAAATCCTGTAACAAAAAATGCAATTCTCATCTTTTCTCCTTTTCTTTCCCAAAGTTTTATTTATTCTTTCCGAGGTTTCTTCCTAAGAAAGCTCTTTCATTTAATCTTATAAAACCTCTCTGCAAATTTTTTGTTTATTTTAAAACCATACTTCCATGCCCTGTATAAAACAGGTATAGTTTGTAAGTAAACTGATACTAATTCCGTCTTAAACATATCCATCATCTTCAATTTTTTCGTTAAATAATTAGTAATATCAACATAAATTTGAGGGTGTTCTTCATCTACAACACTCCAAACTTCATAAGAATATAATTCTAAATCTAATTTTCTTAATAAACCTATTCCAAAATTAAAAGTAGCTCTATGGTCTGGATGCACATCAGAAGCAGTAGGCAAATAAATTTTTTCTGGCTTTTCTTTTTTAATTATTTCTAAAATTTTATCTTTAATTTTAGGCAATTCTTCTTCTAACTTTTGATCATTTAATCTAAAAAATATTGTTTTATGAATCCCGAACTCCTTACCAACTTTCAAAGCCTCTTCTTCCCTTCTTTTTGTAATAACTTCAGGTCTTAAATGGGGATTTGATGCCTGTCCAGCTGACAAAACTAGTTTAATTATTCTATAACCATCATCTATATACTTTAAAGCAGTACCGCCCATTCCTATCTCTAGATCATCATTATGGGGACTAAATACAATTATTGTTTTTGACATAAATTTGAGTAAATAATCTAATTTAAAATGTTTTTGATTATATCATTCCAACTGGATGCATATCTCTATTAATGATTATTGTACCTTTAATATTGTTCCTACCAGTTTCTTTTACATTATATAAATTTTTATCAGCATGCATAATTAATTCTTCCGCTGTTAAAGAACCATTCATACAGGTTACTAAACCAATACTAATTGTAACTTTTTTAAGTGGTTGAAGTTCTTCTCCATAAAATTTTTTTTCTAAGACATTTTTATGCAATCTTTCAATAACTAATTTTGCATCAATGGATTTTGTTTCTGGCATTATAATAATAAATTCTTCTCCACCATACCTTCCAACTATGTCTGCTGATCTTACCGACGCTTTAACCAATTCTGCTAATTCTTTTAATAATTTATCACCTTTTAAATGTCCATGTTGATCATTATATTTTTTAAAAAAATCTATATCAAAAAGAGCAATTGACAATGGGGATTGACAATGTTTGCTTTTTTCAATTTCTTTTAATAATAAGTCCATAAAATATCTTCTATTAAATAAGCCAGTTAATTTATCCCTAATTGCTGATTCTTTTATATTTTCATATTTTTTTGCGTTATCTATTGCAATTGCTATATCAGTTATAATAATATTAAGAAATTCTAAATCGTAGTTATCAAGATTTATATAACCACCATAAAGATTTAAAGTTCCTATTAATTCTTCTTTTGAATTTAATGGGAATGAAAGTAACGCATTATATTCTATTTTCAAATCATAAAATCTAAAATCTTTATTAATAATTGGGATTTTAATTGATGTTTTTTGTTCAATAATTTCTAAAGCTAAAGCAGATTCTAACTTTAATAAATCTTTACTTGGTTCATGTAATCCATATCTTCTTTTTCCCTCGAATATGCATATCGAACAAGATTTTGCTTTAATAGCTTTAAGCATAAAATTCATTACTGAAGTAAGAATTTTTTGTAGCTCTAAAGTGGAATTGACCATTTTGCTTATTTGATTTAATATGATAAGTTCACTTAATTTTCTTTCCACTAAGCGATTTTGAGCAGCTAGTTCTGGAACTGTATCTAAAAAAAGCATTATTAATCTTTTATAAATTTCAATTTCTGATTTAGTTTTTATATTTAGATTGTTTAAAGCTTCTGCATATTTATCATACTCTATATTTGTAATTTTAGATAGTTCTTTACACGCATTATAATTTCTCATGTTATAAAGAATCCCGCTTAGTATAACTGCTGCAACTATATTTCCTTTAAAAATTATGGGAGCCATTATATTAAATAGACCTGAAGAACAAGGATAAAATAGAAAATTACCATTATTTTCAATTAATTCTTTAAATCTATTAGCCCTAGATATTGCTATTAAATTTTTGCTTGATTGATTTGAGTTTATTAATTCCCAATAAGGCATATTAACTTCTGAACTAACAATTTCTTTACCAGACATATCAATAGTATATAAAGGTAATTCTAATGCTAAACTAAGATTATCCTGGATTCTTTTCCATAATTTTAGATCAAAATTCTTTTCTAGATAAGGTTTCATAAAATTAGACCTTTATCTTAATTTATAAAAGTTATTAAAGACCTCAGATAAATTTTTATATCCCTCAAAATCGTTAAAATCATGAAAATAGATCTAAATTGTATGCAAAGGTTTACAAGAAATTTTTTAAGAATTCTTGCAGAAAATGAAATTTTGCAGTTTGAAGATGTAAAAAATAATGTAGGAACCTATTTTCACGACGGTATAAATAGTAATATAGTTTTAATAACTTTAGTTCCATCTTTTCATAATAAAGAGATCCTAGACTATACAGTAACATATTTTTTAAAAGAAAAACCAACAAATTATATAGAAGCAACACCATCAATAAGAATAAACCCAAAAATAGGCTATTCAAACATAATCATTAAGGCTGATAAAAAAATTCCTGGTTATGATAATTTTTATGTCGATAAGTCATTAAATGTTTTACAAATGCGAACATTGCAGTTTACATACTTACCAATAATAAAGGGAGAATTAGAAAAATTATTAGAATTAAATAAAGCTGCACTGTTCCACTAATTAAATAACGAATGCGCCGACGGAGAGATAAATAAATTTTTATAAGACCATGCCTTTAATATGTGGCATCTTACCTTCTATAAATCCGATTATATCTCTTTTGTTTTGTGAATTTAGTGATATACCAATAAAGTCAGTCTTCTTGTAAACTAAAACCCAGCCCACTTCTACTAAGTCTTTTATTGCATTATCTAAATTTTGGAATCTTTTAAAATGCTCTAACCGATCATATTTATGCCCCCAATTATTCTTTCTGGCTAATTTAAACATTATTTGGGCTTTTTCTAAATCTAAATCCCCTTTTGACATTCTCATGGAAAGATTTAATGATTTATAAAAATTTCTATTTTTGAAAGATTCTTTTTTTAATAGAAAGATTTAAATATAGAGTAATTATCTATTTGTAAAATGAAAGTAAAAGAAAATAAATCGATATTCTTAGAGTATTTCGGAGACAACCCACAAATAAGAGTGTTGGACTTTTTAATAGATAACCATTTTTTTGATTATCCTTTGACAGAAATAGCAAGAGAAAGTAATGTTAGTTATAATTCCTTAACATCTTTTTTTGAAGATTGGGTAAAGAAGGGAATAGTGATCAGAACAAGAAGAATAGGAAAATCAGATTATTATAAACTTAATCTTGAAAATTCTTTTGTGAAGAACATTATAAAGCTAGACTGGAGCCTTACTAAAAAAAACTCGCTTCCAGAGATAAAAGAAGAAGAGCTTTTGATATAGACTTTATTTAGAATTAAATATCTTAAACGATTATGCGCTGTTACTCAGACAAAATTATAATTGCGCCGACAAGTATTATAGAGATGATTAATTTAAAGCGGTCTTAAAACTTCTTCTCCATTAATTACCCTGATTTCCGCCCAGCTATTAAAGTAAGGGTCTCCATTAGGTTTAAATTGGTAATCAGAGGATATACCTTTATATTTAATTTCTTTAAAATAGTCTTTAACGCAATCAGTATCTTCTCCACATTCTTTTATTGCCTCCTTTAACATGTAAACTGCATCATAAGAAGCTGAAATGTAGAAAAAATTGTATGGCACGTCTGTTCCAAATATTTTTCTGTACTTATTTTCAAGTTCTCTTGCTTCTAGCTTGTTTCTGTCAGTGTAAGGAATAACTGAGAAAGCTCTTTCATCAAAGCCTTTATTTGAATCAAGGTAAACCTTTTTTGAAACTAATATAGAATTTCCTAAGACTGGTAGATCTATGTTTAATTCTTTCATTTGTTTTAAGATAATTGTTGCTGTATTTGGATTCTGTGGTGAAATAAAAATTGCTTTTGGATTTAATGCATCAATCTTTAAAAGTTGTGTTTTAAAATCTGTTTGGTCCGGTGCGTAAATCTCTTCACTTATTATTTCTCCACCAACTGTTAAAAATGATTTTTTAAAATCGTCTGAAACACTTTTTGAGAATGCAGCCTGTTCTGTTATCAAAGCTATATCTCTGTAATCTTTAATAACTAATTTGGCCATTTCTTTTGTTAATCCTAATGTTGAAGGTGATGTTCTAAAGGCATAATCACTTTTGTCAACTGCATTATCCGATGATGTGATACTTGCTAACAAAAAGATTTTATTTTGATCTATTACTGGTACAATGGCAACGGTTTCAGGACTACAGTGACCCCCAAGAATAAATTTTACATTGTTTACATCAATTAATTTTTGAACGGCAGTTACAGCGTCTTTCCCATTACACTTTCCGTCTTCATAAAATACTTCAAGTTTCTTCCCACCTATTCCTCCATTGTTATTAATTTCGTCAATTGCTATTTCTACCATATTTTTTGCACCTACACCCCATAAAGCTCCACCACCTGTTAGAGGACCAATAAAACCCACTTTAATAGATTCTTTTGAACCGCAAGCTGTTAAAATAATTAATATACTTAGTAAAAGTAAACCGATCAATAGTTTATGGATTTTCATTTTTGTTTAGTTTTGCCATGAAGGTATATTGCGCCGACGGGGAAATTCATTTCTTTTCCTAGGTCTTCTTTTCCAAAGAAAAGCTATTTTGAACCCCGGTCCTTGACTTTCTTCGTTTAATGGAAGGCTTATCCCAGTTAACTGTCAAGATTCTGCCACTAAACTATCGGCGCTTAGAATTTAAACATCATACAATTCTTTTAAAGCTTTCTGAAAAAGACCACAGAACTTTAGTTCTAGGATGTCTAACCTTTAGGCTGTACAAAACTCAAAAATGCATAAAATATCATGTTTAAAGCAGGTAGTAAAATAAATATCCCCAAATATGCAACAGTGCTAATAGGTAATCCAGCAACAGTACTTCCTAAAGAATTAATAATAGCTAAAGTAACAAAAAATAATAAAGGCGCAGCAACTAATAAGCCAATATAAACTTCAGAATAAGTAGATAAGGATTCAACATATCTTTTTCTATCCAATCTATACTGTGTAATTGCCTCATCAGCTTTAGCTTTCAAATACTCCTTCAAACTTCCGCCTGTAGTTATAGTTGATACCATACCATTTAATAAGTCTCTAAACTCAACTGATGGTGTTGTTCTGGCAACAGTTCTTAAAGCAGTGCTTAAATCATAACCAAACAAATTTATATAATTTACAATTTTTTTAATTTCTCCCTCTAAGCCAGGATACTCTTTAGATTTTAATAACATAGTAAAAACAGCACTTGGTCTAGCCCCAGAACCAGCAACAGCACTCATATGAACAATTACAAAAGGCAAATCCTCTTTAATCTTTTTTCTTAGACCATCAACCTCTGTACTTGGATAATAATAAAATATTACAAAAACTAAAATTCCAGTAAACAAACCAAAAAAACCAGAAAGTACAATATTAGTTAATGTTAAAGTGCTATAAAAATAAAATAAAAAAAGATAAATAACAAAAGAAACTAAAGTAGATAACAAAGAAGTAAACAATATCATGCTAATAAAAGTTTTAGATAATATCTTAATCTGAGACAATATCAATTTATTAACCATTGAACTAAAAAATTCAGGGTATTTATTTGTTAAGTTTATAGTCAAGCCTTCCATAATACCATTACAAAATCTTCCATAAAGATTTCCCTCATACAATTCGTACTCTTTCTTAACCTCTTCTTTAATCCTTTTAGGTAAGGCTAATTTTAGAACTTCATCCTCTATCTGAAATAATCTTAAATAATAATCTCTTTCCCTTCTGCTAAGTGTTATTTTATCACTCATTTGATACCAAATCTTCTTAGTATTCCTTCAGGATTTTTATAATACTCATTTATTACTCTATAAACTTCATCAATCTCTATAATATTTCTTTTAGACATTTCTGACAATAATTTAACTCTAATCTTAAACTCATTCATTAATTGATCCTTAGGAATTCCCTTCTGTAAGATGATTTTATCAAGAATTTTCATATCAAATTTGAATAAAAATTTATTTGTGGCTGGATTCCAAACAAAAGGAGTATTTGTTATAGCTTTTCCTTTTTCTTCTGTAATCTTTAAAATTTCATTAATAGTCACTAGTTTTCTTTTGGGTTCCCCTTTAACCTTAACCTGAGCCATTACACAAACCACATCTAAGGAATCAACTAAAGATGGAGATAAATTAATCGGTTGAGTTTCTAATCTTCTTATCATAGTTTCCACATCTTCAGCATGCATTGTACCCATGCACGAGTGACCCGAATTATGTAGTAATATCCCACCAAATCCTCCAATAAAGTTCTGAACGCCAGGAACAGAAAGATCGTAAACTGGCTGTGGTTTTTTTAAATTTATTTTTTTGATACTTACAACCTTATCTAAATATATATCCCCCTTTCTATAAAAATCAGGCCTATACATTTCTCTTAATTTTACTTTCTTTCTTATTAATCTTACATATTTAAGAAATTCCATCATATAATTGGTTTTATAAAAAAGAATACGATAATCGCTATTTTTCCTATTTTTTTGTTTGCATTTTCTAATCCTGCCTACAATTTCATACACTAAAAGAAGTTTGGCTAAACCATCAATAAGTTGTTTTGAAATACTAGAATATCCAATATGATTCTTTGTAATCCAGCCGTCTCCATTATATAGTCCAGTTAAAAACCACCCTATTTTTTCTTTATTTAAACCAAAAATGAAATCAGGAATTTTTTTGTTTTTTGAGCCCTTCCCACAATACTCTTTAATAAACTCAAACAAGACTTTATGTGTAAAGGAAAGTTCAGTTGCAGAGCCAAAACCCCTATCAGTTATCCTTTCCCTTATGTTATCATCTACTACAGTTTTTATACAGTGCTTCATATCTTTTAATATCTTTTTATTTTTATTGTAGAGGCTAATAGTACTATTTTTCCCAGAATCGTTTATGCCCCCACCAGATAAATAATATCCAAGTAATTTTAAAAATTCTTCAGTTATTTTAAGTTTAGCAGGATAAGATTTGCTTTTTCTTAAAAATTTAACGGTAATCTTATCTAAATTATAATTTATCTCTGCTTTTTTCATTAATTTTAAAAATCTATTAGCTTCTAAAGATGATTGTTTATTTTTTGTAAAATTAGCGTAGTAATCTGATACAGCTTTAAATCCAATAATTTTACAAGAGTTATCATAGCCAAATATACTTACAGCCTTTCTTATGTAATTAGGAGCAAATACTCTAATATCCGGTAAGAATTCAATTAAGTTTATATAATCTAAATCAGCATAACTACATGGTATTTTACTTGGAATTATAACTATATCCCCCATTTTTAATTCGTCTCCCCTTATAGGGATTATACCTCCATCATAAGTAAATAAAGAATGATCATCAGTAATTGTTACTTCTCTACCACTTTTAGTCTTAATATTCAACAACAAATTTCTGGGTGAATGTTTTATATTATATCTAACAGGCATAATTTCTGCTTTGTTTTCATTAAGATCAATGCAAAATGCTTTATACTTCACATTATTTTTTAAATTTTCAATAGAGATATTTTTAGGATTCTCACTATTCAAAACCATAATTTTTTCATCCCCTTTAATTGAAGCCATGCCTTGGAATAACACATAACTTTCTGCTCCTCTAATCTCTCCCACAATAACATAATCTGGTCTTTGTCTAAAACTCTCCTTTAATAAATCAAATAAAGTTACTTCTCCTAATCTTGTAGGCCCACCAAAACCGCCAGCAATTTCTCTTGTAACATTTGGCAACCAATTTTCATGCATCAATTGTAATTCATGCGTATCCTCAATAGACACAATTCTAGCTGGGGGTGGAACAAAAAAAGCTATAGCATTAAGGAATGAAGTATTGTGAACTATTATAGGTATATCTCCTGCCAAAAAATTATGATGTTCAGGAACCGTTAAATCATATACATATTTCTCACCATGATCTCTTAAAACTTCTATTTTTGATACTTCATCCCAAAAAATATCTGATTCAGCAAAAGTATTAATTTTAAAATAATCTGGATTATCTTCAAAATAACCATTTATTTCAATAAACTCATTTAATTTATTGAAAGTATAGATAGATGGTTGTCTAAAACCAGACTCCCACATTCTTAAAAGTCGTGGCGAAATACCTAGACACTTTGTAAACTCATTTTGCGTAATACCTTCCTTTAACCTAAATGACTTTAAAAAACCTGAGGCATTTGGGATTAAGTCTACATTTGAAATCGCTCTAGCCATCTTTCTATTTAATAATTTATTTATACTCGCAATCTTTTTTGGGTGTAAATAACCTACCTTTTCTGAGAATTGTTTTACATTACTAAATCCACTTATATAAATCCTTAAATGATTTTTTCTTTTTATAAGTCTTGGTAATATCCCCAATCTTAAAAATAAAGTGTTCATACCTGTTGCTAAATCTTTACTTGTTGTCGAAACTTCTATTTCTGTTTTACCTACATAAGACTCACAATCCACTATCCCCTGTAAAAATTGACTAATTGATTTATCGTCTTCTTGGAATAAAACCTCAGGCACAACAACAGATCTTGCTTTATTACCATAAGGAATATTAAAGACTTTATTAAGAATCTTTGCAAGCATAGAAGAATAAATAACTACTTTTGTTGTTCTATCTTTTGGATATTCGATCTTGCCATTTATACCAAACAACCTCTTACCCAAATATAAAAAATTATTCAAAAGAGTTCCATTGGTATTATTAAATTGCACATTTGTTCTAGTTAGATGACCATCTGCAATGACTAACGCAATAAACCTAAATAATTCTGGGTTTATCTCAGGCAGCTTTAAATAACGTGAAGTTGTTTTTGATTTAAGTAGAATGTCTTTATTTAGCTTTAAACCAATTAAATTACTTAATCTATTATAGTAAAATAAAGGTATCGCATTATTTTTTGCCCAGCAACGAAGTGTTGTATAACAAATATTTAATTTTTTAGCTAAACTTTTTTTATTTAGATCATACTTTTTAGTTATTTGATGCACAATATCATCAATCTCTTTACAAATACCAAAAACATATACATCTCTCTCGTTTACTATTTTTTTCATTAAATCAATTTTGCAACTACCTTTTATTTCAATATTTCTTGGAATAGCGATCCTATCGTAAAGTTTTAATGTATCAGCTCTAATCTTAACTAATTCTAAATCCTTTGTTGTAAAAAATGGATGCTCTGCAGTAACCGTCACACTTCTACCAGATCTTGTTGTTATTTTAACTAATTTACTTGGAGCTTTATGTAGCCATAATCTTGTAGCAACTCCCTTCTTAATCTTTAGATCATTTGTATCCATCATTAAGATATCAAGATCAGCTTCTAAATATTCCCACCCCTCATCTGTTGTTACGATTTTACTTTTATTTTTATTAAATTTTTCCTCTACAATTTCCTTTATAGTTCTAATCTTCCCATTTGATAAATAGATCTTTGTATCGCCTGTAACACATTTTCCTGAACCAGTACCACCAATCACCATAATATTAGACTCATTCTCTAATAAGATCCATAAATAAGCAAGCATTTCAGGACTAACAGTTTCATTTTTCATTAATTTTATAGGAGTCCAAGGTTCTTTAGTAAACTTTCTTATTGTTATAGTCGGTCCTTTTGTAGAGATATCCTGCGTGTAAGTGGAATTTATTCTAGACCCGTCGGGCATTGATCCGTCTAATAAAGGATTTGCATAACTAACATATTTTCCGCATTTTTGTGCTAACTTTTCAACTAGACTAGCTAAATAGGGCACAGAAGTAAAAATTAAATTAGTCTTAATATTTTTTAATTTTCTATGAACAATATAAACAGGAGTATCAATTCCATTACATTCTATATCCTCAATAAATGGATCTCTCATTAAAGGTTCAAGTTCATTTAGCCCAACAAAATCCCTATAAATATAATACATAATCTTCAAAAAAGAATCAGAACTTATCTTAATTCTTAATTCTGTTAACAAAATTTTAGCTGTTTTTTCTAAATACTCAAGAACAACATTTTCATTTTTTATATTTACTAAACTTACATTAATTAATTCCTTAAAGCCTTCTTCAATTAAATTTAAAACAGTCTTTTCATTATCATCCAACTCAGGTTCTTGAATCTTATAAATAAGCTCTTTTAAATTATTGTCCCAGTAGATTCTAACCGTTACATAAGGCTCTATTAAAGGATAAGTTATATCCATTAAAGTTTTATCCTCAGGGTAAATAATTTTAGGAATAAGGGGATTTATATTTATCTTAAACAAACCCTCTCTTTCTATCACCTCTTTATTGGCCATTTTAACCTTTTAACATTAAATTAAACTGGTTTATATAGCTTTTGGGGGGCTATACCAAAATTTTAAATAGTTAATGATCTTATTTAAGAATAATTAAGACTCTTCAGTTTTTTTAACAACTTCACCAGTGCTTAAATCTTTATAACTACCTAATAGATCAGCTTTTCTTAAAATATAACTTCCATCACCTTCTATAGTTCCAACTTGAGACCATACTTGTAGCAAAGCTTCATATGTAGATGCCTCTTTAGATAATATAGTAGCGGGTAGTTTAGTTACCCCATATTTCTTAATTAAATCTCTTCCTTCTTTAGAATCAACATCATACTCATTTTCATTAACAAAAGAAATTCCTAAACTTTTCAAAGCAGTTTTTTGCAAAGATTTATCCTGGCATTCTAAACAATTTTTATCGTAAATAACAAAAAGATTTACTAAACCTTTTACAACATTTTCTGCTAGATCATAATAAGGGGGCTGAACTTTTGTTAGCAAATAACTTCCATCATCGTTTTTAATCCCAATTGAAGACCATGCTTTAACAATATCATAAACACCAAAATCTTTAGAAACTAACATTGTTGGTAATTTAGTAATTTTATATTCCTCAATAATTTCTTTAGCTTCCTTAGCATTCATATCAAAAGTTTCATAAGAATCAATCTTAACACCTACCTTTTCTAATTGTAATTTAATAAAAGATAAATCTATACATTTATCGCAAGACTTAACACTAATAACCTTTATTTTAACTAAACCTTCAATCTGTTTATCTTTAACATCAAAATAAGGAGCCATAACATTTCTAAAAACTAAAACATTAGATACATTTTCAAATCCTTGTTTAGGTAATTTCTCAATATCTCCTTTAATTAAAAAGGTTGGTAATTTAGTAATTTTATATTCCTCAATAATTTCTTTAGCATCTTCAAATTTTATCTCCTTTTCTTCAGTAACATTCACATTCCCTGATTTTATACTATTAATTACTGGGGTTAAATCAAAACAGTCAGGGCAATCTGCAGAAATTTTAATAATACTAATTTGAACTGGTTTTGCAGCTTCTATCCTTAAATCCAGCTTTCTACTCAATTCTGAACCAGCCAATAATGAAACAATAATATTAAAGACTAAAAAGATTATTAAAACATTTATCAATATATTTACATAATCTCTTTTTATATCCATATTAATTTAAGCTGAAAATTGCTTTAAAATTCCTACAGCTCCCCCTTGTCTTTTAACAGCTTCTGCCGGCAATTGCCCTGTATAAACCAAATAATTATCAACCATCCCTTTAGGATACCATGCGCCTTTCCATCTTGTTAATTCCCCTGTAATTTGTTCATCGGTATACTTATCCCCATAGTACTTTATCAAGTATTTTGCAACACCTTTCCAGGCAGCTGCATGACTACAACCACATTGAGCAATTTTAGTTACATAATTCGGACTTCCACAACAATAATCACAAGTAAAACTTCCTACAATCTTATTAAACCTAGCCTCTTGATCAGAAGTTAAATCAATTTTCGTTCTTCCCCTGCCAATATTTGACCAAACATTCAAACTTCCAATAGGATTATCAAAACTAACACTTTGAACTAAAGCAACACCTTCACCTTCAGCAACATAAAATGGAACACCTTTAGGAACTATCAAACTAATTGCATCTTGCTTTGGATCCCCCGTTTTCGAAACCTTCTCATTTGATGTTATAGTTGAATACTCAACTAAACTAACAGTCTTTCCATCATCATTTAACTTAGGTCCAACAATCTTTCCCTCACCAACTGAAGACTTTGCCAAAGAAAATGAAAATCCAGATTTATAACCAGAAAAAGAACTTAAAGCAGATAGTAAAAGACCTTGATTAATAATTACCAAAAAAGAAACTAAAACCAAAAAAACAATTCTCTTTTGGTTATCCATTTTATCTAACACCCACCAACCATTTCAGGCAAGTCATTACTAATACCAGAATGCCCAGACCCACTAGAACCAGCTGCAACAGGCAAACTTAAACTTCCCGTAGAGGCTATTTTAGATTTTATCGCGCTAAACTGAAATAACTGTATTGCTGAAATCACAACTAAAACAACCAAAGCTATTGTTAAAATCATGTTAGTTCTATTCACATTACTTGCTTTTTTAGATTCTGCCATTTTATCCTCCTTAATATATTACAGAAAGTGTAAAGCTTTAACTATATAAAGATTTCTAACATAATAGACTATAGAAGTTAAGTGTGGCTGTGTTAAAATTTTAATACAGTTCTTTCTATGAGCCCTTTATGGGC
>JACQNH010000002.1 GCA_016203175.1 Candidatus Woesearchaeota archaeon
GCATATGAGCCTTGATGGATTAACTCCTGCTGAAGTATATTTTGCATTTCATAAATTGTTTTAAAGAAGGTTAAAATTAGAGAATAAAAAGGTGCCATATCTATTGGACTAGTGCATGGTTTTTATGATTTTTTAAGAAGATTTTCAATTTTCCCTCAGTCGATTATATTAAACACTTCTATATATTTATTTAAATGAAAAAATTAATATTGATATTTTTACTAATACCGGAGGTTTCAGCTTTAATAGTCACAGAATTCATGCCAAACCCGGAAGGTCCTGATGAAGACCTAGAATGGGTAGAACTTTATAACTCTTTTAACTATTCAATAAACCTAGAAAATTTCTTCTTAAATGGAAAAAAATTACAAAGCATTAACCTAAATCCTGAAGAAACTTTAATAATTGCAAGACAGCTTTTAGACAAGGATAATAACAATTTTAGTTTTGAAAAGCAGTATGGAAACAAAAATAATATCTTAGATGAGGAATTTAAAATTATAGAATCCTCTTTCACATTAAAAAATGGAGAGGGCACTATAAATCTAACAAATCTGTCTTATACAATATTTATTTCTTATGGAAAATCCCAAGAAGGTTTTAGTTTTGTTAAAAATGACCTTAATTCAGAATTTATAATTTCAAATATTAAAAATGGAGAGCCTGGAAAGTTTACACCAGAAATAAAGGAAAATCCAATACCTAATACAAACCAATCACAACCAATTAAATTAGAAATTACAGAGTTTATGCCAAACCCAGAAGGACCAGATGATGATAAACCCCCAAATGGTGAATGGATTTTAATAAAAAATAATGGTGAATTAATTGAAACAGATGGTTTTTATTTTGAAGATAATTCTAATGGTAGATTATTAATATCCCATACTAATGTAGATGGAAATACCTTATTACAATCTGGAGCAATTTTAAAGGTTTATAGGGCAGCACAAGATTTTTCTTTAAACAATAATGGCGATGTCTTAAAATTAAAATCAAAAGATAATCAGTTAATAGACTTAGTTTCCTACACACATTCAACAGAAGGTATCTCTTGGATTAAATTGAATAGTTCTTGGGTATTAAATGAAAATTTTGAAGCAGAAGAAAAAGAAACTGAAAATTATATTAAAATAGAAAAAATTTATGGAAAAACAAATTTTGATAGCTTAGTATACATAAAATTAAATATTTACTATAAAAATTCGATAAATGGCGAAAATGATATAGTTTTACATATTGAAAATTTAACAGAAAAAATTAAATTACAACTATATTCAAAAAATATCAATTATTCAATGCTTTTTCCAATTAAAATCCCTTCTAACTGCAACAATAATTTCAATGAAGGTAATTATTTGATTACTGCTTCAGGAATTTCCACTTTTGATAAAAAAAGAATATTTGTTGAAAGCGATGAAAAATGCCAAGAAGTTATCAAGACTGCTTTAAAAGAAAAAACAGATGAAGCTGCAATCAAAACTACAACAACCACTATCTCTTTACCAGAAAAACCTGAATTAAATGAAGAAAAGGAAAATATTATAAATGAAAAAAAGCCAGTTTATGCAGCTAAAGAGACGCAAATTAGGTCTTATGCAGTGGTTTTATTTGTCGCTCTTTTGATATTAATAGCAGGTGCAATAATATATGGGAGATGGGAAAATACACACAAGGATAATCTTGGAAGTAGTTGGAGCTCCAAAAGATCACGTAGAAAAAACTATAGGTATGATTTTGGAGAATATAAGGAAGACTAAAGGTTGGGAAGTTGTTGACGAAACAATTGCTCCTGCAGAACAAATAGAAAAATTATTTAGCTCTTTTGCAGAAGTAGAGATTAAATTCGAGTCTTTAGCACAAATTATAGGTTTTTGTTTTGATTTTATGCCTAGTTCAATAGAAATTTTAGAGCCTTCTGAATTAAAAACAGATAACTTAAGTATGAATGGTTTGTTAAATGACTTAATTGCCAGATTGCACAGATATGATATGTTCTTAAAAAATTTACATGCAGAAAACATAAATTTAAAGCAAGAAAAAGAGAAAAAATAATCTAGTTCTTTAAGCCCTTCAAAAAGTATACGATGGGGTAGTAAAGAAAAGTAAAAAACTATACGATAGTACCGTAAAATTTAGTAATTTAAAAAACTGTAAAAAAGAGAGATATTAATAAAGTTTACAACAACTTGCAAAAGCGGTACTAGCCCCAGTACCAACACAACCTCAACCATTACTTACCATGTAAGAAGCAATAACGTTTCCACTCGAAGAACAACCCCCACCAGTTGCTTGATAATTGGACGAACAATATGCATAAGACCAAGCATATGCTGCTGCTGAAGTCCCTCCGGGTTGCCAACAATAAAGTTTAGAAAAAGGCGCCTTAGTTTGTACACTTCCATCAGAAAATTTAATGCTTGGTGCACTAATTGCTCCAGCACTTTGGATGCCTGTTGCTCCAACACTAACCCTATCAGCAGATACACTAGGAGCAATTGCATTTGGTAGAATAGTAGAAGAAGTGGGAATAGAAGAGGGACTCTTTTGGGATAAAATCAAACAATATTTCTCAACATATGCACTTCCACACAAGTCGGCAAATACATTATATGGTATAAGGCCACCCGTGTATGGGACTTTTGAACACGCAAGAGAAGGCGCAGATTTACAAAAGTCCATATCCCCTTCGCTTAGCTCAGGTAGAGATGGCAACGTAGAAAGCTCATTATCAGACAATATTTAAGTATACATACCAGTATAACTTTTACTGCCAACTAAAACAGCAGCTAAAGCAACAATTA
Source organism: Candidatus Woesearchaeota archaeon (assembly GCA_016203175.1). Taxonomy (GTDB): domain Archaea; phylum Nanobdellota; class Nanobdellia; order SCGC-AAA011-G17; family JACQNH01; genus JACQNH01. The sequence goes on from JACQNH010000002.1 coordinate 2,805, forward strand.
AAAATCCTATAAACAAATAATTAATTTTCTTTTCCGAAGTTTTCTTTTCTAAAGAAAAGCTCTCACCTTTTTTATTAAACATAGAAATATCATAGTTTTAGGTTATATATATCTTACAATTTTTTAGTAGTAAATTTTTAAAAATTATCCAGATTTCTAATTATAATTATTTTCTATACTTCTTATAAACCTCTTTCACGCTTTTAGGCTTATAAGGTCTTTTTCCAATACTATAAAAAATATAAACTATAATCCCTAAAATTAAAAATGCAACTATCAAATACCTCACATCAATAGGTTTTGCTTTCTTCTCAACTTTAGGTTTTACTAGTGGAGCTATTGGTAATTCTTCAATTTCAGGTTTCTTTTCAACCTCTTTTGTTACCTCACCTAAAACATTTACATAGACCCCCATATTTGCACTCCCACTTTTATACAGAATATTCAAAAAACCATCATAAAATCCAGGAAAAGCATCTCTTTTTTTATTAATTTCTAGACTAACATAATACTCTTGATTTTTCAAAAGATTTCCAATGTCACTAATATTCAAATTAACAATCTCTTTAACATTTCCTGATAAAAAAACTTCAACATCAGAAATATTATCTAAAGCTTCAAACTTCACAAAACCGCTTTTACTTTCCATAGACTTTATACTTACATTAATCATTTCACCTTTAGTTAAAAATTTAATTAATTCTTTAGCTTCCTCAGGTTCTTCTATAATATGTTTAATCTCCTCTTTAGGCTTAATTTCTTTAATTTTACCCCCAATTACAGGAACTTTATACAATTTAAATCCAGAATCAATCTCTAAATATTCTAAATCAAAATCAGATCTAATAACTTTATATATCAAATCCTTCTCTTCAAAATATCTTAATTCCAAAAAATCTCTAAAAGCAATAGAAAAATTATTTTTTAATGGTTTTACATTTATTATTTGATTTGCTAAGTTACTTATACCTACCTTAAATTCTTTGTCTTCTATTCTTATTAATGGAGTTTTAATTCTTAACCCAGGATATTCGCTTATCGTGAAATTTTCTTCATAAACCAATTCTTTTAAAATCCCATTTATAATATGCTGGCTTTTTATAATTAATCTATACTCCCCCTTTACAAAATCAGTCGGGATATAAAAATAAATATATTCCTCACCATCTAATCTGCTGAATATAGGCCCAGGTGTAAACGTCGCATTATTTGGTCTGATAATGTAAATATTCTTAATCCTTGGTGCAATATTAAAAGAATATTCTGCTTGATAAGTTTCCCCAGGCGCTAAGTCTTTATAATAAGGTTCAAAATTTAAATGATTATCAGCATAAATATTAACAGAAAATATCAAAATCAAAAAAATCCATATTAGTGCTTTCATTTTTTTAATAATTTCTTAGCTTCCTCTATGGACTTCTCTAACTCACTTTCAATTACAGTCTTCTTTTGTGGAACAGGTTTGAATAATTTTGCCCCAAAACTAGGCTTTTGTTCACCCTTTGCTTGTTTGCTTAATTGTGCAGTAAATGGTTTAAACTCAAATCTACCCACAGGTTTCTTTTCTTCCTTTTTGCCTTTAAATTTCTTATAACCAAAAAACCCTAAAATCACTAATAAGACAATAACAATAATTATAATTAAAGTTCCACCAATGCCTTTCTCTTCTTTAACCTCAGGTTCCCTTTCTACTTCTTCTTTGCCTTCAATACAATCACTAGGACAATTAATTTCATCCTCTCCAGCTTCTCTTTCGCATGTTCCATCATTATTACAAACTTCTACAACTCTACCCTCTTCTTTAGGCCTTTTTTCTTCAGGAGCTAAACAATCCCTAGGGCAAGTATCCTCATCCTCTCCTAATTCAGCCTCACAGACACCATCATTATCACAAGTTATCGGAGCTATAACTCCAAATGAAGGAATTTCAACAACAACCTCATCAGATAAAGCAAGTAAGGCTAAAGTAGTATCTAAAGTATTCCCATTCCAGCTCCCATCACTACTTTGTTTTCCCTTTAAAAATTCCTTAGTCTTTTGCACTTCACTCGAAGCCCCACCTTGCTCTAAAGCCAAAGCAGCAAATGCAGTTGTACTCACACTATTATCAAATCCACCATTAACATTTTGTTTCTTTTTTAAATCATCCAAAAATCTATCTTCATCAGTAATTAAATATAACAAAGCTAAATGTAATGGTGAATTTTTATCAAAATTCTGTTTCAAAAATGGTATAATATTAAAATCAGCATCAGCTTCTTTTAAACCCCAAGCAGCAAATAAACTCGAATCTAAATTACAAGAAGCTTTGGAACTTACACCATAACAACCACTTTCAATCTTTATCTTTGCAATTTTAGAATTAAAACTCTCGCCTAAAAATATTTCATTGCCTTTTTTGAATATTGTTCCAATAATTGTCGAGCTAGTTACACTTGTGCAATCTATTTCTAAACTTATACCTGGAAAATTAGTTGCTAAACCTCCTTTTATACAATTACTATTTAAATCCAAAAAATTTACATTTCCACAACTTGTAAATCTTCCTTCTTCAATTAAAAATGATTTCTTTTGGGTTTGTCCACTAATTTCAAATGTTGCTGTACAATTCCCCTTTCCACTTGTTGCTACTTGTAATAATAATTGACTAGATCCTAAACCAGAAGACTGGGCATCTTTCAAAAACTTTACACCCTTTTCAACCTCTCTATTCAAATTTGTTAAAGCAATTATAGCAACAGCAGTATCCTTTATCCTACAACTACCAGATGGAAAACAACCTTGACTATCTTCTTTTGACTTTAAAAAATCAGCAGCCCTTTCTGCTTCTGTTCTACCCCCAATTTTGTTAAATAATAATGTTGCAAATCCAGTTTTAACGATATCTCCCTCTACGCTTCCATCACTCAGGGTTTTAGAAGCTATAAAATTAATCCCTTTTTGAGCATCAAAAGCAGCGAGAGCTATATTTGAGAATAACACAACAATCAAAATTAAGATTAAAAGCCTTTTATTCCTCATTTTAAACCTCTTTTCTTATTACATATTTAAAGAACATAGTTTATATAGTTTTCTGTACTTTAAGGCCTTAAAATGGAGTATTTAGCTAAAGGAAAAAGAAGTAAAGTATATTTAATTATTAAAAACAATAAAAAATTTGTTAAAAAATTCTCTAATGAGTCTTATATACAAAACGAAGTAAAATGGCTTAAATTTCTAAATAAATATAATATAGGTCCAAAATTAATAAGTTTTGATAATGAATCTTTAACAGAAGAGTATATAGAAGGGGAAATAATTGAAGATTTCCTAAAAAGAGCTAAAAAATCAGAAATTAAAACAGTTTTGAAAAAAATTCTTCAACAATGTTATATACTAGACAAATTAAAAGTTAATAAATTTGAATTAACTAACCCCTATAAACATATTATAATTAAAAACTTAAATCCAATAATGATAGACTTTGAAAGATGCAGATTTTCTTTAAAACCTAAAAATGTTTCTCAATTTGTTGAATATATCTTAAGATTAAATATTTTTGATATTGATAAGTATAAAATAAGAAATTTAGTTAAAAAATATAAAAAAAGTTATAGTTTAAAGAGTTATAAGGAAATTTTAAAACATATTAAATGAACTTGCACCATACAATTAGTCAGTTGTCCATTAACATGCACAACTCTCTCCCATCTACCCGAACAAAGAGAAACTTCCGCATTGACAGGTAAAAGAGCACGTCCCCTTCTCAGTCGTTATAGTCTTACCAGTGCCAATATCAACTAAGGCTCGACTACACGAACCTAAACAACCAGTTGAAGGAGTTCCACAGTTATTTGTCACTACCCATTTTGCTATAAAAGCTTCTTCCTGTGCTTCAGGTCCAGCGATAGGACTTGGCTGTTGTGTAGGTTGAATTCCTCCACAATTATTTTGTAAATAAATACAAGGGTCACTACCACAAGCATATTGGAATGCATCTCGCGTAGATTGACTCTCCAACCTTTGATCACAATACAATTTAGCACCTTCACAATTACAATAATCGATCTCCATTGTAGGCGCGATTACACCTCCACTATAACTCCCACTACCAACTAAAATAGAAGCTAACGAAATAATAATAAATCCTATAAACAAATACCTTTCAACACCCCTTTCACTTTCCATAAATTCTTAATATTATTCTACTTTATAAAGATTTCTTCACATATAGACTGTAAGGTTAATTGGTGCTAGTCTGAAATTTTAATACAGTTCTTTCTACGAGCCCTTTATGGGCTTTTACAAAAATCTTCCTGATTTTTGTCAGTTAAAGAATCCTTTTTGGTAGGAACAGAAATTCCCCTGTTGGATTTTTCCAGTTGTCTGTTGTGGGATATGTTCCTAAAGACCCATGTAATGC
>JACQNH010000019.1 GCA_016203175.1 Candidatus Woesearchaeota archaeon
ACCTTCTTTATATTTCCTAATAGCAAACCATCTCATCTTTATCACGTCTCTTTCCATGTTCTCATTCCTCCTTTGTGGAGGACTTTAGTTGCTAAACAACTAATTAAGTGCATCTAATCAGGGTTAGAACACCTGAAAAAATGATCAGATGGTATTATAAACTAACTAAAAGAGGCAAGAAATTTGTTGAAGGTCTGTTAGAGGTTATTAATTATGGATTAGTAAAAGAGAAGGAAAAGAAACAACAATAATTATAAATCTGTTTTGTTTTTAATTTAAAATGCATATTAAAGATCAGTTAGACGCTTTGATTGAAGAGTTAAGGTTTCATGATATAAATGAAGAAATATTAAATGCAATGAAGAAGATTAAAAGACATTTATTTGTTTTAATTAAATATAAATATGAAGCTTATGAAAATAGGGCTTTACCTTTAAATCATGGAAGTACAATTTCTCAGCCTTATACTGTAGGACTTATGTTACAGGAATTAGAATTAAAGAAAGGTTTAAAGGTTTTAGAAGTTGGGACTGGAAGCGGATGGAATGCTGCTTTGATTGGTTATTTAGTTGGAAGTAAAGGTAGTGTTTATAGTACTGAAGTATTGCCTAAAATTGCTGAATTTGCCAAAGAAAATATTAAAAAAAATGGTATAAAAAATGTTAGGATCTTTGTTTGCAATGTATTAAAGGAGCCTTTATTTAAAGATGTTAAATTTGATAGAATTGTTGTAACTGCTGGTGCTGAAGAATTTCCTGAAGAATTGTTAAAGATGCTAAAAAATAATGGGATATTGTTGTGTCCTGTTGGAAAAGAAACTCAGGAAATGATAAAGGTAAGGAAGAAGAATGGTAAAATTATAAAGAAAAATTTAGGGGAATTTATTTTTGTTCCTTTAGAAAGATAGTTTTAAATAGTTTTGTAAATTGTTAAAATTAATGAAAAAACATCACTTTTTTAAGATTTTGAATTTAGTTATGTTTTTATTAGTAATCTTAATTTTAATTTTTTTTGCTCAGGCTAATAGTGAAGGTTATGTTATTAATGACCCCGATATTAAGGTTATGAAAGGCTACCAAGTAAATGACTTAAATGGCAAAATTATTGAAGATTATACTACAGGGTCTTTTTGTAATGAAGAAATTACTGTTTAAAGTTTAAGCATAATATATATAAATATTGAAATTTTATTGTTTTTATGGCTAAAAATATTGAAGTTAAAGTTTACTCAACACCTACATGTCCTTATTGTCATGATGCTAAAGAATTTTTAAAGAGTATTAAAGTAAGATATAAGGATATTAATGTTAGAGAGGATGAGAAGGCTGCAAAAGAAATGGTTGAGAAGTCTGGTCAATCAGGCGTTCCTGTTGTAGAAATTGGGGGTGATATTATTGTTGGGTTTGATAAAGAAGAAATCGAGAAATCTTTAAAAAAACATAAAATCATTTAATCTTATGTGTAAAATCATAGTTGTTGGAAAAGAGAGTGGTTCTGTTAATTATATTAAGAATTATTTTAAAAGAAATGGTTTTGAAATTGTTAAGAAAAATCCTGAATTTGTAATTTCTGTTGGAGGCGATGGAAGTTATTTTTATGCTGAAAGATTATATCCTGGAATACCAAAAATATTAGTAAGATACACTAGTAAGTGTTATCTATGCGAGAATTTAGGGATAGATAAGATTGTTAAAAATATTAAATCTGGAAAATTTAAAATTGTAAAAGATAATAAATTAGTTGCTCTTTTTAAAGGTAAAAATTTAATAGCTGTAAATGATGTTTGCATAAGAAATGTTAATCCTATTTATGCTATAAGATTTTCTTTGTTTATAAATGGAAAATTAAAATATAAGGAAATTATTGGTGATGGGGTTGTTATAGCTACTACTTTTGGAAGTTCTGGTTACTTTAAATCTATAACTGGTAATACTTTTAAAAACGGTTTTGGGGTTGCTTTTAATAATCCTACTATTAAATTAAAACCATTATTTTTGAAGAATAAAGATAATGTTAAAGTTAAAATTTTTAGAGGAGATGCTCATTTAAGTGTTGATAATTATCCAAAGATTTTTAATGTTGGAAAGAATGAGAATGTTTTAATTAAGGTGCATAAAGAAAGTGCTAAATTAGTGAGGCTCAAATGAGTTTTTCTTTAAAAAGAAAACCTCGTAAAAGAAATTTTAAGAAAAATAATCTAAGATGGTAACAAAAAAAGTAAAATGTCCTAAATGTGGAAGTTTGGAGGCTGAAGAATTTAATTATTTAGGTGTTCTTTGTATTAGATGTTATGATTGTAAGTATGATGAAAGTGAGATTTATGATATAGAAATTACTGAGGATCATAAGGCGGGTGGAAAAGGTGGTGGAAGCCCTTATAAAAGAGGGGGGGGTAAAAGAAGTCAAAATATTGGGAAGAAGTATTAGTTTTGATATGTTACTATTTATAGAGAGCACGAAAGATTAATATATTAAGAAATTAATATCTTTATATGTTCAATAATAAAAAAGGCGTAGTTTCTGTTGGGCAGACGGTTAAAGCGATAGGTTTTATAATAATTGCTATAGGTGGGGGATATGCCTCTCTAACGAAAGATTTTAGGGTAGGTTCGCTTCTTATCGCTATTGGTGCGTTAGTAATTGCAGTAGGTGAATTTTTATGATTGAAACTGTACAAATTTCTCAATTAATATTGAGCATTAGTCTTTTTATTATAGCTCTTAAAAAAGATTTTAGTATAGCCACGATTATTATGGTTTTGTTATTTGTGACTCTTTATTTTATTAAATAATTGTATCTAAAATTATTTAGAATATTGGGAAGAAGTTTTAATTTGATTTGTATTCAGCTTTAATTTTTCCCTTTATAACTTCAAGATCTAGATGTTCTTTAAGTTTTATAGCATCCTCTAAAGACATTTCAGCTGGGTAATATAATACATTATTTTAGCAATTTCATTTAGTTTCTCTTCGGGGATGTCTGCAATGGTAGTTAATGTAGTTTCTATATCTTCTTTTCTTTTTTCTATGTGATGACTAAAACCTTCTTTATCTTTTAGTGTTTTTATAACTTCATCATAATCTTTTTTTAGTCTTGAGATCGTCTCTTCTAATTCAGGTATAGCTTCTTTTTTGAGAATGGTAATTCGTTGTTCAAATTCTCTTTTACTCATTCTTTTTGTACAATAGTTTTAATACACCCCTATAATAAAATCCTATGCTTAATACTAAAATGACTATAATTGCAATTATTATGAATATGGTTACTTGGCCTCTTTTTTGCAATTTAAACAAGTTCCTCACCCCTGACTATCGGTAAAAGTTCATATTCTTGACTTTCATAATATATATTCCAAGTTTTCAAAAAATCCATAAATCTATTTTTCAATTCTATTGGGGCTAAAATAACAGATCTTGCTAAATACTCTCCTTTATCACCCAAAACTTTTTTTATTCCTCTTTCAAATTGCACTTTTTGTACATTAGATAATCTCTTTAAAGAATATTTATACAAGACCATTGGCTTAATATTATAAATTTGAAATAAAAATTTATTATTGTTAATACTAAAACCTTCTTTTATTAGTGTTAACCATAAAGGTGAGTAAATTGATTCGATATCAATAATCTGAATATCAGTTTTTTCTTTTATTATTTCTTTTATTTTATTTTTAATTTCATTTAAATTTGACTTATTTTTTATTACAATGGCAATATCTATATCTTTAGCAAAACCTCCCTTTACAAAAGATCCAAATAGAATAATATCTAAAATATTATCATTCAATAATCTTTTTAATTTTTTCTGGTAAATTGCTATCTCTGACAATCTTTCTAATACCATTTTTAATTTCCTCGCTAGTTTCTTTTAATATAGGTTTTGAATAGACATCAGTATAGTGAGTAAAAATAACATCAACTATTTCATAAATTTTAATAAAATGCTATTCTAAAATCCTAAAGCGTTCATTATGATTTTTTGGCAGTTTTTTTAATTTACTGAATATTATTAAATCATATAATGTAAATAAAGCTTTAGCGAAGAGTATAGTTGCATTCTTATATCTTTCTTTACTCCTCATTAGCTCCAGTATATTCTTCAGCAAATGTCTTTTCTAGTTTTTCCATACTCTTTATGTATTTTATTATGTTTATAAATGTTTTTATTTAACAAAATAGGATAAATTTAACTTATCTGTTAATAAAAAATAAGGGTTCTTTGAGCCACAATATAGCAAGTTTTCTTACAAAAAGCTTTTAAAACTAATAAACTATGATAAATAAAAATGGGTAAAGTTATAGGTGTTATTTCAATAAAAGGAGGGGTTGGAAAGACTACTTTAGTTAGTAATTTAGGCGCTTCTTTGGCTAATGATTTTAATAAAAAAGTCTTGTTAATAGATGCTAATTTTAATGCCCCGAATCTAGGCGCTCATTTGGGAGTTATTGGGGCTAAAAATAATTTACATACTGTTTTATTAGAGAAAAGTAATATTAGGGAGGCTATTTATGAACATGCTTATGGTTTTCATATTATGCCTGCTAGTGTAGATGCTTTGAAAGTTGACTATTTGAAATTGAAGGATTTAGTAAAGATTTTAAGAGATAAGTATGATGTTATTTTATTAGATTCAAGTCCTGCTTTGAACGATGAAATGTTGGCGGTTATTATTTCAAGTGATGAATTATTAGTTGTTAGTACGCCAGATCATCCTACTTTATTGTGTACAATGAATGCTGTTAGGTTAGCTAAGAAAAAAGGGACTAATATTAATGGAATAATCTTGAATAAGGTTTTAGGAAAAAAATATGAGTTGAGCAAGGGGGAAATAGAAAGTATTGCTGATGCTGTTGTTATTGGAAATTTACCTTTTGATATTAGAATAATGAAGGGTTTAGCTGAATACAAACCAATGGTGTTGTTTAAACCTACATGTAGTTTAAGTAAGGGTTTTAGAAAGTTAGCGGGTAATTTAATTGATGAAGAGTATGAGGATAAAGGACTAATCAATAATTTAAGGGATTTTATTGTTAATGATGTTGAAAGAAGTTTAAGATTAATAGGTTTAGGAGATTAAAATGGGAAAAATCGTAATAACAATTTTAATTTTGGTTATTTTAGGTTTATATTTCTTTACTGATCAGACTAAAAATGCTATAAATAAGATTACTGGTTATATTGTTAATGATGGAAAAGAAAAGATAAAGGATGTTGTTAAAGAAGAAATTAAAAATTTAAACACAACAGATATAAAAGAAAATATTAAAGAAATAGTTGAGGAGATAAAATGATAATTTTGTATAAAGGATTACATGATTTGAATGAAGATGAAAAGCATTTGTTTGAGCAACTAACAACTCAAACATGTGAGAGATTTGAAAGTAAGTGGAGTAAAGTTTTAAAACCTGAAGTTGAGATTTCTGTACATATAAAAAAGCATAGTTCAGAAGGAAAAAGAATTAAGTATAGTGTACATGCTCATTTACCCTTGCCTAAAGCAAATTTAAGTGTGCATAATGATGATTGGGATATACACATATTGTTTAGGGAATTGTTTCAAAAATTAAATAATGAAGCTGAGAAATATTTTAAAGAGTATCATGCAAGAAAATGAAAAATTTTAATTATAAGCTGGTTATTTTGGTAAGAGAGAATTTAAAAATGTCTAAGGGGAAGATTGCAGTTCAATGCGGTCATGCTTGTGTTGATGCTGTTTTTAATTCTGATAGGAAAATTATTGATGAATGGAGAAAGGAAGGGATGAAAAAAGTTGTTTTGAAGGTTAAAGATTTAAAAGAATTAATGAAATTTAAAGAATTAGCTGGGAAAAATGATTTGAAAGTTTCATTGATTAAAGATGCAGGTTTGACTGAATTTGAGAAGCCTGAAATAACCTGTTTGGGTATTGGGCCTGATAAAGAAGAAAAAATTGATAAAATTACTGGTGAATTAGAAACTCTTTGATTATTCCATAATCTTATATATGGGTATTTTAAGAAAGTTTTATGGAACTAGTCGATATTTTTTATAATAGCGATGTTAATCGTATTGTTGAAAGACTTTTTAAAAATAATAATCATGGTGAAAGAGAAGATAGAGTTAGATCTGTTTCTGATATAGCTTTAATTTTGGACGATGAAATTAATAGGGCGGGTTATAATAGATTAAATAGGGAGGAGGTATTAAATTATTTTAAATCACAACGGAGTTTAAAATTAGATGTTTTATTAAGTTCTGTTAAACTATTTAAGAGGGTTGAGTTTTGGAATCCTTTATTTGAGAAGAGGAATAAACAAGATGAAAATTATGTTAATGGTGTTGTAAGATTTTTATTTTATTATTCTTTGAAACAAGGGACTAATTTGGATATTGATACTGATGTTTCTAGAATCTTTGGGGATTTGATTGAATCTTTTGATTGTTTGGTAGGGAGAAATGTTGATCTTTATGCTGGTAAATCCACTGATATTGGGATAGAGATTAACAGAGGAGATAATAATTCTAAAAATGGTGGTAATGTTAAAAGGATTAGGTCTCGGCTGTCGCGTAAATTAAATCATTATACTTTAGGTGGTTTGTTAAATGTTATTGGTAAATATGCTTTAGAAAATTCTGAAGAAGGATATCCTCGATATAAACAGTCTAATAAAGCAATAAAATTTGTAATGAAAAAGGATAATGAAAGAAGGGTTGAAGAGTATGGTGACTTTTCTATCAGTGATATGGTGTTTGATTTTAATGGAAGATTTTTTGATTTATATGAAAACCCAAGAAATAGGAACAGTGGATGAGAAAGTAAAATAAATTAATGAGAATAACCTTCTTTAAAGAGTATTTCAATAATAATTTCCACCTGGCTTTTTAAAGAAATTCAAAAAAACGATAAATTAAAGAAAAAAATATTGGGTTTCCACCTTAGATAAAATAATTAATTAGTTTTATGATTACTAAAACCCAGATAATAATATCAAAAATAATTAAAAATTTATTCCATTTCTTGTATTTCATGTCATCTCACCTCCTGGATTCTCATATTCTGCAAGATAAAGAACAATGGTGAATAGTTTTGAAGTTATAATCGGCTTATCCTTGATTCTTCCATACAATGTTAGAGAGATGCAAATATTGACCAAGACCCATAAGTTGTATAAGCAAACTGAGAACAAAAAATAAAATAACCTAATGCAATAATTCTTTGAAGTTGTTTTCGCCTTGAAATCATTGTCAATTTGCCTGTAGCCTGTTTCAATGCCCCATCTTTTGCCATACCACTCGTAAAGGTAATGAGCTAATTGTTCCTGGATTCTGAAATTGGTGATAAATGCCCTCTTGATGCCGTCTTCATCGTCTATAAGGACTAAATTCACTAACGCCTTTTCTTTCTTGCCTATCTCAAAATTCTCAATTATCCTTGATTTACAGTCTATTGATTTCTCAAACCACTCTTTTACAGTCTTACTCCTGATCTTTGGCATGACAAATTTGACTTTATTGGCTTTTAGGACATTAATGACTTTAGACTTATCAAAACCCCTGTCCAAGTAAACCTTGTCTATGCTTATTTTCTCTTTTGCCTTGGTTATTATTTCATTAACCAAATCTTCTAAATTGTCTAGTTTATGAATTGGAATAACATCTAACGTGAATCTCCTGCCAGCCACAACTATTGCAGATGTTAAAAATTGATAGAAGTGGGTTGTTCCAAATTCATGCTTGCTTTCTGTCACCCATTGATCTGACTTATCACCATAATAAGGGATTTTGTGCGTATCAATTGCTATGTCTAATTTTCTCCTATTCAATAAATTGTAATTCTTTTTTGAGAAATTGAAGATTATGCTGAATATCTTTTCAAACATTTGCTTTACTTGATCAATGCTCCTGAATTTGTTAAAATGATAAAGCATTGTCCAACTGCTAGGGCATTTTGAATCTGGATTCAGTTCCTGGAATGTAACAGAACCGTCATGAGTGAAATCATGCGAGTAAGCAACATGGACTAAAACATTCAGCAGATCTTTTATAGTGAACTTTCCATTTTCCTTGATTTTAATTTCAACTTGAGGATAAATTAATTTCTTGATTAATCTCACTGCTTCTTTTAAAGCTCTTTTTTCTTCTTTTGCATTATTTTTCTTATTGATTACTTTTTCAACTATTTCCAGATCCAAAAGAACGCCTTGATGCGTGGCTGTCTTTAAGATTAATGCTACTATAGGTTCTAATAAGCTTAGATTTTCTTTTCCTATCTTGTTTTTGAGGAACTTGTTGAATGCTTGTTTTGTTGGAAGTTGTAATCTATTTTCAGCATCTTTGTAAAATCCAAGGTTGAGCGCATCTTCCTGATTTTGATTCAATATCATTAGTGCCTTGTTGTGGAAGTTGATTCCCTTTATTCTTTTCCATAAATGTAGCTTAATCAGGCTTTCTGGAGTGAATATTGATTTTCTTTGTTCTATTTTAATTGGCAACTCTAGCTTTGATAAAATAAAAGAAACCTTAACCCACTTTCGATTAAGGCTATCAAAAAGGTTTTTAAGTTCGTTCTCTATTCTAGCTACTACAGAGTTTGTCATTTGCGTGCGGACTCTGAACAAGGATAGGCCTAGTGCCTATTCCTTGCATTTTCCATTTGTATATCTGCAATAGCTTCCCAAACACTTCTTAAGTTCAGGTAAATATCTCTATGCTCGTCACAAAGAACATTACCTAAAAATCTGTCATAAATGCCTGGTTTTTTGCAGTATTTACAGAGTTTCATTATTTCACCTCCGTTTGTTATTTACCAATTATATTGTTAAATAGTCATACTAATATATAAATATTATTGTTATTCATAATATATCTTGTTAATTGGTAAATTTAATTGATAGATAGCTATAAATATAACTTCTTCTAAATAGGATCTATGGAAACAAACCCTTTACCTAAATGGATAATGAAAAAATACGCTCTATTATGGCAAAAGCTTCAAGATAAAGAATTTACGTATAAAGATGTTGTAGATTTATTTAAAGATGAAAATATTAATGTAATTAGAACAATGATCTCCCAATTAAGAAAAAATGGTTGGTTGACCTTTATCCCGGATCAGAATGACTCAAGAAAGAGAATTTATAAACTTAAAAGTCCTGAGCAGGCTGTAAAAGAAATAAAGGATAAAAAATGATAACAAAAGACTACAAGCAAAAGATTAAGGATATTTTAACTCAGTTTAGAGAGTATCTTCAAACAGATGAAACTAAAGAACATCTTGAAACAATGAAGAAAGAAAAGATAGAAGTTCAAAATATAATGAATAAACTTTCTAAAACAGATAATAAAACTGCAGAATTTACAGAATGGGTTTTATATGGTCTTTTACCTTATTCAAAAACAAAAGTTGCAAAGAGAGTAAGTTTATTCCCTTCATTTATGAATATTAAATTATTCTTTAAAGACTATAGTTATACAGATAAAGAGTGGAATTTGCTAGCCAATAAGATATTTAATTTATGTAGGAATTTTCAGAATGATCCTAAAAATTTATCACAATTAATTGAAGAGTTTACAAAAGACAAATATAGTAGAAGATTGCAATGTGGTTCAATCACCCCCATTTTATTTTGCTTAAATGACAAGTATCCTGTTGTAAATAATATAACTATAAGAACATATAGAAGTATAAGTCTTATTTTAGGGCATAATGAAAAATTATCTCAAAAACTAGATGAATATCCAGATAATATTAAGAAATTAAAACTACTTACAGAAGATTTAGGAGAAGCTACTCTAAAAAGTCAGGATTATTTTGATTTATTCTGCTGGTGGTATGACTCCGAGATATTAAGTGAAGAAAGAAGAGCCGTTAAGGAAGAAGCTGAAGAAGGAGAGAATATTATTGAACAGGAAGAAGAAATTAAATCTGAAGAAGTAAATATTAAGGAATTTGTAGAAAAAGTTGATCTAGAAAAATCTTTTGATTTTGTGCCACATTCTTTAGGAGATCCGCAGAGGATAAAAATAAATCAAATTATCTTAAATGCATCTAAAAGTAAGTGGGTATTGCCTCATTTTCAGAGATATTTTGACTGGAATAAAAATGATGTTAAGGAATTTTGGGAATCAATCTTTAGTGATTATTATGTAGGCTCATTTTTATTATGGGATACAGAAAGAAGTCCAGAATTAGGTATTCAGCCAATTTTAGGTGTAATAAAAACTGAGGAAGAACTTAAACCAGAGGCGATAATTTTAGATGGACAACAAAGAATAACTTCTTTATATTATGCGATTAAAGCACCTAAATTCTCTCTTAGAGGAAGTAAAGAACAATTGTATTATTACATTAATTTTAACTCTTATTTTAACAAAAACTCCCAGAATGGAGTTATAGAGATTCATGCGAGGAAATTGCCAGAAGAAGAATCTTTCAGAAAAATGCTGTTTCCTCTTTATCAATTAGAAAAATATGATGAATGGGTAAATAAATTTGAAGACTTTCTTTTAGCTCAATTTCAAAATTCTGAGAAGGTTAGAAAGATAAGAAGAATAATAGATAAGAAACTAAGGCACATGTGGGAAGGTTTTGAGATTCCCTATGTTGCACTTCCAGAAAGTATGCAATTAGAGCAGGTTACAGATATATTCGAGAGTATAAACACAAAAGGTAAATTGCTTAGCGTATTTGATTTGTTAATAGCTAGACTATACAAATATAATATTGAATTAAAGAAAATGTGGGATGCCACATTAAAAAACTATCCGAATATTCTTAGATATTCAAAGAGTATTTCTAAGATGCCTATTTACATTCTTCAGGCTATGTCGCTATTGTATGAAAAAAATAGTTCATGCAAAAGAAAAGAGATTCTAGATATTTATTCTAATACTTATGAGGATTCTGATAAGGATTTTGAGGAAGATTGGGATGACATTTCTGAATATATGAATAACGCAATAGAAAAATTAGAAAATATGAGAGACGGATTTGGAGTAAAAGATGAAAAGGAACTTCCGTTTGCACCGATTATTCCTGTATTAACTGCTTTATTGAAAACCATAGACACTCAAAGGAATAAAGCAGAATGTTATAAAAAATTAAATCAATGGTATTGGTCTGCTGTTTTTACTAATGCTTTCTCTCAAGCTGCGGATACACAAATGACTACTGATTTCAGAGATTTAAGGACATGGTTTGAAAATAATGGTGTAGTTCCGAGAACAATAATTCAGATGCATAGAGAAATTCCTGCATTGTATCTTAGGGAAATACAATCACAATCAAATGCGAAGTACAAGGGGGTTATATCTTTAATTGCTATTGAAGGAGCAAAAGATTTTGATACTTCACAAACTTTAGAAAATGCAAGGAATAATGATAAAGATCACATCTTCCCCAAATCGTTCAAATTTGGATTTGGCTCAAATAAATTCATTAATTCTATCTTGAATATGACTTGGATGTCAGATGAAACTAACAGAAAAATAAAGAGATACAAGAATCCATCTGTTTATGTTAAAGAATTCATTAAAGAAAAGTATGACGGAGAAGAAGATAAATTTATTAGAATATTAAAAACACATTTTGTTAACAAAAAAGCTTATGATTTGTTATTAGAAAATAATTTTGAAGATTTTTTATTAGAGAGGAATAATTTAATTTTATCAAAAATAAAGGAATTCACAGGTTATAATGATTCAGAAGCAGAAAGAACATTAATCACTCCAGAGAACCCATTCACTAACAAATTAATCTTTTTGAATACATTAAACAAATGTGATGGCTATATTTATTGGGTAGATAAATACTTTTCAAAAAAAGGCTTAGAGTTGCTTTCTGAGACAGCTAATAATAAGATAAAAGAGATCAAAATTGTAATGTCAATAGAGAAAGCTGATGAAACTTTTAGATCTACTTTCAAGGATTTTAAAAAAGAGATGTCAAATAAGGGAATAACTTGTGAAATTAAAATTATAGTTGATTCAAAAATAAAGTCTTCTATTCACGATAGATTTATTGTTAGTAAATATGAAGCCTATAACATTCCGTCTCCAGATGTTATGGCAAGAGGGCAATTAAGCGAAATTTCAAAAAGTAATAACAGAGAAAATCTTTACACTCAATTTAACAATTTATGGAAAAATAGCAGAGATATAATTCAAGATTGGAATAAAATAAAAGAGGTTTTAAATGAACAAAAAGAAACAAAACGATTATTATGAAAGAATTTATCAAATAATTTGGAACCAATACAGATTATTCTATGAAGAAATTTCTCGTTATGATACGAAATTTCAGCTTTTCCTAGCATTTTTTGGTATAATTACCTTTGTTTATTTTGATTTGGAATTAAATAAAGTGCCTTATAATAATTATTTATTCTTTGGTTATGTCTTAGCTATGCTAATTTGTTTATATCAAATGATACCAAGAAAAATGTGGTTTACATTAATAAAACAAGATAAAATAGAAAAGATAAACAAAGTAGAGGATGCTTATAAATTAGTTAAAGATGACATATTTGGAGTAGGATTCCATATAAGTCGTTGTATAACCAACAAGCAAATATCTTTAATATTATTAATCAATTTAACTATAATTACTTCAGCTTTAATTTTGATTAATTATTTTTGTTTTGTCGGAGGTAAAGGTTCATCAATTTTAACATCCTTAATAGCTATCTTAAGTTTAATCACAATAAACTACTTTTATAATAAAGAGTACATGAAAAATAATTTGTAAAATAACAACCTACACTCTCTCACCATCATCACTCGCATTCAACTTAAGAATCATCACCCGTTATTGCGACAGAGAGCAAAAATTTAATATAGATAATGTTGAACAAATTTATATACAACATGAGGGTAGGAATAGAATAAACAATAGTGTAAGAAATGTTAAAAAATCTTGGCAAGATAACTTACCACTCTATTTTATTATTACCGTATTAATTACAGTAATAGTAGCTAATATTGAGGGTTCTATAAAATCCATTAACGATAGTAGTGTTGTTGAACCGCAAGTTATCTCTAATACAACCCGAAAATCTAAGAAAAAAAACAGAAAGTTTTTATAGAATGGTGTTAGTTTGTGTATAATTGGTGGTAATGATATATAAAATTTGTGTATATTTAAGTAGTTATGGGGAGCAAAGACCTAAGAAAGAGAGACACTTGGCAAGATTATAGTGGATCTAATGCAGGAGTTGCGGAAAAGAGTTTCTATGAAGTATTTAAAGAATTATTTGAAGGGAGTAGTTTTAGAATAAGAAAAAAACCCCAAGAATTCAAGAATATTTACCTTGATGTAAAACTTGATAAAGATGTTTTAAAACAAATTTATAATGTACCAAAAGAGAAGATAAAGAAACATGGGATAGTCCCTGATTACGCTATAGATAATCTTGATACTAAAAAGACAATTTACATAGAAGTTAAAAGACAAGATGGATGGGTTGAAAGAAAACAGAGGAAAGCTGGTAGAGGCAATGCTCACGAAAGGTCCTGTAAATTCTTCACTCCCGGATTATTAGAAAAATTGAGAAAAAAAGGAAAAATTGGAAAGAAGCATTTACCTTTTTGGGTTGTTTTTCAAGGAGACATAACAAGAGATCCTTGCAGAGTTAGAGAAGTAACTTTGTGGTATGGAAAACATTCAGCACATTTTTTTATGTGGAGAAATCAGAAGAACATACCCCCTCTAATTGACCATTTTAATAAGCATATTAAACAACTTTTACTTTAATCTTAATTGTTTATCTTCATTAAACACATCTAATCCCCACACATCCCATCCATCATATTTTTTTCTTGCGAATAACTCTATTTTATCTTGAGTAGGGAACATCTTTTCTATCCTTTGCATTACTTCTATTGGTTTTTCACTATGTCCATTTCTCTTGCTCCGTACTAACTGCTGAATATTTCTTGCACCTCTTGGAGTTGGTATCTTTCCCTTTTTGAAGACTAAACATAATTCACAATTTGAAAGAGTATACTGTCCAGGATTATGATTCATCTTATCCCAAACAAAAGCTACGGTTCTATATTCAAACTCCCACGCTTCAGCAAGTTCTATGGCTTGTGCTAAATGAGGATTTGATGTCCACATAAATAAAAGGCAATCATCTTTAGCTATTTCTTGAAGTTTGAGTTTCTTTAATTCTTCTAATTTTAAAGTAGGATATTTGAATGAAGCTGAACTAATAAATATCTTTCTTGATAAATCTATTTTATCCACACTTTTACTAGTTTTATCAAATTGCAATTTTCCATTATAATCCCATGGAGGATCAGCATAAATTATATCATATTTTTTATTAGGTAAAGAAGGATATAATTCAGCCAATGTATTTTGCTTCGCCCTTTTTTTAGCATCTTCTTTGTAAATAGAATATCCAGTCGTTTTATTCATGTGAAATTTCTCCTTTTTCTTTTGCCACTTTTTTACCTAATTCTGTTATTTGATATAGTCGTCCTCTCTTTTCATCTTCATTTAAGCAGATTATAAGTTTATTATCTTTAAGATCTTTTAAAAAGTTACTGACATGGTTTAATCTAAGTTTTGTCTTTTCAGATATTTCTGATGGAGTAAGATAATTTGCATTACTAAGACTCTCTAAAATTTTTTTGCGATATTTCGAATTTTTTAATAAACTTATTCCTTTTACCATCTGTTTGTCCATGCATAAAAACAATGTATGCTTTTATATAAGGATAGCCACCTATAACACACAAACTACACACATATATAAACTTTTCGTTTCGTAAAATCTATCCTCTTCTTTTTTCAAAAAAAGAAGCAAAAAATTACGGCGGGGGCTTCATAACGAACGACTAAAACGAAAAAACGCTCGGGCTCTCAAACTCGAGATTTTTCCCTTTTGGAATATTGCATTAAAATCTCATCTTCATTTCATTCGGAGAAACTAACAGCGATTAAGCGATGTTTTTCGGACTATCTTAAAAATTATAAATTTTCCGAAAAATATGGGTGGAGAAACCTGCAAGGTAATCGCATACGTTAGAACACCCTATTCACGACAGCCTTAGAACGATAATCGAAAATGAGACAAACTAGGCCCAAAAGCTTTTATAGCTTTTTATTACACAATTTAACATGACAACAACATTTAAACTCTCTCCCACACCTATAAATTTATTTTTGGAATGCCCTAGATGTTTTTGGTTAGATAAGCACAAAGTCTGGAAAAGACCTTCTGGTATATTTCCATCACTACCCTCAGGAATGGATAGAATCTTAAAGAATCACTTTGACAAATTCAGGGATAAAGGAAAGCTGCCGCCAGAATTATGTAATAAAGATCATTGTAAGGACATGAAATTATTTAATGATGAGACTTTGCTAAAGAGCTGGAGAAACAATCTAAAAGGGATAAGATGGACAGATGAAAAAGGAAATATTTTATTTGGTGCTGTTGACAATATTCTTGTTAAAGGTAAGAAACTTATTGTTTTGGATTACAAGACAAGAGGCTATGCACTTAAAGAAGATACAGCAGACCATTACCAAAACCAATTAGATATCTATAATTTCCTTTTGAGAAAAAACGGCTTTGAAACAGAGGACTTTGCTTTCTTGTTATTTTACGTTCCGAAAGAAGTCTTAGAAACAGGTGAAGTAATATTTGATACTGAATTAGTGAAAAGAAAGATAGATATTAAAAATGCTGAGAAATTGTTTAACGAAGCAATTAAGCTATTAAATGAAGATTGTCCTAAAGAAAATTGTGAATGGTGTGGTGGAAGATAAGATGAATACCAATCCTTTCAAAAATTTGAGTATAACAAACCATTACAAATACCTTTTAGTTCTTGCCGGTTTTATCCTTATCCCATCAATATTTTTTGATTCAAAAACCATACCCCAAACAAAGGTGGTCATTTTATGCTTATTTACAATTTTATATGGGATTATACGCTGGATGCGTGAATCAGACATTAATGAAAGAATAAATCAAATAAATTTAGAATGGGCAAAATGTAGCTCTGAAATAACATCCAATGAAAATATTGCAGCTTTGATAAATAAAAATTATACTAAAAAGATGGATGAATTTGAAGGAAAATATAAATTAAGGAGTTTATTATCTATTTATCAAAAAACCAATTGGTTAATCTTTATAATTTATTTGGGAATAATGGCCTATATAATTTTATTTGTTTAAATTGATTTTTAGACTTAAAAGTATATTTTAATAGTTTACGTCTCTAATGAACTTTACGTCCACAGCTAGTAACTTAATCCTTAATTAAAAGAGAAAACTTTTCTGCTTTGTCTTTATTCTTCTTCACAGACAGCTCTATGGTTGAATCAGCATCAAAATCATACAAATCAACAATATACCCTATAAAGCCTAAAAGTTTCTTTTCTCTTTTTTCAAATTCTGCAAATTTCATTTTTACCTCCCTTTTTTATTTACAAATAGAAGGGTCTCAAAGTTTAAATTGATTTATATACCAAAGACTTCATCTTGAGAGTTTATGGTCAAAAAAGACTAGACGTAAGTCTAAAAATCAAAATTTTACAGTCAATTGATGGAAAAGAGCTTAAATACGGAAGGAAGATTATTATCGATTACCCAAGAAAGAGAATATTTGTAGGGAAATTTGATGAACTTTAAGTGCTTCTATTAAAATAGATATCTGTTTTTATAAAAGAGGATTACCTCATTATCCTACTAAAATCAATAAATAATTCTTTTTATTAAAGTGATTAATACACCAAAGATTCCAAGCACACCTAAGGCTATCCCTATCGCTATACCTGCCCAAATAGACAAATTTCCTGCAGTTTGGTGAATGTTTAGTATTTTTAATAAAATCCCAGCTACAACCAATACAGCAATAATTCCAGAACCACCTACTGTTAATCCAAATATTTTGCCTAAGATTTTTTGTACCATCATCTAAATCTTATTAAAATATTAA
>JACQNH010000016.1 GCA_016203175.1 Candidatus Woesearchaeota archaeon
TTAATTAACGGGGCAGGAAGACTAACAGATAAAGAAATAAAAATCTTAAAAGCATCCATTAAAAAAGGAGCAATCCAAGATACACAAATTCCAATTATAAATTATGGGGATTTCATTAAATTTACTCAATCTCAAATCTTGGAATTGCCAAGACCATACTGCGTTTCCATGCCATTAAGTCAAGCACAACAGTTAGAATCAAAAAGTCATCCTTTAAGCACATTGGGCAAATCCCCTTTATTTAAAGTAAGAGCGGGTGGTAATGATCAAGCTAATATTTACTTAGACATTCTTGTCAGATTAGGTACTGAATCCTACGGTAATTGGTATAGGTTTCAGGAGGAAGGAGCAGAGCGTTTGCTTGTTGTGGACTACTATTTCTACTTCGGGTTCGATGGCGACTGTCATCTTTACTTCGATGCTCGCTTCTTCGGGGTAAAAGAAAGCGCCGAAGGCGGCTCGAAAAAAAATTCTGAGATTTCTTTAGATCAAAGAATTAAAATTTTAAATGAATTTCAAATTAAAGACCCAGCAGAATTAAAAAAAGCATTAGAATTTTATAATCATAATAAAGAATTTTTGCTTAAGCAATAAACTCAATCTCTTTCAGACTTTCAGATTACATTTTCAAAACATTAGTCTTTCTACCTAGTAAGAAAAGTTTATAATTATCACCTCATTTTCTTACCCGATAAGAATAAAAATTATTAAAGTTGCTATCTTTCTACCTAGTAAGAAAAGTTTATAAACCCCTCAATCTTTAATCTTAATATGCAAAATGAAAAAAAAGAGATACTGGAAAAGACAGCAAAAGAATACTTTAGTGCAGCAGAAGACGAATTTAAAAAAGAAAGATATAATTCTGCAGTTGTATTATATTTTAAAGCATTAGTTTCTTTAAGCGATCTATTCCTCTGGATGAATACTGGAAAAACACCGTCTTCCCATACAAAAAGATTTCAAATTGCAAAAGAAAAATTTCCTGAAGTCTATAATCTTCTTGACAAGGATTTTCCATTTTATCAAGCAAGCTATTTTCAAATTATGACAAAAGAATTAGCTGAGGTAATAAAAGATGATGCACAAATTATGGCTAAAAAAGTTAAAATTAACCTATAGTAAAGAAGTTATAGACATAGTCCAGTTTGGCTCGTCTATGATAGAAAATAATATACCAAATGATATTGACATAGCTATTATATTTCAAAAGATCCCTTTAAAAGAACAACTCAGTCAAGCACAAGAAATTAAAAATCAACTTCAAAAATTAATAAATATCCCAATACATATAACTGCTTATGATTTTTATTCTTTTTTTAATAAAGGTAATTTTGCTAAAGAAGATATTTTATTTTATGGAAAAAGTTTGATATCAAACAATTATTTCTCAAAACTATTTGATTTAAATCCAAGAATACAGATCTCTTATTTTCTTGAAAAATTAAAAAAGAAGGATAAAGTTAGATTTCATTATATGTTAAAAGGTAAAAAAGGAAAATATGGTTTATTAAAAGCATATGGAGGAGAATTATTAAACCCTGGATTAATTGAAATCTACCCAGAATATGAGAAGATTTTTTTAAACGCCATTAAACAAATAACTCCTAATTTTAAATTAAAGAAGATTTTTTTATTAGAATAAAGTTTAATTAAGCAATAAACTCAATCTCTTTCACACTTTCAACACCATCTAAATTTATCTTTCTAATTATCTTACCTTTTCTTTTAGACTTAATTCTTAAAATAGCAGAATCTTCTTCTCCTTCAGGTAAAATAATCTCTGTAATTATAAAAGTATGAGAAACTTCAGCTTTTTTAAAATTTTTATCAAAATCAAAAGCTAAAATATCTAAAGCTTTTAATGGTAAAATCGCAGCACAAAATTTTACATCAAGAGACTTTCCAGGCTTAGGTAATGCTTTTTTGCATTTTAATACATAACCTCCAGCATTAACATCCAACAATGCAAAATCATAATATTTTATTTTAGTCATTAAATCATTACTAGAAATTTTTTCACTGTAATCTTCTTTCTTTCTACTTTTGAATAATCTTCCAGTAACCTCAACTTCATTAACCTCCTTCAATAAGATACTAAATAGTTCTGGCCAAATATCATAAGAACTCCTGACATTAATCTTATCTTTTCCCATTTTAATGCTTAATAACGCCCTATTTTCAAAAGTTCCTTTACTAAATCTTATAAACATTCTGTGCACTTCTTCATCAATCTTATTTTCTATAATTTTTTTAATAAACTCCATATTTTTAATAACTTAAATTTAGCTTTTAAATCTTGCGATGAGTAGATTTAAAAATATCAAAAAAGGTTAAATTAAATATAGCCCCGTCGTCTAGCGGTCAAATTCCCAGAAGGGAAGACTATGGATGATAGGCTCTGGCCCTATCGACAGAGGTTCGAAAGAGCTTTCTTAGGAAGAAACCTCGGAAAGAAATCGAAAGTCCTCTCGGGGCTATTATTTACAAACCTTTAAAAAAACAAACTAGTCTTATTCAGTTAAGCTCCCGTAGTTTAGTCCGGTCCGTTAAGGTAAATAAAAACCTTTAAACCGATAGAATTCGGGCTTCTCGAGATTATATCGGAAAAAGCCTGAGACTCGAGTTCGAATCTCGACGGGAGCACTTTATAATAGAAAAGATTTAAAAGTATACTAAACTGTTTTAATTAAAGATGAAAACCTACAAAAAGGAAAATGGAAAATCAACTTCAAAGTCAAAAGAAGTAGCCCCTGAAGTCTGCAAAAATTGTTTAAGATGGGAAAAATTTGGTAAAAATTGTTACGTTTATTGGGAAGGAAAAAAATTCTGTACAAGAAAGGTTTTAACAATGGAAGAGTGGGCAAAAAAAGAGATTGTAGTTTGATTAGAAAGGTTTAAATAATTTGTTTTATTATAAAAAGTAAGGTTAATTTTAAAAATGTATAAAGGAAAAAGTTTTGATGCATGGTACATAGAAAAAGGTCAAGATGTTTACATACAAATAGCTTTGCATCACAATAAAACAGTTGTTTCTTTAAAAACAGAAGATTTTTTAAAATTTAAAGATGAGCTTAAAGGTAAAATATCAGGAAAAATTACTTCTATAAGATCAACAAATAAATCTACAGAATTATTATTTAAAAAAAATAATCTAGCAATAAAATTACCAACAAAGAAATTTAAAACATTTAAAAAGGAAATTTTAAATCTTGAACTAAATAATATTCGGCAGTTTATAGATTTTGAAGAAGATAATTTAGAAACTTTTGAACCATTTAGAATAGTAAACCCACAAAAGACATTCAAAGATTTAGTTTTACCGGAAAAGACTATAGAAGAACTTAATTCAGCATTATCCCAAGTAAAGAATCACGATTTAATATTTAATAAATGGGGTTTAAACAAGCAGCATAGGGTAGGAAAAGCAGTTTCTTTAAATTTTATAGGTCAACCGGGTTTAGGAAAAACTTTAGCTGCAGAAGTAATTGCAAAAGAATTAAATAAAAAATTATATATTGTTGATTACTCGACCTTAATTGACAGTTATATCGGAGAAACTGGGAAGAATATCAGATATGTTTTTTATAAAGCAGCAAAAGACAATGCAGTTTTATTTTTTGACGAAGCAGATTCTATTATCTCCTCAAGAACTTTTGTTATGGACAGCACAGATAGTTTGTTGAATATGGATAAAAATATTTTACTTAAAGAACTAGAGTTATTTGAGGGGGTAGTAATATTTTCAACAAATTTATCCCCTAATTTAGATAAAGCCTTTGAAAGAAGAATCTCGGCTCATGTCTTATTCGAACAACCTACATTAGAACAAAGAGAAAAAATTTATCAAATATTGTTAGATAAAAAAACACCTTTAGCAAAAGATGTTGATTTTAAAGTTTTATCAGAATTATATGAATTCACAGGCGGAGATGTTAAAAGAGTAATCTTGAATGCAGCTAGGCATGCAGCTTCTTCTAGTAAAAAGGAAATAGCAATGAAGGATTTTATAAATGCAGCAGAGTTAATTAAAAAAAGCAAAGAAAGTTTATGGACGATGGAAGATCCTAAGATAAACAAAAAGAGTGTAAATTATATTGGCTAAAAATGGATTTAGAGAAATATAAAAAACTTCAAGAAGATTTAGCTAAGAAAATAATTCTAAAAGACTCATTTAAAAATTATTCTATAGTAGCTGGTTTTGATATAATCTACAAAAATAATGAAGCCTTATGCTCAGGGGTAATAATAGATAAATCTTTTAAAATAGTAGAAGTAGTTCAACATAAATCCAAACCCTTATTTCCTTACATTCCAGGTTTCTTAGCTTTTAGAGAAGGTCCTTTAATCATAGAAACTTTTAGACTATTCAAGAATAAACCAGATATCTTAATGCTAAAAGGCCATGGTACCTTACATTTTAGAGGCGCAGGATTAGCTTCTTATGTGGGTATTGTTTTAGACCTACCCACAATAGGTATTGCAAAAGAACTTTTATTCCCTATAAAAGAAAACTGCAATTTTTAAATTGCAGATGAATTTTGCTTAATTTCTATTGTAAATGTTACGTAAATATTAAAAGTTTTTTGTAAAGTTTCCATCTTTTCCGTAAATCTTACACTTTTTCCGCAAA
>JACQNH010000017.1 GCA_016203175.1 Candidatus Woesearchaeota archaeon
TCAAGAAGATAATCTGTAAATGTGAATGCTTTTCTCCATCTATCAGCACTTTCAATATTTGTAAAACTTCCTCTTACCTTTAGATTGATATAGGCATCAATCTTGCTATGCAACCTTTCAACAGGAAGATTGGATAGATAAACAAATAAACCTTTTGTGGATAATAATCTTTCTTTTAATCCCGCAGTGTGATGTACGCAATTTTTGCCAAACTTATTTGCTGTTTTAGTATAGCTCTGATTTTTATCAGTTACATGAACGTCTATGCTTTTCTCAATAAGTTTATGTTTCCTCATATGTTCTTTGATTGATGCTCTGTCCTTAGATCCAAGAATAGAGCTTGTTAATAACCTTCCTTGAGGGTCTACAGTATTTACCCAGTAAGCTAATTCTTTTCCAATCTTTATGAACTTCTCGTCTGTGTGTCTTATTTTTAATTTACCATCTTTTATTTCTCTTTTAATTTCTGTCATTTGCTCCAGAAATTTTGATGACCAAAAGCAAATAGTTTCTTTGCTTATTGTACACCTAAAAAAAAAGAAAAGAAATAGCTGGACTATTCTTGCAGGTATGAACAAATGAAATAAAATAGCCACACTTAACACCTCTTTAGGTATTCTGTTCCTATGAAAAAATTCCGAAGTTGTTTCACAGAACCTCTTCCCACATTCTTTGCATTTATACCTTTGTTTTCTATTACTTAATTTGCCGTCTAGTTTGTATCTACCTGAATAACAGATTGGGCAAGACATTTTTCACCACCTCTTTTTAATTGTTTTGCCCTATCAAACCTTTATCCTAAAATAAGTGGGATTTTAAGGTTAAAAACCTTAGCACCACTTAACCTGACGGTCTATGGTTCCTTTCACAGCATATATTTTGGATTCGTAACATTTTTAAAACTGTATTTAAACATCAAATAATGCCAGATTGGATATTTCATATTGCATTACCTTATTTAATAGCTACAATATTTAAGGTAAAAGAAAAAAGACTAGTTGTATTTGGGTCATTAATGCTAGATATTAGCAGTTTTTTATTTGCTTTTAATGAATTTACTAATTTATTTAATCAATTAACTTTAGTAAATTATTTGACAATGACTCATAGTATTTTAGGGGCTTTATTGTTTTCAATAGCTTTTGCATTTCTAACTATAAACTACTGGAGAGGTTTTATTATATTATTTTTAAGTGGCTTATTTCATATGTTTTTAGATTTATTCCAGTATGGGGCTGATGTAAGATTGTTATGGCCTCTATCTTTTAGCAAATTTTCATTTCCTCTATTTGACCCAACAGCTTCGATGATGTTTATTTTATCTTTGATATTGTTTGTAATTGCAATTTTAATAGAAAAGAAAGAGGGTTTAGAATTAAAAATAAGGTTAAGTAAAATGCAGTGGGTTGTTGTATTTTTGTTAATTTATGTTTTATTAAGTTATTTATCAATTCCTAAATTAAATCAAGAGAATATTTACAATTCTGGTTTTTTAAAGAATCCTGAAATGTATGAAGGCAAAGAAGTTCCTTTAACAAGGGCTCATGTAATTGCTAATAATGAAGTTGAAGTGGATGGAATGAAGATTAAGATTAAAAATAGAAATGATCTTGAAGTTGGAAATATTATATTATTAAAAGGAATTTACTCTAAAGAAGGTTTTGAAGTAACTTATGAGCATGAAGACAACAATAGGAAGGTTATTTATTCTGCAATAGGATTTTTTATTGCATTAATTTTGATAATTTTTAATAGTTTTAGGAATTTCTTTTATTATTTAAGGCAGTCTTTTATGAAGCATAAGGTTTAAAACTTTGATTTTATTTATTCTTTACAAGCCGGCGTCGCTTAACCTGGTAGAGCGGTGGAGAGCCTTTCTTTTAGAAAAAGAAATCTTCGGGAAAGAAAAGGTTTAGCCGAATCTCGAACTACAAAGGGTAAACCGCTGTCCGCAAGGACTTGTAGGTTCAAAAGAGCTTTCTTAGGAAGAAACCTCGGAAAGAAATTGAAAGTCCTGCCGCCGGCGATTTTTTAATACGCAAGTCTTTTAAAGGTATTTTAAAAATTTAATCTTATGATTATTGCATCAGATATAGATCAAACATTAGTTGAATATTTTGAACCTTTTATAAAGTTTAATAATGAAGTTCATGGAACAAATTTAAAAAGAGAGGATATGGATACTGTAGATATAAGTGAACTTTTAGGTGTTTCAAAAGAAGAAGCAATAAGAAGAATGGACGAATTTCATCAAACAAATTACTTTAA
The DNA here is from genome assembly GCA_016203175.1 of Candidatus Woesearchaeota archaeon. Taxonomy (GTDB): domain Archaea; phylum Nanobdellota; class Nanobdellia; order SCGC-AAA011-G17; family JACQNH01; genus JACQNH01. The sequence goes on from JACQNH010000017.1 coordinate 2,269, forward strand.
AAATATAATGCCAATTAAAGGCTCTCAAGAAGGGGTTGATGATATAAAAAAGAGAGGTCATAAATTAGTAGCAATAACTGCAAGACCAATTAATATAGCTAAATATACTATAGAATGTCTAGAAAAATTTTATCCTGGAAGACTTTCTGGGGTATATCATTCTTCAAAAAATGGCTCAAGAAAGCATCAAATTTGTCTTGATATTGGTATAGGTTGGATTATTGAAGATAGACTAGACTATGCAAATGAATGTGCATCAGTAGGCATAAATGTTCTATTACTAGATTACCATTGGAATCAATCTGAAATTCTTTGTGACGGAATTACTAGGGTTAAATCTTGGGAAGAAATAAAAAATATACTTAAAAAGGAAGACCAATGAAAAGCATATCGATTATTATTCCTGCTTATAATGAAGAAAATGTGATAGAAAGTACTGTTAAAAGCTATTTAGATTTTTTTAAAAAGAAGAAAACAGATTTTGAGATTTTAATAATTCCAAATAATTGTAGTGATAAAACACCTGAAATAGCTGAAAATTTATCTAAAAAATTTAATGAAATTAAAACTAAAAATATTCCTTATAAAGTTGGAAAGGGTGGAGCAGTACTAGAAGGTTTTAAATTGGCTAAAAAAGATTTATTATGTTATGTTGATGCAGATAATTCTACTAAGCCAGAAATGATATGGAAGATGTTAAATGAAATGAAGGATTATGATTGTGTAATGGGAAGTAGATGGTTAAAAGACTCTAAAATATTAACAAAACAGCCTTTATCTAGGAGAATAGTAAGCAGAGGATTTAATTTATTAGTAAGATTGATTTTAAATTTAGATTTTACAGATACTCAAAATGGTGGTAAAATTTTTAAAAAGGAAACAATTAATGAAATAATTAATGAAATAGATGATAGTTCTTGGGCTTTTGATGTTGGTTTGTTGTATTTGATTAAAAAAAATAAAGGAAAAATAAAGGAAATACCTATTGAGTGGACTGATTCTGGTAAAAGCAGTTTAAAGATGCATAAAGCAATACCGCAAATGTTTATGAAGATTTTAAAATTAAGATTAAAGTAAGAATTCTAAATTTAATGTGTGGTTGAATTTAATAGATTTTTTTTCTCCCTTTTCTGTGTATTCTGAATCTACTAAATAAGGGGGTAGGATGTGACGACCAATTTTTCTTTTTCTATCTTTGTACCTAACTTGAATAAAATCTTTTTTGTATGGTATTTCAATTTCTTTAATTAAAATATCTGTAGCGTGTTCTCCAATATAAATGAAAAGATCACCATTACAATCTGGAAGAGTTAAATCGTTCATTTTTATCTTAAGCAATCTTAGTAGGTGAAAATCATTCCAAGAAATTGGATCTCCTTCTGATTTAACAACTAATAAATAACGGTTCTCTTTAATAATTTCTTCTTTTTTATCAATTAGTAAAGGAAAAACTTCATTCAAAATACGAATAGAATTTAATTCAATTAAGCGACGTATTGGTTTATAGAAATCTTCATCTTTTAACTCTAAATTCCTCTCCTTACCTCTTTTTCTACTTTCTTCTTTGATTAAGTATTGCATTGAAGGATGAACTGTAGATGAACCTTCAGTATTCCCTGAAGAGATATTTTCATAATTTCTTCTTATATACTCTGGCATCCAAGCATTAGGTACTGTTGGAAGAGCAAGTGCACAACAAACTACTGAAATTTTTAAGGAACCAAAAGAACGTTCTGTAGATATAATAACTGGCTTTTCTTTATTCCCCTTATCAAAAATCCTATTTAAAATGCTACTTTCCTTTTGTCTGAGTTCTTCTAAATTTTTGATATAAAAATCTTTACGAACTTTATTAGTTTCTGGATCTATTGAAAGTTTAAAATCAAATCCCATAAATTTTGATGCAGATTACTACTTTTTATATTTTGTTGTGATTGAATATCAAGCTTAGAATGAAGGCTTTTTAATAATCTTTATATAATAAGTTAAATTAAAATTATTATGGATAAATTATTTTTTAGAAGAGCTTTAGCTTATTTAATAGATATCTTAATAGTCATTTTTATAACTTATCCTTTATGGAGTATTAAACCAGATACGACCCAATATGTAGTAATTAAACAAGTATTATCGATTGTAATTTTAATATTATATTTTTCTTTATTAGAGTATAAGGTAGAACAGACTATTGGAAAGTTGATTATGAATATAAAGGTTAAAACCAAAGGAAGGTTAAAATATAAACAAACCTTAATAAGAAATTTATCAAAAGTATCAACAATAGTTTTATTAATAGACTCTATACCTTTATTAAAGAGTGAGAAACAAAGATATTTAGAAAAATTGACAAAAACAGAGGTGAAGGATGGCCAAGAATCATAAATTTTTAAAAGCACTTTCTATATTAGCATTTTTGTTTATCTTAAGCCTAGCTTTTTCACAGATTTTAAAGATAGGTAGTGCAAGAAATAAAATAGCAATAATACCAATAGACGGTATGATATTAAGCGATAGTATAGATACTCCATTTGGGGAAGAATCTGTTTCATCTGTTGATGTTGTTGAATTTCTTGATGAAGCTAATAAAGATAAAAACGTTAAAGGAATAATTTTAGAAATAAACTCTCCTGGTGGAAGTGCTTTAGCAAGTAAGGAAATTGTTGATAAAGTTAAGAGCATTGAAAAACCAATTGTTTCATGGATTAGAGAGGTAGGAGCTTCTGGAGCTTATTGGGTAGCAAGTGCTTCTGATAAAATAATTGCTGATGAGTTAAGTATAACTGGTAGCATTGGCGTAATTTCATCTTATTTAGAATTTTCTGGTTTACTGCAAGATTATAATGTAACCTATGAGGATTTAAAAACTGGAAAATATAAAGGAATAAAAAGCCCATATAAAAAATTAACAGATGAGGAAAGAGAAATTTTACTTAAAAAATTAGAATTGATACATAAGATTTTTTCAGATGATGTTTCTAAGAATCGTAAAAAAGATTTAAATAGTGTGTCTAATGGATTATTTTATTTGGGAAAAGAAGCTTTAGATTTAGGTTTAATAGATATTTTAGGCGGTAAGGAAATAGCGATAAATACAACAAAACAATTAGCTAACGTAACAGAGGCTGAAACTGTAAGATTTGAAAAGAAAATGACTTTAATTGATGTTTTACAGAAGTTTGGGGCTAGTGCATTTTATTCTTTTGGGAAAGGATTTGGAAGTTTTTTAGTTAGTAAGAATGATGCTGCTTTTATATTAAAATAGGACAGCAGTTAATATAAATTAAATCACCTGATTATAAACATGAAAACTGTAGAAAAACATTATGCTAAAATTGCAAGATTATACGATGTTATATGGAAGGGCTATATAAAGAACACAAATGAAGAAGTAATTAAAAATTTAGAACTAAAGGATGGTTTTGAAGTTTTAGATGCTGGTTGTGGAACAGGTTATTTAATTAAAAGACTATGGGAAGAGAATCCAAGGCTTAATATTATTGGGGTAGATATTTCTGAAAAAATGTTGAATATCGCAAAAAAAAGATTAAAGGGAAGAAAAATTAAATTATTGAAAAAAGATATGGAAGATTTAAATTTAAGTGATAAATTTGATATTATTGTTTCGAATGGAAATATACATTATATAAAGAATATTGAAGGATTTATCCAAAAATGCAAGAGCTTACTAAAGGAAAATGGTCAATTGATCTTAGTTGACTGGTCTAAAGATTATTTATTGTTTAGGGTATTAAAGGTATATTGGAAATTCAGAATTAAACCATTTACACAGATTTATACTATGGAAGAGATTAAAGATAGATTAACCAAAACAGGATTTAAGATTGAGAAAAGTTATAATTTTAAACCTACAAGATTTTGGAGATGTTACTTGATTAAGGCTAAGGTTTAAATAGATTGTTTTTAAATTAATATTATGAAAAAAGGGGATGTTTTGAAATTTTTAAGTTTAGTATTATTTTAATTTGCTTATTTAATTTTACTGAATTTGGAGCGAAGTTTATTTAGGTGATTGAGAACATATATCCTACGACATATATCTGGTGGCTATACATGAGTGCTAAAGATAACTTTTTCAATATTTGCTTATTTATTTCTAGTTAGTAATTCGCTCATCAAACCTCTCTTAAGATTTTCAAAGTTTTTCTATCAATGGCGTGTTTTAATGTTTTACCTAATTTACCTTGTTTATGTACCCTTATATCCCCCTCTTTAGATGACGTAGCTGAAAATAGATATTCTTCATCAACATAAAAATCTAAATTTTTATTTTTAATATTTGTTAGTACTATCAGATATTTATTGCTTTCATCAACAGTGTAATTAACTTCTTCACCTTCAACTTGTGGCTTACCTTCAAATTCTCTAACATCCAGGCTTATACCTAAATTCTTTTCAAGTTTTTCAATATTAACTCCCTGCTTACCAATTATCCTTGCAATATCTTCACTATTAACATAAACTGTTGCCCTGTTGCTATTTTGCATTTCAACTTTTACATTATCGGAATATTTTTGCAATTCTGCTTCAATTTGTCTTCTAGCTAATTTGTGTACACCTGTTTCTTTAGCACCTTCACTAACAGGTACTACTACAGTCTGCTCCCCATAGCTGTAAATTTCATATTCCAATCTTTTATTTAAAAAATCATAAACTTCAACGACAGGTCTTGCCAAATCAGCTTCCATCATACCACTTGGAACTTTAACTGTTATTTTTAGTATCAAAACTTTGGCAATAGCGCCTTTATCCATAAAAATTATCGTGTCTAAAACTGATGGAATTATGCCTGTGTCAATTCTTCCAATAAATCTTTGAACTGCATCTATTGCATTAGCAGCGTGTAAAACCCCTATAACCATTGAGCCTGCCAATCTTAAGTCGACAAATAATTTAAAATCGGGGGTATCTCGCATTTCATCAAAGATAATCGCATCTGGTCTTGATAAAAATAAAATATCATGAATTTCTTGAGATGTTGTAAAATTTTTAGAGTATTGTGTAATGTCGTCCGATAAAACCAAATCTCTTGGAGATTCAACAGTTTTTGTAATTTTTTTAGCGCTATTATAGTATTCACAAATTGCTGCAGCTAAAGTACTTTTTCCAGAACCGGTTGCTCCTGCGATTATTAAACCATTTACTTTTGTTTTAATTCTATCATCTATTTCTGGTGCTAGGTTATAGTCTTCTAATATCAGTTTTTTAATTGGTCTTACTGCTGTAATCTCCCAGCCATCGGATATTGGTGGTTTTGTAATTACAACCCTATAATTTTTGTATTGAACTATTGTAGATCCTTTTCTAGAGATTTCAACAAATGATTTTGGATCTGCTCTTGTGGCTTCAACAATTTCTTTTGCAATATCTCTTACAACTTCACTTTTTAATTTATTTGCCACAACAACTAAATCCCATCTTCCTGGAAAACCTTTTTTAGCTTTTACATCACAATCTTCTTTTATATGTACACTCATTGTGGTTTCGTCAAAAAAACTTTCTAATTTCAAAGCTTTTATTAATTTTTTAAGTTCGATAAATTTTACTTCTAGTCCAATGGCTTTTGCACTTTCAGCCTGAATAAAATCTGCAGTAACTAAGATAGCATTTTCATCATAAGCCAAGTCTCTAATTAATGAGTCTATTTCACCGCCTGCTTTTGCAAATTTAATTTGATATAAGTTGGGTCTTTCACCTATAAATTCAATTTCAATGCCTTCTTTTTGTAATTTTTGAAGCTCCTGTAATTCTTCTAAACCTAAAAATCCAATTTCCTGACCTAAATTTGCTTGATGCTCTAATTCTGCCAAAACTGCTTTAGGGATAAGAATTTTACCTTTTAATTTACCTTCTTTTATTAGATTAGAAGCAACCTTTTCAATAACAACTGAAGTGTCTAAAACAAACTTATTTTCCATATAAAACTAATCTAAATAGATGTTTTTATTACTTTCGAAATTGAATTTAAGTATATATTATGATATAAATATCAAAAAGTGGTCAGATTTAAATACTTAAAGGCATTGTTAATCATTTTATGTCTTTAGAAGAGAAATATGACGAGTATATTGATTTAATAAAATTAGGAATGGTGGAGTATGAGAAAGAAGCTAGAACACTTATTGCAGAAAATCAGAATTTAAGTTTAGATAGTTTAGAAAATGCTTTAAAAATTGGGTATAAGAAGGTTTTTGAGATTTATATAAGATTGATAAGCGAGGGAGATAAAGAACATAAGATAAGAGCTGCAAGATTAATACATAAATATGGTTTTCCAGTTGAGAGTTTAGAAGCAGCATTAGATAAAAGCAGAACGATTAGTTTAAATGATAAAGCTAGATTAAAAGAATTAATAGAATTTAGTGAACTTATTGAAGAAAGGGAGATTATTAATGAATTAAAAGCTGTCTTAAATAATTTTAAGGATATATCTTAGAATCAATTTTGTTTTACAATAATCCTTTTATAATCGTTAGAAAGTTTTTAAAGTATGTGGATTAACCATTTTGTAGAATTTGAAAGAAAACAAAAAAGAGTGAACAGACTAGTTTTAGGTTTTTATCATACATCTGGGAGAGGTGTTAAGGTATTTCTAAATCAAAAAGTAAAAATACCCTCGCAATTTTTTTATTTTGACAGTAATGGACTGGAGGAGTGTATAAGAAAAGTAAGAAATGATGAGCAACTTAAAGATTTTATGTTGGAGTTAAGATGTGCAGAAAATGCTGATCAAAAGTTTTATAGTAATATGGGGATATTTGTTAATGGTGGTATAAGGAATTATCATGTTCTCCAAATTGATATGCCCCATAATCCTTCTCTAGAAGACAAGTTACCTAAAACGTTTCAAACTGGAAATTATGACAAGATTTTAAGGTTTAGGGGGTTTTATCCAGAGAGAAAAGTTGAATTTAGTGATAAGATGAATGAAATATTTTTAAAGATTGATAATTTTTCTGGAGATGATAAAGAGGCTGGATCAATAGATAAAGAATTGAAAGGTATTGATGGCGGAAATTCTTTTCAATTTAGCAAAGAATCTAATAGCTATGAAATACAGCTTAATTCTTTAAGAGGTTTTAGGTTTTTGAATGAATTTTTAATTGCAAGCGAATTAAGAAGTATGTCAACTTTGTATTTGGATATTGAGAAACCCTTATGGAAAAAAGAAGAAGAAAAAGGGGATATAAAACAAAGGGAGAAATTAATAAAAGAAAAAAGAAAGAATGAGAAAATACCAAAAAAGAGAAGAACGAAGGAAGATGATGAAAAACTTTTTGATTTAAAATTACAAATAGCAGAATTAGAAGATTCTTTGACTCTTAATATTTCTGGCTTAGATCCAATATATTTATACGAAGATTTATTTGAAGCTAGAATTTCATGGATTGGTACAAGATGGAAGAATGCTTGTAATGAAACTGAAAAAGATATAAAAGAACTTTATGTTTGGGATCCATTTAATGAATTTGAACATAGTGAATTTAATAATTATAAAATTAAAAGATTTGATGCAGAGAAAGATTTACTTTTAGATTTATTAAGTACAATGAAGAAAAGAAGGCCTTTATTGGCTGTTGCGCATAATGGTGCTTATGATTATACTCAAATGCGAATGGCTTTAAATGATGAGAAGGAAATTTTTGATCCATTAATTGAGGATGTACAGCCAAGAAGAGATTTTGTAAGGTATTTTGTTCAGAGAATGAGAGAAGATATGATTTATGTTGATACTTTGTGGCTAAATAAAATCTTTTATCCCTAGCTTGGGCAGAGAAGTTTTGATACTAGTTTTAAGCTTGAGAGCGTTGCACAACACCATAAGATTGATTTCAAAAAGTCACATAGTCATGAAGATTTAAGATTTATTGAGTTGGATAGACTTTTTAATCCGTTTTTAGAGGCGAGAATAAAAGCTGCTGAAGAAATGGCAACTTATACTGAAAGTGATATAGACCCTCTTGTTGAGATGTTTGAAAAAACTAAATTTTTAGAATTTATTTGCAAGATGAAACATGCTTTTCCGTATTGCACTTTAACTGAGATTGGTTTTTCGCCTGGCTGTGCTAAAAAAGTGCATGAGGTTAGACATTATGTAAAAGCTGGAAATCTACCTTATTTTGGTTATTCGCAAAAAGAAAGAGAGGATGAGATTCAGATATTCAAAAAAAGATTTAATAGTTTTAAAAAAGAGAAATTAAAGCAATTAGGTATTAAGTTTAAAGAAAGTGGGGTAAATGTAAAAGAATTTTATTTGCCCTTAGAGGAATGGATTTCTCCAATATTATTCACTTTATCTCCAAGATTAAAATTGGTTTATGAAAATATATCTAATGATGAAAAAATTGCTTTTCTACAATATTTAAAAGCATTTGCAAGAGATGTTTTTGTAGATTCTTATTTTGCTGAGAAGGAAAGAGATGAATTTGAAACAGCTGAAAAATTAAGCTACAATAATAGAGAAAAATATTATTCTGATGTTAATGTCACAATTGGGCTTATTGATTTTAATAGTAAAAATTCTTTTAGTACAGCATTTAAAAATCTTAAAAACATCTTTAGAAGCATTTATGTTAGTATTTCAGGAAAAGAAAGGTCAAAAATAAGACCTACTAAAAAATCTGTTGAAGAACTTAAATTAGTTAATTATCTTGTTGATGAAGCTGATCTTTATTTATTAAAACAAAATGCTAGTGAAATAAGTTTAAATCTGCCAGAAAAGTCTCAACATAATATAAAGAGATTTTTAAGCACGTTTAATACCTTTGAAAATATATGGGGGAATTTAGAGGATAAATTAAAAGAAAATGTTGAATTTCCTAGAGCGCTTCCGTATATAAGAATGAGAGAGGAAAGGGCTAAGTTTTATGAAAGAATGTTTTATGCAAGATATGGATTTAATTTTAATGTTTTAAAAAAGATGACAGATGAGGCTTATATTAATTTAGGCAAGAGTTTAGACTCTAGTGAAATTATTGATGTGAAAGGGGATTATTTATTTGTGGAAAGCGAGAAAGATATACCAAATACGTATACAGTTAGAACTTTTGAAAGATATCCTTAAGATAATTATCCCCCTTCAAATGATGTTTGAACATAGTAATTAATTCCGTGATTTTTTATAAAATGGTAGGCAGAATAGGGGTTGTCTAAAAAGTCATCTCATTTCCAAGTAAAATTATATTCTGCAGTACAAGAATCTTTATATATAATTGTAGCCCTTAATTTAATAAGATGGTTCATATTGAAATCTATGAAATTAAGGGCAGGAAGTATAGGTATGAAGTAACAAATTATCGCATTGGAGAAAAGGTAAGACATAAAAAAAAATACCTTGGACCTGTTAAGCCAATATACAAAACAAAAAGGGGTGATTAAATTGCATAAGAAAGTTGTGTTTAAATCTTATTCTCAAAATCAGCAATTTCTTTTACCAAAGAACATTGATGATTTTGTAATAAAGGGGCATATAGCCAGATTAATTAGTAAAATAATTGACAACATGGATATACAATATATTATTGCTACATATAAAGGCGGAGGCACAAGTTCATATAATCCAAGAATACTGTTGAAAGCTTGGATTCTTGGATTTGTTTACAGAATTTATAGCTGCAGATTATTGGCAAAGGCAATTCGGGAGAATTTGCCTTTCATCTGGATTGCCGGGAACCAGCAACCAAATTTCAGAACACTAAATAATTTTAGATTAAGATTGAAGGAAGACATAAAGAAGATTTTTAAGGAAATAGTAAAATATGCCCTTGAAAAAGGCATTATCGAAGGCAAGGATATCTTTATAGATCATACAAAAAGAGATGCTAATTCAAATAAGTATAAGATTGTGTGGAGAAAACAAGTTGAGAATCAGTTAAATAAAATAGATGAAGAACTTGACAAGCTATTCAAACATATTGATGAGCTGAATGAAGAAGAAGAGAAAACCTTTGGCAGCAAGGATCTGCCAGAGCAAGAAAGAGCTGGGTTCGATAATAGTAAGGTTGGAGAGATTATAGATAAAATAAATGAAGATATAAAAAACAAAAAGATAACAAACGATGTAGGGAAAGAACACAAAAGGGAAGTAAGAAGAATCAGAGAACTTCTAGAGAGAAAAGAAAAATATAACCTAAAAAAAGATATACTTAGCAATAGAAATAGTTATTCAAGAACTGATAATGATGCAGTTGCTATGATGATGAAAGATAAGATCACTATAAGACCCGCTTACAATGAAGGTGTTGCTGTTGAAAATGGTTTTGTTCTGGATTATGTAATAAGCGATAATTGTGCGGATAATCTCAGTTTCATTCCTTTGATGGACGGCATGATTGATAATATTGGTAAAATACCAGAGAATGCTCATTCTGATGGAGCATATGGGAATGAGGAAAATATGCTTTATCTAAACAAGAGAAAGATAGGTAATTTTCTGAAATATAATACTTATCATAGAGAGAAGAAGAGAAATTGGAAGGAAAAAAATAAGTTTGAAGAGCTAACATATGACAAGAAGAAAGATGAATTCGTTTGCCCAAGCGGAATTAAGCTGAAGTTTGAGAAAGAAAAACCAGATATCACTAAAACAGGATACAAACACAAAACAAAAGTTTACAGGTCAGGAACAGGGCGTTGTGATAAATGCAATTTCCATAGAGCTAAGGCAAAAACATTGAGTCTGAGTTGGAAATATGAGAGATTAAAGAAGCAGGCTAAATCCAATTTGAGCTCTACTAAAGGAATTGAACTCAGGAAAAGAAGAGGCAATGAAGTTGAATCTGTTTTTGGAGATTCAAAACTAAATAAAAACAAGAGAAGGTATAACCTAAGAGGTATGAAGAAAGTAACTCTTGAAGCTGGTTTGTATTATATAGCACATAACATCATGAAGATAAAGAATAAATTGCATTCTTTTAATGAACAAATTTTATTTTCACTAAAATTTGTTTAATTCTACTGAATTAAATTTGGTTTTTAGACAACCCCATGAATGCCGTCCTCTTTCGGTTGGTGATGCAAGAATCTTCCTTGGATGGTGAGAATGTTAAGGCATGATGTCCAGATTACATCCTTTCTTTGAGAATTAACTCAAAATATAAGGGAGGATTATAGATAGAGGATTTCCATAGTAACCTATTCCTCTAACTGCTAACGCATAACTGGGCCGATTGTGGGTATAATATTATAATTCGCGAGTTCAATCAGATAATCATGAGGCCTGCTTCCCCCTACCTTCCGTTCTTCAAGCAGCCTCTTTGCTTTTTCCATTGCTTTGTCTCTAGAGCTAAAAACCCCATGTAACTGTTGTGCAAGCGAACCATACATTTCATGAACAATCGTTTCTGCTACAAGAAACTCCGGTGCAGGATCACTTCTAGGATTTTGAAATGCTCTAAAACTTGATTTTCCGAGGGGAGCACCTTCAAATAAAACCTCATTAGTTTGTCCATCATTATCAAAAATCCATTTTTCTCCTCGTGAGGAATCTGTTAGTTTACTAAGTAATCCTTCTGCATATTCTTGTGGATCAGCCGCAAATTTTTTCCATTCGTCGTAATTCCTAACAATAATATTTGAAAGATGGAGGGTCATACCTCCACGCCCATGATCTGTTCTTTGACAAGTGTATCGGTCTCCGCTAAGTAATTTCTCTAGAGTCGCCATGGCTTTTTCGCCAACAGTCCTGCTGTCATATTTGGGAAATCTAGGAGCATAACAAATATCGAGAGTTGGTTGCTCATATTTACCATCAGGTAGATTAAGAAAAATTTCAACTGTACCATAATCAGGTACAGGACCTTTGCCCTCCTTTAGATCGTTGGAACCTTCCCTCAACGTTAATTCACAAAAACCGCTAGGTTGATTTAGACCTGTAAGGTAAACAGTATCAATAGCATCAAAGGGGTCATCTTTAAAAGGGTTAATTACCAAAACTGGGTCAAAGATTTTTCCTGGATGCATTATCATAAGGGGTTAAGGGCCATTTATAAAACTTTCTTTTTTGGAAACCATTACCGAGTGGTTAATGTTGTTGTGTGAAGTCGCCAATTTTTAGCTGACCTTTCAGGTTTTCTGGACAGCCATAAATATCATATTCAAACACATCTTTGCCTTCTTGCTCCTGAATGTATCTTTTGACTTGTTCTTGTGATACATGACCTGCCGAACCGCAGTAATAACCTCTTGCCCAGAGGTTGTCAAATCCACTTCCAAAATGCTGTTTGTATCCGAGATACCTTAAATCTGGAAAACATCTTCTCAACTGTATTGATGTGTTCCCTTTTAGCTTATGAATTATCTTGAAAGGCATTACTGTTGGCTTTGCACCTACAAATAAATGCAGATGGTCTGGCATAATCTCTAACGCCAGATTGCTAATGCTCATCTCTTGGCATTGCCCCTCAATAATTGCTTGTAGCACTTCTTTGACTTTACCAACAAGAACGGGTTTTCTGTACTTTGGAATCCAAATAATGTGGTAATTGATATTATACTTGCAATGGTGAGATGTTCTCACAGTTGCGATTCTGCTTTCAATCTTGTGCACTTCTGGATTAAAGTGGTGATATATGTTTTTAGTCATGGCGACCACCCCATAATAAGGTGGTTGCCTGTCGTCGTAAGGGTTTCTCGTGTTAGCGGAACTTCTCTTAAACTTTTAGGCGTAAGCCGACCTCGCTAGAGGGAAATGTTTAAGTTGGAAGTTCTGCGTGAGAAACCCCCGCATTTATGCGGATTTATTTTGGGAGTATGTCATTTTTTAACAATGGATTATGTTAATAAATTTTATTGAGATAAAGAATATATAAAGCATAAATCTTTTAAATGGTTTTAAATCTGCTAAACCATGTTAAGTATAGAGGATACATTAGGGAAGGGAATAACAATTGTTGATACCAATATGGTTCATTATGTTACTGGTACAAATGATCTGACAGAATTAGTTTTGAGTTCTAATTTAGAGGAAATTAATTTATTTTTTATTCAAAAGTTAATTGGTAACTTTGTTAGTAAAAGGAAGGTATTAAAAGAATATCAAGTATATTTTGTTGAGGGAATAGTAAGTGAATATGATAAATTTTTAAAAAGAGTAGACTCTAAACACAATGCTTCAAAGCGATTCTCGCAGTATAATAAAAACTTAGGAGATGGGTTTGCTGTCAATTTAAATGCTTTAAAGTCATTTTATAAAGAGGTAAAACAAATGAAAAAATTTATGTTTCATAGACTAGTTACTGACATCCTTACTAAAGAACAATTAGACTGCTCTTCTGATATTTTTGATTTTTTATTTGAGTATTCTGATAAAGAATATTTAAAGAAGAGTAAGGATAATGGGAATAGAACTGATGAAGATATAGTTGCAACAAGTATTGCTCTTGCTTTTACATTAGAGGTTAATGTATTAAGTAATGGTGGGGACTTAAGAAGACTATTAAGATTCTATTATTTTGCTGATAAACAAAAGGAATTTATGCAAAAACAAAATGGTTATTCATGTAATTTAGGTATTCCAAAAAATAGAATTAATCTATATTCGAATTTTGGAAAAGGATTTGAACTTAAAGAATCTTTTTAATATTTTCTGAAAAAAACTAAAAAAGCTGTAAACTGTGTTTTATTTTCTGGTCTGACTCTTTCATTTTCTACTATCCATGATCTTTCTGTGTTTTCAATGCATTTAATAAATTTTAAATTATATTTTTGAGATTCTTTAACTAAATTAATTACCTGAACTATTGTCGGAAGATATGAAACAAAAACTCCACCCGGTTTTAGATTATTTTCAACATTTTTTAATGCTTCCCAAGATTCTGGCAGATCTAAACAGACTGCATCAACTTTTTCTTTTAAATCAATTTTTTCATAAATATTTCCTTTTTTAATTTCTATATTTTTTAAGTTTAGATCTTTGAAATTTTCTTTTGCAACTTCTATAAATTGTTCATTAATTTCAAAACTAAAAATTTTTTTTGAGTATCTTGCTAAATAAGAGCATAATTTTCCTGATCCTGTTCCTGCTTCTAAAACTATAGATTTTTTGTTAATATCTGCGTACATTAAAATACTAGCAATATCTTTTTCCATTATAGCTTGAGGTAGCCTTTTAATTTTCTGCATTTTATCGAAGAAATTAGCATCAAAAACATAGAAGATATTCCCTTTATTAGACTTGATCATTCCTCCTTTTAAGATATCTTTCTCTTTTATAATACCAAAATTTGAGTGGAAATCGCCTTTATTCCAAAAATACCAGTTTTCTTGCGATAGTAGAACTTTATTGATTACCATAGGAATAATGAAAGAATAGGGTTTAAATAATTTTTTAAAGGATTAAAACAGTCTATTTAATAAGCGGGGATGCCAGAGCGGTCAAATGGGGCAGCCTCAAGGGTATATGAAGATATTTGTGTAAGCTGTTGACTTAGTGTCTACGTAGGTTCGATCCCTACTCCCCGCAGAGTTTTTATTGGCCCTTACAGAATATCTTTGTCTTATCTGCTAAATTAACAGCTCACTATTTTTAACAGATTAAAGCAATAATACCTACACAAAGATATAAAACTGTTCTAACCCTGATTAGATGCACTTAATTAGTTGTTTAGCAACTAAAGTCCTCCACAAAGGAGGAATGAGAACATGGAAAGAGACGTGATAAAGATGAGATGGTTTGCTATTAGGAAATATAAAGAAGGTTGGTCAGGA
>JACQNH010000028.1 GCA_016203175.1 Candidatus Woesearchaeota archaeon
GAATACCCTTATGGAATGCCTCAATTTTTCCTATGGTTGTAGGCCTTCTTTTACTTGCTACTATGTGATTTACAGAAAGCTCATTTAGTCTCTTTGTAAAGTAAGTTACCCCCACAAAATAGAAAGCTTTATAAATACGTGGGGTATAACTATTATATGCACTATAAAACTAAGATCATCAAAAGAAAACCTTACAAGTATGCAGTTAAGTCGATAAGACTGCCAGACAATGTGATAAAGAAAATTGAGGTTATGATTAATGGGAGAGATAAAGATGAAATAGAAAAAATAATGGAGAAAAAGATGCAGAAAATATATACAAATTTTGCTATAGCTAAATATCAGACAGATTACCTATTATCTAAAGATGAAATAGAAAAAATTGAGATAATGAGATACAGCTACAAAAAAATATTAAGAAATCTATCGAAAGTAGCTAAAAAAGATTTATTTGACAGGTTTACTGCTAATTTTACTTATGAAAGTAATGCCTTAGAAGGGAATTCTCTAACTTTAAAGGATGTTGTGATTGTAATGTTTGAAAATTTAACAATAAAGGGCAAAGACTTAAGAGAGATTTACGAAACTAGAAATTCAAGAATTATTGTTGAAGGAATAATCAATAATAAATTCAGCATCAATCATGAAGATATTATCAAAATACATAGAACCTTAGTTAAAGATATGGACATAAACGCAGGGTATAAAAAGCTACCAAATTTTATTTTAGGAAGGAACATAAAAACAACACCTCCAGAAAGAGTATTTGAAGAAATGGATCAGCTTATCAAATGGTATAATCAAAATAAAGAGAAAATCCACCCTTTAAAAATTGCTGCACTTTTTCATGGCAAATTTGAAAAAATTCATCCTTTTGAAGATGGAAATGGGAGGGTGGGCAGATTTTTAATTAATGTTATCTTAGTTAATCATAAGTATCCCCCGCTTATCCTAAGAAATTCACAAAGGCTTGCTTATTTGAAAGCATTAGAAAAGTTTGACGGGGAATATTATGATGCCTTAGAAAGACTACTTTTAAATAAATTTAAGGAAACTTATAGAAAATTCTTTGAGGTGTATATTAAATATATTTAATGAGTTTTAATTTTTTAAAATCTCTTAGAAATACCATATGGGATAAATGCGCTGGCCGTGCACGGACCCTTCGTGCTATCTTAAGGAGACTTAATTTTTAATTAGATTAAGAGGTAATTAAATATTTCTGTATTACAGTAACATGTTTAAGGTGACAAAATTTAAGATATTTAATTTGAATCTTGGTTAGACTTATTGTTTGTAATTATAAACTGTAAAATTAATCCGGACATCTGTAATAATACTGTAAAATAATATAACCTTTCCTTGACTTTCCTAGTTTTATCCAATTGATACTCTAATTCACTTCTTTTATCAAATAACAGGTTTGTTTCTTCTATTAACTGCTTAAAATTATATTTTAATAGCTCATCTAATTTATCAAAATCTTTTCCTTTCAAAATAGCAATATTAGCTTTACCATCATTAGTCATTCCTATAGCAAAAATATATTGTGTTTTTAGGCGTGACTCGTAATTTATTGCTTCACTGCTGTTTAGACTATCTAGAATAGTAAGAAAACCCTTTGTTAAGCCTATTTTATCAATTTGATTCTGTATCTGACTTAATAGCAACATGTGATTATCAATATTTCTTGTAATATTATTCACGTTTGCCGAGGAGATATCCACTTTACCACCCCACATTGGTAGCGTATAGGTAAATAAAAAAGTGGATAATAACAACAATACCCCCGTCATTATTTGATAATTTCTAAACCTTTTTTTCATTTCTTCTCAAATTTTTCTTTTTTCACTATTTATTGATGCGTATCCCTTTAATTTAAAATAAAGCTTTATTCTACTCGTGTTTTTTTGTTATATCCCGCAAATAAACGAGATCTAATTTTGTATTAAGTTCTTTTTCAAGCCAACTAACGGCATCGTAGATATCCCCTATCTCATCTATAAGCCCATATTCTTTAGCTTCTATCCCCCTATAGATCGCACCATCGCCAAATTTGGCCATATACTCAAAAGATACATTTCTTAAATAAGCTAAATCATTAACAAAATAATTATGAGATATGTTGATACGATCCTTAAGCATCTTAAATTCTATTGGATCAAAACCAGGGCAATCATCTAAATACATATTTTTATATTTTGTAGAAGGGATATAACAAGTTTGTTTTGTTCCATTTCTTGTTCTATAAACATTAACACTTACAAGACCTATGTCCCCTATATTCGACATTGGATTTGCATAAATTTTATCAGTTCCTGCAGCAACTAAATACCCACCAGATAATGCCGAATCTCTGATAACGGCAATGATGGTTTTATTCATTTTCATCATGTATCTTACAAGCTCATCGCTGCCAACTGTATCTCCACCATTAGAATCGATATCTAAAATAAATGCTTTAAAATTATTAATTTTTGAGAAATGGTCTAAGATTTGTATAATATTTTCAGAGGAAATTGAAATATTTCTTTTTACACCCCTTTCTTCATAAATTCCAGCAAATTCGGTGCTTATAATCTCTCCACGAATGTCAATTACAAGAACAGACGGATTAGGTTTTTCAAACACAAGAGGGTAATATATTGAAAGATAAATCAACCCAAAGATAATAAAAATAAGCTCAAGAGCACAAACTATACTAAGCGCTAATATAACTTTTTTATTTAATCTATTTTTGAATCCCACCATAATAACCTTTTTTATATCTTTTTCCTTTATTTTCAATTTGTCTACAATTTTCATTTACTACCCCTAATAAAGAAACTTTTTACACTACTAAAAAAAGATTGTGTTCTTGGTGGGGCTTTTCCAAATGAACTTATCTTAGTTTTTTCATTTTTTATTATTTTAACTAACATGATTAAAGCAGTGATTAATTGTAAAAATTTTACTATAGAGAAAAGATAGATACTATCAGAAAAATTGATCAAAAAATCAAATCCTAAAAAAGAGAATATTATTAATCCCGGTAGGTATAACAGTTCAACAAGAGCCAAAACTTTTAAAGACAAATAATATTTATTTTGGATAAAATAGAATAAACAAATCAAATTAAAAACATTAAAAATACCAAAAACAAAACCTGCTAATAGCAGTGAGAATGAAAATTCCCAATCAAATGGTCCAGAGATATAATCTCTCACGATTTGATAAATTTGAATCAAAAATAGTATCAATATATAAATAATTAGTGTTATTAAATAAGTTTTACTCAATTTGATGTTTGATTTTTTATTTTTTGTCATTATCTTCCTCATCCAAAGAAACTTTTTACACGATTAAACAAAGAAGGTTTCTGTTGCTTTGGAATTGCTTTCCCGAAAGGAGTATATTTAACTTTTTCACTTGGTAATCTCGTAGCGCTCTGCTTATTTTTTGGAAGAGTTGCCATAATATTTGAAGGAATATCTGTTTGAGGATTATCTGAACCACCTAATCCATAAGCAAAACTTTCATATTGTTTTGATAAAGGATCATTTAAATTTATACTTCTTCCAAATTGTGTCCCTAAAAGATTTGAAGAGAGATCTTCATAAGAAAAACCACTACCATACTGACCTTTAAAGCCTGCAAATTGTAAACCCTCTACAAAATACCCCCCCGCAAGTGAAACACCATATGAAGGATACTTAGCATTTCTAAAGAAGTGTGTCTGATCAATAAATCCTTTCTCACTTGTGTATACAAATCGTTTATCGTTAAAGTTATAGGTGCCTTCAGCTTTAACCGAATTGATATTTGAACCGCCCCCATATTGTGCAGCAACGACACTTAATATCTGTCGTGAATTTAAGTTAGGGTTATTTACTTCTATTGCTCTTATTTGGTCTGCAACTGATTTTATGGAACCTAATTGCGCCTGTGTTGGTTCATTTCCACTATGATCTACATACTTATAAGGATTATTCAATACGTAAGCATAACGATTAAGTGATTGAGGATTATATAAATTTGGGATATTCTGATCTGGATGTATAAATCTTGCTTCAACTAAAGAAACCGAGAATAGGAATATTACTAGTAAAATGTAACAAGGTTTTTTCATTTTATGCCTACTTAAGTTAATTGTTTTAACTTTTATCCTTTATAAAGATTATTTTAAATTTTTTCCTAATTATACAATTATTTTTTATTTTATTCATTTTTTCTCTTAGAAAGTAGCTTTAAATCATCCAAATTAGTCAAGAACCTTTCATAACGTCCTTTGCTTCTATAAATATCATCCTCTGCCATATTTAGCTCCTGCACGGATTTATTTATATTATTTAGTGCACTAGCGCATAAGAAAATAGGAATCCTGCGCTGGCCGAGATTTGAACTCGGGCCATAAGCTTGGCAAGCTCATATTCTACCAGGCTAAACTACCAGCGCTTTAAAATTTAATTAAAAAAAGAAATTATAAACCTTTTGGATTAGACATGGCCTTCAGGAGCTATGTAAGGCAATAATTGATAATTAATTCCTTTATCTTTTAAAGAAATCTGAAATTCTTTAAACAAAAAATCTTCCCTGTCTGTTAATCTCGCTTCATAAACTAAAAACTGAACTGCTTCATAAGTTCTTTTTGGACCATATTTTTTAATCCATTTCTCTACTAAAGGACCAATTCTTTTTAATCTTTCTGTCTCTCTTAAAAAATCGCTTAATTCTCCATGACCATTTCCTTTTTTAGATGAAGATGAATTATTCCACCAGACTACATAACCTGCATGAGAATTTGGGCCTAATACAACTTTTCTATGAATTCCTTTTTCAAGAATATTACTTTCATCTTGAAAATCAAAATCTGTGTCTATATCTTTCATATTAAAATCTAAACTTAAACCCTTTTTAAAGATGATGAAAAAGTGAGCTGTGCGTTGGTTCATGACATTTGGCACCCTCTTTATACACTCCTTTGTGAGTGTAAAAATGAGGTGGTTCAAGTGGAACAGAAAATTACAAAAAGAAAAAAGAGTGAGATAAGAAGAGAATTTCTTAAATTAAAGTTAAATGGGTTAACCTATA
>JACQNH010000020.1 GCA_016203175.1 Candidatus Woesearchaeota archaeon
ATCGCTTCTCTTCTTACAATATCTTTTCTCATTTATACCACCTCTTGTTTTTGGAATAAAATCCAAATGTTTTTGGAATAAAATCCAAATATATAAGGTGGACAAATGTCACTAACCTATACAACAAAAAAGTCAAACGAAGGCTAATATTACCCACTAACTATTCCAAAATTCTTTTACCTCAATATCAGGATTTAAAGTAATTTTATATTCAAACTCCTTTTCAAATAATTTTTTATAATTCTGCCAGGCAAATCTTTCATCCATAAAAACAATTACACCCCTATCTTTTTCGCTTCTTATACATCTTCCAGCATTCTGCAAAGTTTTAATTATAGCAGGATAAGTATAAGCATAATCCCAGCCTTTTCCAAACCTAAAGTCATAATATCTAATTAATTCAGAAGTCTCTAAATCAGGTCTTGTCAAAGGCAAACCAGCAATTATAACACATTTTAAAACATTGTTAAAATAATCAACACCCTCACCTAAACTACCACCAGAAACAGCCATTAATACAGCTCCATTGCAATTTTTAAATTTCTCCAGCATTTCTTCTTTTTCACTTTTAGTAATATTTTGATGCTCCAAAAATAAAGTTTTATTGCATATCTGAGAAAATATTTTATATACAATATTTCTTATATTATAGCTAGGAAAGAATATTGCAGAATTTCCTTGAATATTATTACAAATTTTAGCGCAGGAATTAGCAATCTTAGTAAACATCTCCTCTGTTCTTTTTGTGTATTTTGTTGTCACAATAGGTGCTATTAGATTCAATCTATTTTTGCTGGGAAATGGATTCGTTAATTCTATAGTTTTAGCCTTAATCCCCATTAAATCTTTATGCATTTGTATTGGATTTAAAGTTCCAGACATAAATATTGAGCAATAAGCCTGCCCTATTAATGGAGAGGTAATAATACTTGGATCCAAACAAATATGAGACAAAGAATAAAAAATCTTTCCATTTGAAGTCAAACTTCTTTTTAAAATTCTAGTATAAGCATTACTATCATTTTGCCATGAAGAAATAAAACCTGATAAAACTGCAGAAGAACATTTTTTTTGATTTTTATAAACTAAATCACTCAAAAATTCTAGTTTATCAATAATCTCTGAAAAATCTGCAGCATTTTTTAATTCCTCATTAAACTCATCCTTTGTGATTAAAGACTCATTTAAAGTTAAAGATAATTTCTTATTTATTAATCTTTCAAAGCAATTTTGAACTCCTTTTATAATATCTTCAACATCAGGCAATTTATGAAATTTAGCTTCTTTTATAGCCCTTGAAATTGTAAATGAAGAAATACTGCTGGATAGCATTGCTCTTGATCTCTTAACAACATTATGCGCCTCATCAAAAATTAAAATTGAATTTTGAATCTCCTTGCTAATTCTTCTAAACAAAGATTCGCGAATTACAGGATTTAAAACATGATAGTAATCCGCAATCATAATCTTTGCATTTTTTGCAACTTGACAGCTAACTTCATAAGGGCATAATTTCAAATTTTTTGCTTCACTAACTAACTCATCAACATGCAAAGGCTCTTGAAATTTCTCAATAAATAATTTAGTAGCAAATGTAGGCTTAATTTTTTTCCCTTTTTTATCATAAGTATTTAAATAAAACTGGCACGTATCATCTTTTTTTAATTCTTTGCAAAATTCTGAAAATTCACTTGAAGATAAATCAGTTACATTAGATTGAGAACACATCCACTTTTTTCCAATAATATTAACCCCATTAATATCCAATTTAAATTTATCCTTAATTTTTTTTAATGTTTCAATAGCAATAGTGTGTTGTGTGTGCATTGGTGTTAAGAAAAAAACATTCAAATTATTCTTTAAAGCATGTGCCAAAGCAACACCGATTACAGTAGTTTTGCCAACACCAGTAGGAGCATGAATCAAAATATTTTCTCTTTTATTCAAAGCATCACTAGCCTCTTTCAAAAAAGTATCTTGAACAGGCCTTATGGAATCATGAGGAAATAAGTAATCTTTTATTAAATCTACCATTAAAATACAAAATAGATACTGTTTTTAACAATTTTGGTAGTAAAAAACTATTTAAACATATTAATTCATAAAGATTATTAGTGAAAAGGGGTAAAAATGATAAAGAAAGTATCAATTATAATATTAATTATCCTATTTAGCACTCTAACAACCGCCTTCAACATCGACTTAATAGAAACAACTTACTTGCCAAATACAACAATTGTAGGAAAAATAAACATAACTATAGACAATTTAACAGAGTCTGATCAGGAAATCTCCATAAAAATAGACAATCAAGAAATTACAAAAACCACACTAAAGAATTTATTAGATCTAAATCAAATAACATATAATGTAACCCCAAGTAAATTTACATTGACAGGAAATAGCTTAAAAACAATAACACAAAGCACACTTTTGGGCTTTAGTATTCCAAGTGGTTTAATAAATCTAACAGAAATAATAGTTTCCGGCAGTAATGCATTAGAACCAACAATAGACATAGGCAATGATAACTCAAATGAATGGGCTTTTTTAGGGCAAAGTACCTCTTTTAATCAACCAATAACAGGAAATAATGTAAATTTACAAAGTGAAACTGGAAATTTTATTCTAGCAACTAAAGATAAATTTTTATGTTCTTTAGTAAATTTACCATTAACAAAAGATATTAAAGTAGAAGCAAAATACAAACTTAATAGCTTAAGCAGAATAGAAGGGAACATAGTTGCATCATTATTCAGTATAGGCCAGGATGGAATAAGTGCTTTTGGGGGTTCAGATGAATGTGACTTACCAGAACCAAATACAAATTCAGAATTTAGATCCTGCAACATAAGATTGTCAACAGTAGTATCAGGAAACAATTATATTTGCATAAGTACAAAAACAGATCGTCCAGATGAAGCAGATTTATACTCAATACCAATAGACGATAAATCCGATAGCAGCTTTGTATGTTCTGGAAGTTTAGAAGCAGGACAATTAGCATGTGCAAAAGCTCAAGGAGGAGATTTTTTTACTAAAGCATCAACAGGAAATTACAATAAAATATTAAATGGAAATACAAATTTTGATGACTGGCTAACAACTCCAGACAGTATTAGGTTTGCAATGCAGTCTCAATTAACAAACTGCGTAGATAATTGTTTAGTACCAATAAAAGTAAGCTTAAAGGGAGGATCTTTAAACATAGACAAATTCAGGGTCAGATCAAGTAATTTTGAAACAGAATCTTTATTTGACGGTATATTCCAAAAAGCAAAATTCTCAACAATAACAAACATAAACCTTACAGATAATAGAACTGATTTAACACTATTACTAAATGCATTAAATCTAAGAACAGATAATCTAACCTTAGGAAATCATATATTAAAAATTACAATTGGCAATGAACAAAGAGAGCAGGAATTTAAAATAGCAAGTACAACCACAACAGAAAAATTCACTTCAATAAAAACTATTCTTGGAAGTATAAAAACAGATCTTGAAAATTCCTTATCCACAAACCAAATATTACTTTTAAAATTAGATAAAAAATCAGAAATAGAAACAACAATAAACACTATTAAACTTAAATTATCAGAGTTAAATAATATAGAAAATCAAACTATCCCCTCTTCAGAAAAAGAGAAAAAAGCAGAAGAAATCTTTGAAAGTTTACAGCAATCAACTAAAAATCTACCAAAATTAATATTAGAAAGAGGAAAAGCAACTGACCAGCAAGTTGTTTCTATAGAAGATTTAAGAGGATTAACTAAACTAGATGAAGTTGAGCTATTCTTTGAGCAAAAAAAGATTATTACAAAAATAGAAATGGAAGTTCTAGAAGTAATTGACTATACAGGAAACAAAAAATTAAAAACATTTGTCACATTAGAAACAACAGCAAATGACGATTTAAATGAAGCAGATTACCTAGTAATAGTTCCAACAAATTTAAGAAATTTAGTTGAAAATATTAATGAACTTAATCACGAAAAAGGTAAAAAAGTTATTAAAAAACTAAACAAGGGGGAAAAATTTAAAACAGAATTTGAAATAGAAGGAAATCAGATAGAGAATTTTTACAATTTCAAAGTTCTTTACTTACCATACAGAATAGAACCTGTTGTAAAAGCAGAATGTGGAAATAAAGTATGCGAAACACCTTTAGAAAATAAATTTACCTGCCCAATAGACTGCAAAATACAATACCCGCCAATTTTATGGACATTTATAATTAGCATAATAACTATAGCTGCAATTATTAGTTTTATCATATTTTTATTCACAAAAGAAAAACCGCCTCAATGGATAATAAAAATAAAAAGCAAATTCATCAGGGAGAAAGACTTAACTAAAATCGAAACTTACATATCAAATTGTATTAAGAGAAAAATACAAGAAGATAAAATAAGAAAAGCATTACTAGAAAAAGGCTGGAAAAAAGAAGACATAGAAACTGCATTCAAAAATGTCAAAAAGAGGTAATAATGAGAATAAGATTCAAAAACGTATACTTTGTAGGAATCTTCATAGCTTTATTAATTATAGTATTTGACATTTATATCTTTCTAAACTGGCCAGATTACAGGAGATATGTAGCATCAATAGCAATAATAGCAGTAACTATAGCCTTTTCACAATTTTTATTGGATATATTTAAGGAATTTAGCAGACAAAAAGAAATGGAAGATAAATTTTTAGAATTCACAAGAAATCTCGTTGCATCTATTAATAGTGGAATTCCAATACCCCGAGCAATTCTAAATGTAAGCACAAGCGACTATGGGTCTTTAACACCTTATATTAAAAAATTAGCATACCAAATAGAATGGGGAATACCAATAAATGAAGCATTAAAAACATTCGCAAATGACACTTATAACAAAGTAATAGCTAGGTCAGTAAGTATAATAATAGAAGCTGAAGAATCAGGTGGAGATATTTCCTCAGTTTTAGAATCAGTTAGTGAATCAGTCCAAATAATTAAAAAAATGAGGGCAGAACGTAAATCAACAGCATTCACGCAAATAGTCCAAGGTTATATTGTTTTCTTTATATTTATTTCAATAATGCTCGTCCTGCAAACAAAGTTATTTAGTCAAATATCCTTCCTAGGCCAAGAATTTAAAACAGCAGGTTTTTCTGTAGGGGGTTTAGTTAGTGGTACAGGGCAATCAATAGAATTAGATAGACCCTTCTTTTTCCTGGTTTTAGTTCAAGGAATATTTACAGGCATAATGATAGGAAAATTCTCAGAAGGAACACTTAAAAACGGTTTCTTTCACGCATTAATAATTACGATTATTGCAATACTTATTATAACAACTGTTAAAGGAGGGATATAAATGTTAAATAAAAAAGGGGTAACTCATACAGATTGGGCAATAAGTATGGGAATATTTATTATTTATATCTCTTTTCTAATAATATTTATCTTACCTTTATTATTAAAAACACAATTTGATCCATCGCCTTTATTCAACACAATGGAAGAAAATTTTCTAAAACCACTAGAATGGACAATAGTTAAAATACCATTAAACTTAGAAAAATTTGAGAACAAATTATCACAACCAACAGAAGATGTAAGACTGAGCATATCCATCGACAATGATCATAGGTTTACAACTATAAATCCAAAATCTTCTAGTCCATTAATAACATTCGATGAAAGCGATCAACCAACACAACCTCTTGATGAATTAAACTTTATTGAAGATAACAAAAAAATGAGATTAGGGTGTCAAACAAGTTGCCCAAATAAGATTTTGAAATATACAATTGCCCCAATAAAACAAAAGAAAGTATTATATGAAAATACATGCAATCTTGATGAAGAATTTTGTCAATTTTCATTAGGAACAGAGGAAAAAATAGTTGGGATAAAAGAAAAACCATTTTTAAATAACCAAGAGGAATCGCCTTCATTTTTAGAGTACAAAGAAGGACAATTTAGTGGTTACAATACATTAAAAACTGATGATCTAAAATTTCCAGAGTCTAAAGATTTCGATATTAAATACATAGAAGATAGGGATAAAAATGGAGTAATAGATTCTAATGAAAACCAAAGAAGATCCATATTTGATCAATCTACATTTAATCAAGAACAAAAACCCCCACCAGTACCAAAAAACGTAAATGTATTCATAAAAGAACTAAAAAGATCATATGTAAATGAAATGGGAGGATTAAACCCGGTAATATTCTACTTTGAAATATGGTAAACAAAAAAGGTTTTCTAAGAACAATAGAATCTTTAATTTCAGTTATACTAATTCTAATAGTTTTACTAATAATTGTTCCAAAAGAGGTACCAGAAAAAAAAGAACCAGAAATAATCAACTCAGCACATAGTTATATTCTCAATACAATTTTATATAGTGAAGATCATAGAAAATGTATTTTAGGTGAAACCCCTCAAGAATGTAAATACTTTAACTGTGGTATTGGAAAATCAGATATAATTGTCCAAACACTAGATACAGCAAAAGCTCCTGGTTTTACAACAGAATGTATAGTATGCAAAACTACTCCAAGAGATAGGTCTTGTACATTTCCAAAAGTCTTGCCAAATACAGATATTTATGTCGATGATGTTTTATTAACACAAGGGAATGAAGAAAGGATAATAAGACTTTTCTCTTACGCACAATAACTAAACACCTAAAATTGCTCTTAACTCTTTAGAAGGCTGCCATTGTGGATTAAATGTAACCTCTAATTTTACTTCTTTAACGTTTTTAATTTCAGAAAGTTTTGATTTAATCTCTTGTAATAATTGAGGACCATAAGGACATGTTGGAGTTGTTAATGTCATTTTAATATACAAAACACCTGTAGCAGGAAAATCTGTTTTTATTTCATAAATTAAACCCATTGTATAAACATCTACATGGACTTCAGGATCAAAACAATTCTTTAAAACTTCAATAACATTTTCTTTGTTTATCATGATTAGTTAGAGGAGATTTAATTTATAAGTCTAATCATTTTTATTAAATTGCACTAGTCCAATAGATATGGCACCTTTTTATTCTCTAATTTTAACCTTCTTTAAAACAATTTATGAAATGCAAAATATACTTCAGCAGGAGTTAATCCATCAAGGCTCATATGCGGCCTTTCATGATTATACC
>JACQNH010000021.1 GCA_016203175.1 Candidatus Woesearchaeota archaeon
ATATTAAACCCCTCATCTAATAAGAATCTATGATAAAAGATTTTACAACCGAACCAATATTTAAAATACCGGATTTAAAAGAAATTCAAAAAGAAATTGAAGATGAAAAAGAGATAATAGTAACAGAATACCAAATAAGAAGAGCAGAAAAAAGACTTAGATTTTATCAAATTAAATTAGAAGAAACTTCAAATTGTAAACATATAGAAAAACACCCATCTGAAAGTTTTGAAGAGTTTATAGAAAGATGTCCTTTGAGTGTCCCAGAATGTCTAAAAAAGATAGAAGTTTTATCTAAGGAATTAAAAAGATACAAATTAGTTTCAATACCTCAAAATCCACAAGAAGTTTCAATATCCACAACAATTACAGTTGACGATTCACCTTTTAATACAGTAAGAAGATTAAATATTGTTGGCGATGGGATTACATATCCAGATAGATCAGAAATTCCTTATTCTTCAAGATTAGTTAAAAAACTTCTAGGTGCAAAAAAAGGGGAAGAACGAAAATTTACCCTGGAAGAAAGAACCATCCATTATAAAATTCTTTCAATTGCAGCTTATAATCCAAGGGAATAAAATACTAAAAGTTTATATACACGTAAACATACACGTATGTCTATGGTAACAAAAACATTAACAATTACAGAAGAAGCCTATAACCTTTTAGCGAGGCAGAAAAAGAATGGAGAAAGTTTTAGTGAAGTAATAAAAAGAGAATTAAGTAATAAAACAAGAATAAGAGATCTTTATGGTATACTAAGTGATATAACAGAAGCTGAACATGAAAGGATGATGGAAGCTATAGAAAAATCAAGAAAAATCTCCATTAAACTTGAAAAAGAGGAACTAAAAAAACATGAAACTGCTTGATACAACATTTTTAATAGACTTTTTAGAAGGAAAACTGCAGGATTTAAATATTCTTAACTTTTTAGAAGAAGAAAAACTATGCACTACTTATCTAAATATATATGAAGTTATAATCGGAATTTTTTATAGTGGAAAAGAAATAAATAAAAAAATAGAAAAAGCCAATATCTTCTTTGATAGATTAAAAATTTTAAATCTAAATGAAAATAGTTCTATTATATCAGCTAAAATAAGAGCAAATTTAATAAAATCTGGAGAAGAAATTCAACATATTGATTGTTTAATCTCAGGAATTGCCCTGGAAAATGGTGTAAACACAATAATAACAAAAAATAAGAAGCATTTTGAAAAAATTCATGGCATTAAAGTAGAAGACTATTAAACAATAAATATTTATAAACTTCTAAATTAATATTTTATAGAGGTGAAATTATGAAAAAGAAAGGTCGTGGCTCATTAAAAGACGTTAAAAATTGGAAAAGTATTAAACAAGTGGAAAGTGGTCTAAAAAGATTAATTACAAATAAAAAAGAAATCAGAAATTTTAAATACAAAAAAAAGAGGTAAAATGACTTTTAATAAAATCTGTAAGGATATAAAAGATATAAAAATACAAGGAGCAGAAGCAGTTGCAAGAGCTGGTTTAAAAGCTGTAAAATTAAATCATTCAAAAAAAGCAATTAGAAAATTATTAGCCCTAAGACCAACAGAACCATTACTCCAAAATTCAATAAAAAATGCTCTAAAATTTAAAAATATAAATGAAGGAATTAAAAATTCTTTGCAACATTTAAATGATTCAGAAAAAATTATTTCCAATTTATCTTTCAAAATTATAAAAAATGCAAAAATTATTTACACACATTGCCATTCTTCCACAGTTTCAAATGCTTTAATAAACGCTTTTAAAAAACATAAATTTAAAATCCATAATACAGAAACAAGACCTTTATTACAAGGGAGAAAAACAGCAAAAGAATTATTACAGCATAAAATTAAAGTCCACATGTATGATGACTCAGCAATACCAGAAGCAATACAAGATTCAGATATTATAATTTTAGGTGCAGATTGGATCAATAAAGAAGGAGTTGTAAACAAGATTGGTTCTTGCACAGTAGCAGACTTTTCCTCACATTTTAAAAAACCATTTTACATTTTAGCAGATTCATGGAAATTCTCAAATAGAAAATTAAAACTAGAACAAAGACCCGGAAAAGAAATCTGGAATCTCAAAAACAAAAATCTAAAAATAATAAACCCAGCTTTTGATCTAATTCCTAAAAAAAACATTAAAGCAATTATTTCAGAACTAGGAATCTTATCCTTTAAAGATTTTATAAGAAAAGTTCAAAAATGAAACCTCTACTCTGTTTAGACCTAGATAATACTTTAGTATACTCAGAAGAAGCAAATGTTAAAGGCTACAATGATGCATTAAAAAAAGTTTTAAATATAATACAAAAACCTTCTTTAATTATTAAACTAATGGGTCGCCCACATGAAGAAATTGTTAAAATGTTAATTAAAAAAGCAAATAAAACCGCAACAAAAGAACAAATAAAAGAAATTATGTATTTGCACGACAAATTTATCATAAACAAATATTACAAATTAACAAAAGCAATACCAGGAATTAAAAAGACTCTAAAAGAATTAAAAAAGAAATACTATATAGCAGTAATTTCGAATGCCTCTCATAAAAATATCATAGCAAATTTAAAAGGTGCAAAAATTTCTAAAAATTTATTCAAAGCTATAGTTGGTTACGATCAGGTTAAACATTCAAAACCAGCACCTGATCTAATACTAAAAGTAGATAAGATTCTAAAAACAAAGGCTTCTTATATGATAGGAGACTCAGTTTATGATATTAAAGCAGCAAAAAGAGCAAAGGTAAAAGCAATTGCAGTCTTAACAGGACATTATTCAAAAGCTTCATTGCTAAAAGAAAAACCTTTAATAATCTTAAAGTCTGTAAACAAATTACCAAAATTTTTAGAAAAAGAGGAAAAATGTCACACTATCTAAAATTTGTTGATTTAAACTACAAACCACAAAAAGACGATCTAATCTGTTTATTCTACTTTGAACCTGCACCAGGAATGTCAACAAAAGAAGCAATTGGAAGAATCGCAGCAGAAAGCTCAAATGGTACATGGAGTGAAACACAATTAGGCACCTTACCTCACATTATGAAAATCAGGGCAAGGGCATTCAAAATCAAAGGAAATTACGTTCATGTTGCATACCCAATAGATTTATTTGAATTAGGCTCCATTCCACAATTATTAAGCTCAGTCGCAGGGAATATATTTGGAATGAAAGCAATGAAAAATTTAAGATTATGCGACATCACCTTCCCAAAAAAATATGTTCAAAGTTTTAAAGGTCCGCAATTTGGTATTGAAGGCATAAGAAAATTCATGAATATTAAAGATAGACCATTAACAGCTACAGTTCCAAAACCAAAAGTGGGAATGACTACAGAAGAACATGCAAAAGTTGGCTATGAAGCATGGGTTGGTGGTGTAGATCTTCTCAAAGACGACGAAAATTTAACAGATCAAAACTTCAATAAATTTGATGCGAGAGTCAAATTATGTGCAAAAATGAGAGACAAAGCAGAAAAAGAAACAGGAGAGAAAAAAGATTATTTTGTTAATGTCACAGCAGAAACAAACGAAATGCTAAGAAGAGCAAAGTTAGCGCATGATTATAGTTTCAAATATGTTATGGCAGACATAGTAACAATAGGATTTTCAGGCCTACAAACTCTAAGAAATTTTACAGAAGATACAAAACAAGCTATCCATGCGCATAGAGCAATGCATGCAACATTCACAAGAAATCCAAAACATGGTCTTTCAATGCTATTCCTGGCAAAATTAGCACGTCTAGTTGGTGTAGATAATTTACATATAGGCACAGTTATAGGAAAATTAGTTGGTAAAAAAGACGAAGTTTTAATGCTAGAACATGAAATGGAGCATCAATTAGAACCAGATTTTAAAACAAAAGAAAATGTTCTCTGTCAAAATTGGTACAATCTAAAACCAGTATTAGCAACATCCTCCGGAGGTTTACACCCCGGATTAATCCCACAGATAATCAAAATGTTAGGAAAAGATATTTGTGTTCAATTAGGGGGCGGAATACACGGCCATCCAAATGGAACAAAAATTGGAGCAAAGGCTTTAAGACAAGCAATAGAAGCAACAATTAAAAAAATTCCTTTAAAAGAATACGCTAAATACCACAAAGAATTAAAAGCAGCTTTAGATAAGTGGGGCGCAGAAAGACCAATTTAAAATTCGAAAAATAAACAAAAGACATAAATATCTAAAGATTAGTAATATTGTATGGCAAATTTCAGATATAAAAGTAAAGTTTTGTTTATTTGTAATCAAAACCAGAATAGAAGCAAAACAGCAGAAGAGCTATTTAGAAAATTTTTTGAAACTAAATCAGCAGGTTTATTTAACGAAAAACCAGTTAAAAAAGACCAAATAGAATGGGCAGATTTAATTATTGTTATGGAAAAATTTCAGATTGAAGAACTTATCAAAAGATTTCCAAGTGAATGTTTCAAAAAACGCATTTTTTCGGTAGACATCCCAGACATTTATATTTATAATCAACCAGAACTTATTGAAATTCTAAACAAAAAACTTCCCGATATTAAATCTCTAGCCATTCATTAAATTGTTTTCTAGCTTCTTTTTTAGTCTTAAACATTCTAGTTTCGCTAACAGTTAATTCGGGTATTCTTCTAGTAACCTTGTACATCTTACCATTATCTCTAAGAACCAATAAAGAAACTTCCCGTTTACCACTTAAAGAAATTTTTATATTTTTTTCTTTCATAAAAATATTATAAACTCAACTATCTAATATAATCTACCACCAAAAAACTAAAATAAATAACAAAAATTCTAGAAAAAAGCACAAAATCTTTAGAGAAAAGTTTTAAAATTTAATCTATTTATGAAAATCTTCCAAGAAAACTATTAAAAATTACATATAAAATTTCATAAAACCGCTTTTAAACCCTTCTCAAAGGCGCATTAATAAACTTCTCAACTGTAACATACTTATTAATTTTTAAAAATCCAGAAAATTCTCCGTCCATAATCTTCTCAATTTCTAAAACCTTAATACTTTTATTAAATATTGGTCCACCTAAAACTAAAGTATTTGCATGTCCTCCCTCAAACCCAATATGAAATCCATACTTTTCAGAAGCACTTTTCAATTCAGGAAAAGTTTTAATATCAATTTTTTTACCTAACCAGTCTTTATTTAAGCCATCAGCAGCAACTTCAGTAATTAAAATCTCATAACCTCTCATCACCATATCTCTTACAATATCTTCATGATTCATTCCTGTATGGCTGGCAAAAACCTCAACACCTAAAGGAAATAAAACATCCCTTATAGCTTTAATCTGTGTTTCTTGCAAACCAATACCACCTAAAATAATAGCATCAACAGGATTCTTCTTAACAATCTCTTTTACAAGTTCAGCCTCTTTCTGAACATCTGCAACATCACAACTAACATAAATATGAGACAAACCTAAAATATTAGCTAATTCTTTAGTTAATTCTACAGTAGCATAATGAAATAAATAACAATCTCTTCTAGTTGGTTTAACACTTAATAAATAAGCTATCTCCCATCCTTTATTCTTCGCATTTTCAATAGCCAAACAACTGTCCTTTCCACCACTGAATAATATACCTACTTTCATCTTTAAACAAAAATAAACTATCTTTATAAAACTTTTGAAAGACTATTTTTAAACATCATGGCTAAAGCCTGCAGTTCTTTGATTATCTTTTTTTACAAAATTTATTTTCTAATAAAACTCTACTCTTCTTTCTTAACTAGCTTAACAATCCCTTTGCTAACCTTAACATGTACTTCATCACCATCAATTAAACCAGCCAACTTACTTACAGGAGAAGGCACTTTAAGTACGCCAGCCATAACCTTCACATTAGTCACAATTTCTCCTATCTTTTTTTGAACACCAAAACCTTTCTTTTTAGATCCCTCAGTTCTTTTATGCAAATACTCAGCAACTAATTTAGCAACATTCTTTTTAGTTGCCATACTTATACCTTCTAAACCAGGACTTAAATTTATTTCAACAACATAAGGCTGTCTACCCAATAACATATCTACACCGCAAATCTCAGCACCAACACACTTAGCAGCCCTTATAGCAATCTGTTCCTGATCTTCACTTAATGTAAAAGCTTCTCCAACACCACCCATATGGATATTCGCCCTTAATTCACCTTTAGCAGCCTTCCTTTTCATGCAAGCAATTACCCTATCACCACAAACAATAGCCCTTACATCACTTATTTCTCCTTCCACAGTTTCAATAAATTCCTGTATAACAAAAGGCTGATTAAAAACCTTTAAAGCATCAATTATAGATTTAGCACTTTCCAGAGAATCCGCAAACATTACACCCTTCCCATGGGTTCCTGAAGGTATCTTAATAACAATAGGATAATGAACCTTCTCCAATAAGCTTTTAGCCATTTGTCTAGACTCTACTAAATAAGTTGTTGGTATTGGCACATTATTTCTTCTTAAATATAAAGAAGTCAAAAATTTATCATGTGCCAAATTAAAAGCAAAAGGTAAGGTAGGTAAATAACATCTATGTAAAAAGGATTCAGCAATAGCAGATTGTATATTAGAATATTTATGGCTCCCTCTTATGTAAACACAATCAAAATCATCTAATTTACGTCCTTCAAAACTTATATCAATGCTTTTAGTTTTTAAACCAACCTCTAACTTTCTTATGTCAACACCAACTACATCCTTGAATAATTTACTTGCTTCTTTAAGAATCTTTAAACTGCTTTCACCACCCAAACTCACAACTGCTAATTTCATTTTCGTTCTGCTCGGATACACCATTGTCTTGCTATGAGGTTCTTGACTTTTTAGACGGGTCTATCAAAAAACCTTTCTTTAAAGTTCTTATACCAATTAAAACAGGATAGGTCAAATGACTCCTTTCAGCTATGTTAAAAAGAGCCTTTATATTCTTTCCCTTTATACTTAATTTAGCCTTAACAACATCCCTTTTACTATATCCATGAGAGCTTTTTATTCTTACTCTCCTAACCACAGGACCAAGATTTAACTTCCTAGCTAAATTAGAAGACACAGAATTATACTTAGCACCAGTATCAATCTTTGCAAGAACAGGATGACCATTAATCTTTACATGTTCTACTAAGCCTAAAATTCTCTTTTTATCCATCAAAACTAAAAAAACACTTTAATTTTAAAAATCTTCCTATAACTCCCTAGTGATACAAATTTTAAAAAAATTAGAAAGATTTATATATAAATGTAATTAATTACTACTTAAAAAAAGGTGATGGAGTTGAAAAATTCAATACTTAAAACAATCATATTTATTTTAATAGCTATTTTAGCAAGTGTTTCTGCTTCTGCAATGAGCGCAGATACAAATATCTCAAGTGTTCAAGCCCCTTTAAACAATAGTATTCAAACTGGTATTGTCACGTGGAATCTAACCAGCGCATTAGCAGTAGGGGATAATATCACAACTGTAAACTACACACTTACAAGAATAGATGCACCAGGTTTAGCCCCATTTTTATTCTGTACAAATACTACATTAAATGGAAATAACCTAACACAATGCACAAATAATACAGCATCATTTCCAGACGCTATTTATAATGTAACTATTGGTATTTATAACGCAACTGCTACTTCTTCAGCCATATCAAGAATTTCAAATGTAAGCCTTGAAAACTATGGTCCTGTTGTTAACCTTACCTCTCCAGGTGCAAATGGAACTCAATTAGTTGATGCAAATTTCCTGAATAGAAAATTTGAGATTAATTTCACACTTTTAGATAATCTAGCTGCTCATGGTAATAGATCCTTCATCTGTGAATTGCATGCTGTTAAGAATAAAATTGGAAACTTCTTAGAAAATAGTACAACATTAATAGAGAACAGAACAACTACGTTCACAAATGGATCTAACCTAACATTTAAGGTTGCATCCAGTAAAATATTATTGAATGGATCAGAATCTGTATATCAAGTATCTTGTAGAAACTCTGCACAAGCAGCTGTATATAACAGAAGCTTAATACAGAATTTAACAGTTTCAGATGTTGTAAGACCTTTTAATGTATCTAAACCTATATTTAAGGACACAGAAGGAGTAGTACAAACTAAATTTGGATTTGGAGATACAGTAAATATAGGAAGTTGTTCAGGCACCGATAATGTAGATGAAGCAGGTCAATTTAATCTGACTATAAAATTCCCTGGTCTTTCAAGTTTCAGTTTAAATAATGTTACTACAACATTCACAGAAACTCAAACATTAGGAATTTATACTGTAAATTGTTCAGTATCTGATTCAAATGGAAATATAGATTCAAATAGTTCTGACTTTGAAATTACCCCTAAGGTAAGAGAAACTGTTGAGATTAAAATAGAAAAACCAATTGCACAGGTATTAGTCGCTCCAGGTACAACTTCAGAGATATCTCTAACACCACAGGGTGAAGCAAGATTAATGACAGAAGATTCATCCTTAAGATTTACATTTAAAACTGTTCAACATACATTAAAAATTATAGACATTTCAAAATATGAAGTTGAAATAGAAATAAGATCAGAACCAATAAAGATTATAATGAAAAAAGGAGATACTAAACAAGCAGACCTAGACGGGGATGGAATAAATGATCTAGAAATCAAATTAAATACAATAATAACAAAAAAAGCTGACTTATTAGTTACTGCTCTTTCGCAGCCACCACCAATAACAGAAAAGAAAGCCGGAGAAATAACAGCAGTTGATCAGCAAGCCCCTAAAAAAGAAATAAAAATAAACTGGACTCCAATCTTAATAATCATAATCCTCATTGTAATAATTGTTTTAATAGTCTATTATCTAAAAGGTAGATCAGGTAGAGTAAAATTCACACCTAAAGACTTGGGTTTACAAAGAGAAGAGTTTAGCTCTTATCAACCTCCACAAGGATTTAAATATCCAGGAAGATAAAAATGACTAAAAACGTCTTCCACAGAAATCCAATAAAAACTAGAGTGGTCTACTCCAAAGCCCCAAAAATAACTCCAGCAAAGTTTAGTAAGGGTATATTTGAACCAACAGAGCAGGAGCTAATAAAATCATGTTATAATTTTGCAAACATAATCCCTCAAAAAAGTGAAGCACCAATTAATTTTATTCAAAAACCAGAAAAATATCAGGCAGAGTTAACTGGACAAAAAAAATCATTTCTTCCTGAAAGATATAAACCTTATCAACTTGAAGAAACTAAAGTTTCCAAACCAGCATATCTACCTCCAAAAGAAAAACCTTTAAAGGAATTCTGGCAATACTTTAAAGGAGAACTTGGAAAAGAGATAAAAGAAGAACAAAAAAAACCAAAAGGAGGATTACGTACACTAATTAGAGGTATAGGTAAAACCGTAGATGGAACAATTAAATTTTTAAGTACCCCTTTTTATGCAATAGGTTACACAGCAGGGGGTCTAGCAGATGGAGTTAACAATATGTTCGAATATGGAGGACATGCATTAGGACAAGCAGGTTATGCAGTCGGAGAACTACCTAAAATAGTGACAGGAGGAGCACATAAAGGGGCAAGATATGTGAGAATAAAAGTAACACCTGAAGAAGAACCATTAGAACAAAGAATCCGATACGAAGGAGTATTCATCTTCCTGGCATTCTTATTATTTATATTATCCCCTTCAACAACAGGCTCTGTAATAGGACCGTCAGCAGCAATTTTAAATCCATTTACAATCTTAGGCTCAATATTCTTAGTAATAGGATTCCTTTTATTTCACTTAAAGAACAAATCTTAATCAATCATTTTCAAAAATTTAATTCTTAAAAACTCTACTATAGGTAAAACCATAAAGAAAGTTTTATAAATAAGTACGTACAAAGTAAGTACATGAAATTTACACATAAAATATCAAAAGGTGGGAGATTTAATCAAATATACATTCCAAGAGAAGTAGAACAAAATTTTGAAGTGGGAGATCTAGTAGAAGTAAGATTATTAAAAAAGAAAACTCAGTTTTATTATTCAAAAACACTGCCAAAACTTAGCGAATTTAAAGAAAAACTGATTAAAGATGTATTTTCCATAATAGAACAATTTAAAGAAATAAATCAAGTATTTCTAATAGGTTCTTTTTTAACCCAAAAAATAGATTATCATGATATTGATATAATTATAATAAATAAAAAAGAGGATTTAGAAGA
>JACQNH010000006.1 GCA_016203175.1 Candidatus Woesearchaeota archaeon
AGCTCACGCTAAGTGTGCTTTACAGTAGCGTAGCATCAACGCTACGCTTTTTTATTATTTTTTGAGTAAAAATAGATTTCGTTTGGCCCCTAGTCAAAGACTAGTGGAAATCTTTGGATTATAAACTTTGCAATATTATTACTATTATTGCTTAGACTTTTTTAAGAAATCTTCTATAGACTGGGCTTTCTTCATTGTTTCTTCTAATTCTTTAAATATTTTAATATCTTTTTCGTCTAATGGGGGTTTTATATCAAGTCCGCAGACTTCAGCCGTAGGGGAAGGTCATCTTACTTTAATAGCATATTCGCCTTTAACATTTGCGCCAATCTTTTTAGCAACTTCGCTTTTATTTGCATCCTGGATAAAAATTCTTCCTTTCCAGCTTTCAGTAAAATCTTTATTTTTACATATAGGACATTCGTCGCCTTTAACAAATACTTTACAAGATTTACATACTTTTCTCATAAAAAAACCTCCAGCGGGTTATCATTCATTCCAGCAACCATTTTATTTCTTTTCCTTCTCCTTGACTTTAACCTCAAGTTCTTTTTTTTCAACTTGTGTCCATTCTTCTTTTCCTAAACATGGCTGACGCATTGTTAAACCGATTTTAGGATTTGTGATATCCTTATAGCTTACTGCAATTATTCTTGCTTTACAAATATCTCCAACTTTTAAAGTTCTTTTGGTTTCTTTTCCTGTTAAAATATTACTTTTTGAAAAGCTTACAAAATCGTCCATTGCCTGAGAAACATGAATCATTCCATCTATAGGACCAATATTAATAAAGCAACCAAAGTCTGTAATTTCCGTTATTTTTCCTGAGATTAATTCCTGCATTTCCGGCTTAAAGACAAGCATTTTGAAAGTTGTATCATAATAAGGGGCTCCATCACCTGGAATAATAATACCTTCACCAACCTGAGCTATGGAAGTAACCCCAATAACCACGCCTATTTCTGGAGATACAAAATTTTCAAATTGTGTTTTTAATTGTTCTAGAATAGCTGCCTTAGTATCCATTTTAAATAGTGTTGGCGGTACTCTGATATGACTTCTAACTTCTACTTCGTAAAACATCTTTAGACACCTGTTATTAGTATTTATAAACCCTTTTTAAATATTGGCTTTTTAAACTATAATATATTTTCCTTTACTGATTATGCTTATTGTTTTGATACTTTTAGCCTTAAGTCTTCTTTTAAGCTCTTTATCTTGTGTTGCTACTAAATAGCCTTCTAAACTTAATATAGCCTCATCTACGTGTGTTAAAGGAGATTTTATAATATTTAGGTCTTTGATCATTTCTAGGATTAGTTTGTTAAGCCTTTTTTTCTCTAACTCTTTTAAAGTTTTTTCTATTATAAATAATTCAAATGGTTCTAATAAAATAGCTTTAAGATTGTCTTTAATATCGATCTTGTACTTTATTGAATCTATTATAAAGCTTGTATCTAAGAGTATTTTGAGCATAAATACGTAGAAGAGAAGAGGTATTTAAAGCGTTATGTATGCCCTCGATAGTCTACGAATTTTATATACGAGTATGTATATTTATATCAAAATTGAATTGAAAATAATCATTAAATTTTTCATAAAATGTCTCTATTAGCCTTATAGATGCATTTAAACGCAGAAAACTATTTAAAGAAGAGCTCATTTTTAGATGTAAATTGAGGTGGTTTTAAAGCTCAAATTTTAATAAAAAACCAACAAAGCTAGTCAAAAAACTAAAATGGAAAATCAGGAAAATAAAACTGAAGTTCAGGAGAACCAAAACAAATCTCAAGAGTATGGAGCTGAAAGTATTACAATTTTGAAGGGTATAGAAGCAGTTAGAAAAAGAGCCGCAATGTACATAGGGGATACAAGTAAAAGAGGTTTTCATCATATAATTTGGGAAGTGGTAGATAATGGGATTGATGAGCATTTAGCTGGTTTCTGTAAAAATATTAAAGTTACAATCCATCAAGATAATTCTGTTACTGTTGAAGATGATGGAAGAGGTATTCCTGTAGATCTTCATCCTCAAGAAAATAGACCTGCTGTTGAGGTTGTTTTAACTACATTGCATGCTGGTGGAAAATTTGATAAAAAAAGCTATCAAGTTTCTGGCGGGTTGCATGGTGTTGGGGTAACTGCTACAAACGCTTTGTCTGAATTTTTAGAAGTCGAGATTAAAAGGAATAATAAATTGTATAAGCAAAGGTATGAAAAAGGAGTCC
Organism: Candidatus Woesearchaeota archaeon; assembly: GCA_016203175.1. GTDB lineage: Archaea > Nanobdellota > Nanobdellia > SCGC-AAA011-G17 > JACQNH01 > JACQNH01. The sequence continues at coordinate 2,229 of JACQNH010000006.1, forward strand.
CTGTAACTGCTTTGACAATAGTACAAGAAAATATAGAAGGGAGTGGAACTAAAATAAGATTTAAAGCTGATCCAACAATCTTTTCTGAAAGCGTAATAGATTTTGAATTAGTTAAAAAAAGATTGAAGGAATTAGCTTATTTAAATAAAGGTTTAACAATAGAATTAAAGGATAAAAGAACCAATACGGAAAATAAATTTTTCTTTGAAGGAGGACTTAAAGAGTTTGTTGAGGATTTAAACAAAAGCAAGAATATTTTAAATAAAAAGATAATTTACATTTTAAAGCAATCTGAGAATGTTATTTTTGAATTAGCAATGCAATATAATTATACTTATTCAGAGCATTTATTGAGTTTTGTAAATAATATTAATACGATAGAAGGAGGCACACATGTTGTTGGTTTTTATACAGCTTTAACTAGGGTGATAAATGAGTATATTAAAAAAATTGAAAAGGATTTAAAATTAGATGGGGAAGATGTAAGGGAAGGCTTAACAGCTATTATTTCTTTAAAAGTCCCTGAGCCACAATTTGAAGGGCAGACAAAAACAAAATTAGGAAATTCTGAGATTAAAGGATTAGTTAGTTCAATTGCCTATGAAAGTTTAAGAGATTTTTTTGCTGAAAATCCACAAGAAGCTAAATTAATAGTATCAAAATGCATTGAATCTTTTAAGGCTAGAGAGGCTGCTAGAAAGGCTAGGGAATTAGTAAGAAGAAAGGGTGCTTTAGATGGTGGTGGATTACCTGGAAAATTAGCTGATTGTCAAGAGAAAGATCCTTCTAAAGCTGAGATATTTATTGTTGAAGGTGATAGTGCTGGAGGTTCATGTAAATTAGCTAGAAAGAGAGAATTTCAAGCTGTTTTACCTTTAAGGGGAAAGATACTGAATGTGGAAAAATCAAGGATAGATAAAGTTTTTAAAAATAATGAAATAATAAGTTTAATTTCTGCTTTGGGTTGCGGGATTAATGAAGAGTTGGATTTAAATAAAGTAAGGTATCATAAAATAATTATAATGGCAGATAGTGATAGTGACGGAAATCACATTAGTTGTTTAGTATTAACATTTTTATATAGATATATGAAAAAATTAATTGAAAATGGTTATGTATACTTAGCAGTAACTCCATTGTATAGGGTGAAAAAAGGAGTGCAAAGTTATTATTGCTATGATGATAAAGAATTAGAGGAAACTTTGAACAAAATTGGTAAAGAAAATGTTGTTATAACAAGATTTAAGGGTTTAGGGGAGATGAATCCTGATCAATTAGCTGAAACTGCTGTTAACCCTGAGACAAGAAAATTAAAAAGAGTAACTATACAAGATGCTGAAGCTGCTAATGAAATTTTTACTATTTTAATGGGTGAAGAAGTGATACAAAGAAGAGAATTTATTTTTAATCATGCAAAGGAGGCTGAGTTGGATGTTTAAAAATGGCAGAAGAAATTCAAGTAAAATTAATTGAAGATGAAGTAAAGAAGAGATATTTAGATTATAGTATGTCAGTTATAACTGGAAGAGCTTTGCCTGATGTAAAAGATGGTTTAAAGCCAGTACAAAGAAGAATTTTATATTCTATGTGGAAGAGTGGAACCTTTCCTAATAAACCTTATGTTAAAAGTGCAAGGATAGTAGGTAATTGCATGGGAAGATTTCATCCCCATGGTGATATGGCTATTTACGATACTTTAGTTAGAATGGCTCAAGATTTTTCTTTAAGAAACCCATTAATTGATGGTCAAGGTAATTGGGGCTCTGTGGATGGAGATGGTGCAGCAAGCATGCGTTATACAGAGGCAAGACTAACAAAGATTTCAGAGGAATTATTGCAAGATTTAGATAAAAAAACTGTAGATTTTATTCCTAATTTTGATGGAAGTACTAAAGAGCCAATAGTATTACCAGCTAAATTTCCAAATTTATTAGTTAATGGTGTAACTGGTATTGCAGTAGGGATGGCAACAAATATGCCTCCTCATAATATGAAAGAGGTTATAGATGCAACTTTACATTTTATTGATAATAAGGAGTGTACAATAAATGATCTAATGAGGTTTATTAAAGGCCCTGATTTTCCAACAGGCGCTTTAATTGTTAATGGCAATGGAATAAAAGAAGCGTATGAGACTGGAAGGGGTAAAATAACAATTAAAGCTAAGGCTGAAATTGAAAAGAATAGGGTTATAGTCACTGAAATACCTTACATGTTGAATAAATCTTTACTTTTAGAAAATATAGCAAATTTAGTGAGAGATAAAAGAATAGAAGAGATTAATGACATAAGGGATGAAAGTGATAGAAGAGGAATGAGAATTGTATTCGAATTGAAAAGAGATGCAAATCCTGAGATTGTTTTAAATAAATTATACAAGTACTCTCAATTACAAGAAACTTTTGGTGTGATCTCAATTGCTTTGGTTAATAATGAGCCTAAAGTTTTGAATTTGAAAGATATAATCAGTTTATTTGTTGATCATAGAAAGAATGTTGTGACAAAAAGAACACAATTTGAATTAAAAAAATCTGAGGAAAGAGCTCATATTCTATCTGGTTTGAAGATTGCTTTACAGAATATTGATAATGTTGTTGAATTAATTAAGAAGTCTGATAATCCTGAAATTGCAAGAAATGGTTTGATACAAAATTATAATTTAACAGAAGTACAAGCTAATTCTATATTAGAAATGAAATTACAAAGGTTAACTAATTTAGAACAGAATAAGATTAATGATGAGTTTAATGAACTAATAAAATTAATTTCTGAATTAAAAATTATTTTAGGTGATGAAAGTAAAATATACGATATAATTAAGAATGAATTAATTGATGTTAAAAATAAATATGGTGATGAAAGAAGAACTCAAATTGTTGGCGAAACAAAAGAATTTAATGAAGAAGAATTAATTAAAGAGGAAGATGTTGCAATTTTATTGACAAATCTGGGTTATATTAAAAGAATGCCTATTGATGTTTATAAACAACAGAAAAGGGGTGGTAAAGGTGTAATTGTTTCTGATGTTAAAGAGGAAGATGTAACTGAACAGATTTTAACAACTACAACGCATAATACTTTGTTGATGTTTAGTAATTTAGGAAGGGTTTATTGGTTAAAAGCTTATGAAGTTCCTGAGGCAAGCAGGTATGCAAGAGGGGATAATATAAAAAATATTTTAAAGCTGTCTGAAGGTGAAAAGATAAATACTATACTACCTGTTAAAGAGTTTGATGAAGATCATTTCTTGATTATGATTACTAAAAAAGGAACTTTTAAGAAAATTAAATTAAACGAGTTTTCAAGACCTCGATCTACAGGCATTATTGCTATAAATTTAAATGAAGGCGACGAATTAGTGCAAGTAAGATTAACACCTGGAAATTTAACAATAATTTTAGGTACAAAAAATGGAAATGCTGTAAGGTTTAATGAAACAAATATAAGACCTATGGGGAGAAATGCTTCTGGTTTAAGGGGCGTTAAATTAAAAGGTGATGATGAGGTTATTGGAATGGAGATTGCTTTAGAAAATGCTAATTTGTTAACTATAACTGAGAATGGGTATGGAAAAAGAACTATAATCCCTGAATATAGATTGACTAACAGAGGCGGAAGCGGCGTGAGAAATATAAATGTTACAGATAAAACTGGGAAAGTTGTTGGAATTAAAACTGTTATGGATGATGATGAAGTTTTAATATTAAGCGAAAAAGGGATTGCAATAAGAGTCCCTGTTAAAGAGATAAGTTCTATAGGAAGAAATACTCAAGGTGTAAGAGTTATGAAATTAGACGAAAAAGATAAAGTAAGTTTAATGACACGGGTTGTGAAGAATGATTAAAATATTAACAATTGGAAAAGTGAAAGATAGAAATATAAAAATATTAATTGAAGAATTTTTAAAAAGACTTAAAAAATTTTATAAGGTTGAATTTTTTGAGTTAAAGAATGAGGAACAAATTTTAAAACAGTTAAAAGAAGGTTATATTGTTGCTTGTGATGAGAATGGTTTACAATTAAGCTCTAAAGAATTTTCAAATTTTATTAAAGAAAAGACTATTGAAAAAGATTTGATATTTATAGTAGGGGATGAAAATGGGTTGTCAAATAATATTAAAGAAAAAACTAATTTTTTATTATCTTTTAGTAAGATGACATTTTTACATGATATGTTTAAATTAATACTAGTTGAACAAATTTATAGGGCTTTTACGATAATTAAAGGGATGGAGTACCATAAGTAAAATGCAAAAAGGGAATAGATCTGAAATTAGCAAAAGTTTTACTTATTTCCATTTGCGAAATGTTCCAATAGAGGATATTATGGAAGATATTGCTGAAAATATGGTAAAAATTGGTCCTTCAAATATTAAAGTAGAGGATATTGTAAAAAGTTTTGAAGAGGGTATAGAGCATTATGTACGACCAAAGACACGATCTAAGTCATTAGAAGAGATAAACTATGGGATCAATTTAATCTGTTTGTTAGTTCACTATATTGCAAATACTAGTAATGGTCATTCTTATAGAAACATTCATGATTTTGTAGCAAAAAGAATTAAGTAGAAATATTTATATATTAGTTTATAGATTGGTAAGAAAAATTTATAAAAATAAGCGAGGTCGAAAAATCATGGAAAATATAAAAATTAGCTATGAAGAAGACGATGAATTTGATGATGAAGATTTTGATGATGAATAGATTTTAATATTTTATTTCTTTTTTTATTTTTCTGAATGAGTGTGATACCAAAAGATCATATTTGTTAATGCTGTCATCTTCGTATTTCCAAAACAAAAAACACCATCTTCATGACCAAGCATTATAAAAATACCTTTAGTTTTAACATTTGTTTCAAGAAATAATCTCTTAACTTCTAATGCCATTTCTGGTGTGCCATACTCTACAGATTTATTAGTACAAGGAAGTTCTGCTTGTCTCTTAAAAATTTCAGGAGAATGAGCATGGATTATATAATTTATAGAAGGATCGCATCTGTATACAGCATCGTGTGTTAAAGACTCTGAAGAAGCTTTAATAGGTCCAGTTGATATTACTGTATTTGTTTTCGGATTACAATTTATTATAGTTGCGATATGTTCATTTGTTAGTTTTTCAAGACCACCTGTTTGCGTTCCTGTAATAAAAAATGCACTGTTTAATTCAGGATAAGTATAAAATTTTGCTGTTAGGCGCATACTTACATTACCGAAACCATATCCACCATAACGATTTTTATCCTGGCCAATTAATCCTAGATAATAACACTTTTGTCGAAGATCAATTATGTCATCAACAACATTTGAATCTTGTGGTTTAGTTTCTAAATATATTTGATCGTATTTTATTACTCCTTCTGCCATTAAAAATTTTAGAATTAATCAGCTTATAATATTTGTTGTCTATGATTATATGTTTTTATGAATATATAACCGATAAAAAGATACAAAAGCGATGATTAAAAAAATAGAACCAATTAAAACATGAGCATTATGTCCTAGACCTAAGGTAAGACCATAATTTCTTAAAGTGTTATTAGGAACAAAATGATAAAAACTACCTATAATTAAGGCTATAATCCCTATAAACCACTCTTTTTTAGGCATTATAACCTCCTAAAACTTCAATTATGTAAAATACTAAATTAACAATTAAAAATGCGTAAATCGAATGTAATAAACCACTGGATAGATTGCTTAAAAGAAAATACGAAGCAATTGCTGAGATTAAACCTGCAATTAAACCTTTAAATTTATTTTTATAGATAAATAATACTATAGCAACTGCAATTAAGGAAATTAAAAGCATTTTTGTTGCATCTATGAAAACAACCATATTTGCTGCATCTGAATCTGGAATACCTTTAATTTTAAATTTTAGCATAAAGTACAATAAATTTAATGCGAGTAAGGTTAATGTTGAAGATATTAAAAAATATATTTTTTTAAAATTTTCTTTAATAATAAACCAATAAAGTGAAAAATAAGCAACAAACATCATTACGATATGAGGAAAGATAAAATAAAATTGTTCATCTAATCTAAAAACTGCTCTATCTAGGGTTGGATAAGCATAAATATAATACAACCAAAAAATAAATGGTCCAAAAATACTAACTACTATTCCATCTCTATTAGAAATACTGATAAACTGACTAATTAGAAAAATTGAAAGAAAAATAATTGTTAATTTTACTGTAACATACCCAATATGAACTGCGGTATTTGTTGAATAATGAAAAAACATATCTAAGGCATTCATTGATAAAGCTACGATCAAAGAAAATAAAAAAACTTTAACAAAATTTTTCATTCTCATTCTACTGTTACTGTACCTTTCATATAAGGATGTATAGAACAAATATAATTGTAAACCCCTAGTGTTGTGAATGTATAAGAGAATGTTTGGCCTTTTGATAAATCTGGTGAATCTAAAGTTTTATCGCTTGATGTAACTGTATGTGAAGCACTATCTTGATTTGTCCAGATAACTGTTGTTCCTACTTTAATTTTAAGATCTTGTGGATTGAATTTGGAACCTTTAATTTCAACATTAACAATTGTTGGAACTTCTGGTGCTTTAGTTTCTTCTACCTTAGGTTGCTCAGGAACTGGCGGTAAAGGTGGTGGTTGTGGTGCTGGAGCTGGTTGCGCACTAGGCATTTCAATTTTTTCAGCAGGTTTAGCACAGCCTACCAATAATAGACCTAAAATTAAAATAAAAATCATTGAAAATGTCAAAAAACTCTTTTTTTTTGTCATTATTTTGATCAATAAGTTACATATAAAAAGATTTCTGTACTATAGTATCTTTTTGTGATGTTCTGAAATAGGTTCACACGAGCGATTAGTTTCAATTTGAGGTTCTGGCTAAAGAATAACTAGCTATTCTTGCATACACTCTAACAGGAACTGGTGTTGGTTGTGGCAAAAGTTCTCCAACCTTTTCTTTAATTCTTTCTAAAACTGGTTTCTTTTTTGGTTCTGGAGGGGGTGTTCCAATGTCGGATTTTGCCATATAATCCGCACTTATCCAACCTAACATTCCTAATCCAAATGTAAGATGGCTTATAGAATCCAAATACAATTCATTATTTCCAGATACTCCTGCAACTAAATACCCTACTCCCGCTAATGTTTCAACAACCCCAATACTATAACAAATTACGTTTAGATATTTGGTAGTTTTGCCTGGCAAACCTATTGTTTCGCATTGTATTTCTTCATGTTTAGCACTCTTCGGTCTTGCCATTTCAATTGAACCTTTAAGTGCTGCACTTGCTGCTGGAATAGCCATAATAGTATTCATAGTATTTGCAACGTAACCCCCTAATGCTACAAAACTTCCGAAATACAAAACTGTCTCCAAATCTGCTTTATTCCTATATGTTTTATTTTGCCATGTAGTTGCAATTTTTTTATTAAATTCAAAGAAAGCACTATCTAAATTATCAATAAAACTTCCATCATTTGAGTTAAATCTATCATCTAATGACATCTTAATATTAGCAAAACAATTTCTTTTATAAAACTTTCAATACTATTATTACCTAAAGAAAATTAGCATAACCAATTAAACGCCATCTACCACCTAAATTTCTTGAGATCGTAACCCTGTCATCTTTTTGAGCACAGACTGGAATTTTTAAAATAACATGAATTTTTTTCTTTTCAATTTTATTTATAATACCAACAGTAACAGTTGTATTTACATTTAACATTAAAGGCTCATTAAGTTTTAAAGGTTCTACTTTTAATTCTTCTTTTGTTCCTACAACTCTAGTTAATAGGTGGGGTTCTAAGTCAGCTTCATATATTGCTTTAGAGGTTTTTCCTTTTAAGCCTACAACATTCCCAATTAATTTATCAGCTTTGACTAAACTAGGGTCTAATTCTGTTTTTAAACCAAATGTTCCACCTGACTTAGCAGTTTTAACACTATCTTTTCCATAAGCAAGGCCAATTATTTTTGTGATAATAGGCTTCCATTTATGTTCTGTAGATTCTATGCCTGGACAGATTTCAATTTCATCACCTTCTTTTAAAACACCACATTTTAAACTTCCACCTAAAACTCCACCTTTTAAATCAGCAATTTCATCACCTGGCTTATTTAAATCAAAAGACCTTGCAATAAACATTACAGGATCTTTAGTTTCATCTATTTTTTGAGTTTTAACAATATTTTCCAAAGCATAAACTAAAACATCAACATTTACATTATGCTGGGCTGAGATTGGGATTATTGGAGCATTTTCAGCAACTGTGGCCTTAACAAAATTTTGGATTTCCTTATAACTTTTTAAGGCTTGTTCATCATTAACAATATCCACTTTATTTTGTGCTATAATAATATTTTTAATACCCATTATGTCTAAAGCCATTAAATGTTCTTTTGTTTGCGGTTGAGGACAAGGTTCATTTGCAGCTACTAATAAAATAACACCATCCATCAAAGCTGCGCCTGATAACATAGTTGCCATTAATGTTTCATGTCCTGGAGCATCTACAAAGCTAATTTTTCTTAATAACTCACATTTAGATTTGCATTTTTGGCATTTTTCAGAAACAGAATAAGCTTCATAATTCTTGCATTTAGGGCATTTGTAGAATGTTGCATCTGCATAACCTAATTTGATTGTAATCCCTCTTTTAAGTTCTTCTGTGTGCAAAGATGTCCATTTGCCTGTTAAAGCCCTTGTTAAAGAAGTTTTACCATGATCTATGTGCCCGACCATTCCTATAGTTGCTTCTGGTATTATAACTTCATTTTTCTTCATCTATTAAATTTAAAACTGAAACTTTATAAGGTTTTTCTATTCTTTAGGCTTAAAACAGTGATAAAGATTAGATGGAAGGCTAAATTTAGGATTAAGATGCTGTACAAGGAATTTTGAAAGAACTCTTGTGGGAATAATCTAATTAAAATATCTTTAGAAGGATCTAAAAGCCAATAATCATTAAAAAATATTAATTTATGAAAGTTTAAAAATAAAGAATTGAAATTAATTACATATAGAATTAATGAAATGATTATAGTTAAAATTAAAGAATATAAAAATGGTTTTAATAAACATTCAAAATCTTTGAAGATTAAGAATAAAAATATAATAAAAGACACTATGAATATTAACTTTAAGATTAAAAATATATTAAAGATATCTTTTAAATGCAATATTTCTTTATCATTAAATAAATTTTTATCTAACTCTTGTTTGTAATTTAAATAATTTATTACATTTAATATTGCAGATTCATTTTTTTGATAATCTTTTAAGTTTAATTTGTAAAAAAATTTAGAAGTGGCAACAATTTGAAACGATAAAATTAAAATAAAGATAAATATTAGAACTGTTTTAAAAATGTTGATAGTTTTCATTTTATATAATCTTCTTTAATGCCACAATAGCAACTTCAATCATATAATCTCTAGGTTCTTTTGTTGTAATTTTCTGCATTAGTAAACCTGGGAATGTTAAGGGCTTCATGATTAATTTGCTTTTGAATTTAGCTGAGATTCTTAAGGCTTCATAACTCACACCCATAATTAAAGGGATTAATAAAATTCTGACCGGAAAGAATATAGATTTTTGTTTTATCAAAGAAAATGTTGAAATTACTGGAAAAAAATATTTCAAAATAGTTGGTATTAAAGCAAATATAATTATGCTTATGATTAAAGTTATTATGATGAAAGAAGTCCCACATCTAGCATGTTCTTTTGGAAATTTTTTAATATTTTTAACTGTTAAAGATTTTCCCGATTCGTAACAAGCTATAGTTTTATGTTCTGCTGCATGATATTGGAATAATTTGTAGACATCTTTTGATTTTGAGATTATTAATAAATAAGCAATGAAGATCACAACTTTAATTACGCCATCTATAATGTTAAAAGCAATTGGGTTTGAATTTTCTCTTAGACCTGTTAAATATGTCAAAAGATAAGGTAATAAAATAAAAATTAAAACTACGATTAAAATTGAAAAAAGAATTGTAAAGTATATAGATAAACTTGATATCTTTTCTTCTTCTTTTTCTTCTTGAATATTTGCGCTCCAGATTAATGCTTTTATTCCTGAAACTAAAATTTCTAGAAATATTAAAAAGCCCCTTATAATTGGGATTTTAAACCAGAGATTTCTTTTTACATCTTCAGCTTTAATTATTATTCTTTTGCCTTTTTTAACTGCCATAGCTAATTTTTCCTTATTTCGCATCATTACACCCTCAATTAAAGCCTGACCACCGATTAGTTCCATTGAGAAATTAGAAACTAGGGATTTAAAATAATTTGTATTAGAAGTTAGTTTAGTGACACCCCTTTTCTTTTGCAGGGAATAAATATGGTTTAGAAATATTTATATATACCATGTATACACTAATATATAGACAAATGGTACATGCAATGATAAATGTGGAAGAAAGAACGAATCGAGTGTTAAATGTAGTTAAGGCTAAATATGGTTTAGGAGATAAATCTCAAGCAATTGATTTGGTTGTTAAAGAGTATGAAGAGCTATTATTAGAGCCGGAATTAAGGCCTGAATATAAAGAGAAATTATTGAAAATTGTTAAAGGAAAACATTTTTCTCGGGCAGAATTTGAAAAAGAGGTTGATTAGATGTATGTGGATTCGTATAGTGAAGAAATAACTAAAAAGATATCTAAATTAAAGAAAAAAGACCCGAAAATCTATGAAATTGTTAGAAAAAAGATGGATTGGATTTTAAATAACCCAGAGCATAGATTTAAGCATCTTCATTATGATATGAAAGGAATGCAAAGGATTCATATCGGCCATTTTGTTTTAGTCTTTATAATTAATCATAATAAGAAAACAGTTTCTTTTGAGGATTTTGAACATCATGATAATATATATCAATAAAACTTGGTAAAATAAGTAAACGTTATAAAATCTAAAATTAACTAAGAAATATGGTTAAATGCGCTATTTGTAAGAATAAAATTGAAGAGACTTTTTTAAATAAGATTATAGGAACTTATATTAATAAAAAACCTATTTGCAGAGGCTGTCAGACTACTTACAAAGTTGAAGAATTAGAAGAAAAGACGAAATAATGCCCGAGTAGCTCAGTCTGGAACTTTGAAATGGAAAATTGAGTAGCTGCTTCGTATCTTAGAGAAAAAGCAGTTGGTCGCAGGTTCAAATCCTGCCTCGGGCTAATTATCTTGTTTAGATTTTTCTTTTAACCAATCTTCAACTAAATCTTGATTAATAATACCTAACAAAGGCATTACTAAGAATATTAAAGAATAAGATCTTATTAAATTTTCTTCTGAACCGCTTTGTTTATATTTGTATAGTTCTTCTTTTGATCTAAGATTTAATGCTTCTTTTAATCTTTCAGGAATTTGTTTTTCTGTTAATCTAAATCTAAAATAAAATTTAGGTCTTTCTCTTATATCTTTAGGCGAATCTGAAAATGTAAGTTCTGCAATTCTTCTTTCTAGTTTATAGAATGCTTTTGTTTTTCTTTCTGGTAATTTATTATTTTTACCGGTATAGCATAAGTTTATTAGTGATTCGTCAACGAGAAATCTTGGGTTTAATTCACTTATCTGATCTTGATAAGTAGAAGCTAAATAAATAAATCTTTTAAGGTGTTGCTGGTATCTATTCCAATTTCCATTTGAATTCATTAGGGGGAATACTGTACTTATTACTGTATATGCAACCATATAAGCTGCGCAATTAAAATTTCCATTTTGGGAACTTAAGGCTTGTTCTAATAATAATTCTGCATTTGGTAAGTATTTAGTTAAATCTTCAAATCTAGGTTCTTCCTGACGCATTAATTCTAGGGATTTAATCTTCTCAATTAAATTAGTTTTCATTTTTTCTTATAATAACCCTATTTTTAAGCAATATGGAATTTGGGATAAAAATAATTTCCTTGCCTGCTTTGATTTTAGTCTCCAATAAAGAAACTGAAATTACTGTGCCCCTTATGTTATTTACTTTTAATCTTATACCTTTTCTTATGTTACCTTTGCTATAGATTATAAAACCAGCGATTATATTAGGGATAAAATCTTTTAATGATAGTATAAGAATTATTGTTATAACCACTAAGATAAACATCAGGACAATATCCAAAGTTGTTGACCCTAAACCAATTTGATCTAAAGCGAATAAAACTGCAATAAAGTAGATAATCCAACTGACTATTTTTGAGGCTAGATTTTCTAAAGGAAGACTAACATTCAATAAATCTTTTATAATTTTATCCAATTCTATTTCTTTAGTTAATCTTTTAATTGCCCTACCTATTATTCTTCCTATTAAAATCCCTGCTAAAATAATAACTATAACTACTCCAAATTTCAGTACACCTTGGCTTAAACCAAAATTATTAAGTATCTCAGGCATATGAACCTTAGGTTATAGTGTCTTTAAAAATCTATCTTAACAAGTCTTAAAATAGCACAAAAGAAAGTTTTAAATACGTAATTTCTTAATTAATGCTGATGAAAAAAGTCATAATACTAGCTTTAGTTATTCTGTTATTAAGTACAATTGTAACAGCAAAAGAGATTCCTAAATTAGAGATTTCAAAAGTAGCTCCTTTAAATGAGGGTAGACAAGGAAAACCAGCTTTTTTTGAGTTTACTATTAAAAATAATCAAGCTTTTACTGATATTTTTACGATAAAACCTGATGAAGCATTTATTGCGCCTTTATCAAATATATTCAAATCTGTAATTATAACCCCAGAACAAATAGAAATTGGAACTGGAAAAGAAAAAACTATAAAAGTTGAAGTAAATTTATTTGATGATATAAAGCCAAATAAGAATTACATTACCCAAATTGATATAAATTCTGTTAAAACCCCATCATTGCAAGAAACAGTAAGGATTACAGTAAATTTATTTGCCGCAGATGATATATTCGGATTAAAATCTTTACTTCCTGAAGAAGGTGTACTTCCTGGAATTGGTGTCCCTATAAAAGTCGAAATTAAAAACACCTTAAATGCTGAATTTAAAGATATTGAAATAGAAGTTGAAATTGAAGGTAAAAATTTTAAAGATAAAGTAATAGAGACTTTAAATTTTGAAAAACAAGAAGTTAAGACTAAGGATTTCTTATTTAATTTTGGTTCTTTAGTAGCCCCTGGAACTTATAATTTAATAATAAAAGCTTTAGAAGATAAAGCAGTAAAGGGCTTGTATGAGGGAAGTTTTGAACTATTACCAAATTATAATGTAGAAGAAAAAGTTGAGAAGGAATCTAATTTTTTAAAAGGAAAGATTATAGTTACTAAAAAAAATAATGGTAATTTTCCTGTAGAAGAGAATTTTCAAATGGAAAGAAGCTTAATAACTGATTTTTTTATAAAAACTAGTATTGAAAGGAAGATTATAAATGATAAAAATACCTGGGTTTTTTTGATTAAACCAAATGAAGAGTTTAAATTAATAATAGAGAAGAGTTACAGATCATTCTTTTTAGGTTTATTGATAGCTATTGTTTTAATAATAGTTTTGTATTACACATTAAGAAAAGAGATTACAATTAAAAAATCTGTAATAAAAATTAAAGAGTATCAAAATGCAATTGAAATTAAAGTTTTGGTGCATGTTAAAAATAATCTTAAAAGAGACATAGAAAATTTGAAAATAGTTGATATTGTGCCTCATTTAGTAAAACCTACTGGTGAATTTTCCACATTGAAACCTAATAAAATAATTAGGGGGGAAGCAGGTATTAAATTAGTTTGGGAGCTTCCTGTTTTGACATCCAAAGAAGAAAGGATTATTGGATATAAAGCAACTACAAGATTAAATATTGTTGGAAAGTTAGCATTACCCCCAGCAGCTACATTATACGAAAGTGACGGGAAAACAATAAAGATAAAATCAAATAGATTGGTTTTAAGCAATTTTGGTTAAATTTTACTTTTAAATTTATTTAAACAAATAGATTCAAATTTACTGAATTCGCATATTCTTTCATTATTATAGTTAAAAGCAATAGTTGAGATTGTATCTGTGGAGCATTCTGCATACTGCTGTTCTTTCAAGCCTGAGCATTGTTCTTTAAGGATTTTATTTACATAAGACTCTTTAATGCCTCCGATCTCTCTTTCTTTCAAAATATTAAATCTGTTCATTGCAATGTAAGTTGAAATTACGACAACAAGTATTAACACTATAACTAAGCTTAATTTGAAGATGTTAGTTGATAAAAAGCCTGGTTTTTCCTGTAAGGATTCTACAAAAGCCTCATCAATTTCTCTTTTTGAGTAATGTTGTTTTAAAAGCTCTTTTTTTAATTGTTCTACTTTAAAGCCTCTTTTTTTACCTTCTACAAAATAATTAACTAAAGTTTTATTGTCCATTAATACCACTCTTAAATTAACTTATATAAAGATTATTAGCCATTACGAAAGAGTTAATAAGCCAAAAAATTACTAAAGTTTATGTTTATTAATAATATTGATCCTATATTATTGAATCTAGGGCCTTTTGAAATTAGGTACTACGGGATTATATTTGCTTTAGGATTTTTAATAACATTATTCTATTTAAAATGGCAGATTAAGAAAAAGAATTTACAATTAACAGAAGATCAATTAGATTCTTTGATTTTGTATTTAATTATATTTGTTGTTTTATTTTCTAGAGCTATACATGTAATTTTTTGGGAGCCTAGTTATTATTTTGAAAATCCATTGGAGATTTTAAAATTATGGAAGGGAGGGTTAGCGTTTTATGGGGGCTTACTTGGAGCAGCATTAGCTGTTTACTATTTCTGCAAAAAAAATAAATTTCCTGTTTTAAGATTAGCAGATTTCTTGATTATTCCAGCTACATTTGGTTTAGCTTTAGGTAGAATTGCAAATTTTATTAATGGAGAATTATATGGACCAATAACAAATTTACCCTGGTGTGTTCAATTTCAAGGCGTAGAGGGTTGTAGACACCCTTATCAGATTTATAGTGCAATAAAAAGATTTTTGATTTTTACTTATCTGATTTTTATTGATAAAGCTAAACATAAAGACGGTTTTGTTTTTGCAAATTTTTTAATTCTAATATCCATAGGAAGATTTTTATTGGATTTTTTAAGAGAGGATGTTACTGTTTTATCTTTGACACCAGGACAATATTTAAGTATTTTAGTTTTTATAATTGGAATTTGGTTGTATAAAAAGACAAAATAGTTATTTGGGTAATTTCTGGATATATTTCAAAGCCCATGGTAATAAAATTGCTTTACCTATTAATTTTAATTTATATTTTGATGGAACAACAATTTCAAAATTTTCTTTTTTCATACCAATTAAAACTGCTTTACTAACTTCTTCTGGTTTTAGAATATTTTTGTGTCTTTCTTCATGAGGAAATGAATCCCAAGAAGGATTATTAAAAAAATTAGTTTCAGTTGCAATTGGTAAAACAATACTAACTTTAATATTATGTGGTTTTAATTCGTGGTATAAAACTTCTGAAAAACCATAAACTGCAAATTTACTTGCACAATAACCGCTTAAATTTGGAAAACCTACCCTTCCTGCAACAGAGCTTATATTTACAATGTAACCTGAATGCTGTTTAACCATTACTTCAGAAACTTCTTTGCAAAAATTTACTGTTCCAAAAAAATTAACTTCTATTTGATCTCTTATTCCTTGGATATTATTCTCTATAAAGCTACCATTTAAGCCAAAGCCTGCGCTATTAATTAAAATATCTATAGCATTAAAATTTTCATTAACGACTTTAACTAAATTTGCTACTTTTTTAGTATCTGTAACATCACAGCTTGCAGCAATACTATTAGGAGAATATTTTTTAATTTCTTCCAGGGTTACTTTTAATTTGTCTTTATTTCTTGCAATTAAAATTACTGTAGCACCTTCTTTTGCTAGATCTACTGCAATAGCTTTACCTATACCACTACTTCCGCCTGTTATAACTGCAACTCTGTCTTTGAAATCCATTAAATTGTCTCAGTGTATTAATTTAAAAGGTTTGTTGTGGGGTAAAATAGAATCAAAGTTTAATATATTTAATATTGTCCTTTACATTAGGTAGTTTAAATAAATACTTTAAAAATTCATTTAGAGTTAGGTACTTTCTTTTGATATAAGAAAAACTTCTTCCTTTTTCTATTAAAACTTTTTTATGCTTTGATTTAAACCTTTCAAAGTCATCTTTAAATTTTATTGGTGGACCAGATTTTTTAATTAAAGGCTTTAACTTTTTTTCTTTTAATAAAAACCAATAAGTTCCATTTTTACCATCCCACTTCCAACCTGAATTTTTAACATTATAACCTTCTAAATTTAATTGCATTTCAATAAATTTTAAGGCTTTAACAAATTTAGCACCTGCAATATCTTTTTTTCCTTTTAAACTTTCAAATTGAATTTTTAAAGCGTCCTTAGAAATCTTTTCTTCTTTTAATTCAAAAAATTTCTCAGAAGGATTTTTTAATAATTCTTTGCATATTTTAATAAATTTATCATATTTTTCTTTTGATAAAGCTGCTGCAGCATTTCTATCTTTTTGGACTGGATCTATGAATATTAAAGGTCCTAATTTAGATTCATTTAAATTTTTAACATCTTCCTTATTTCCAATTATTGTTTGTGAAGACCATTTTGAAGCAGCTTTTATTAGATTTTTAAATCCTTTATAGTGAATAACTAATAATTCTAGAATATAACCTGAAAACCCACTAATATAAGATTCTGCACCATAAACATTATTGGCTTTTGCAAATGCTTTAGCTAGACGCATATCGTCATTCAACCTATGCTTTGAAACATAATCCACATGCAATTTTGAAACATCTGTAATATTTTTAGCTTCTTCACTTTTTTTAATGTCTAATATTGGAATAGCTTCTACTGTGTAATTTTTATATTTAATTTGAAAATAATCTCTTGAGCCATGCAATAAAGATACATTATTAAATTTCTTTTTTAAGGCGGTTTTAAGAAGATTAGAGATTTTTTTATCATTGTCTTTAAATTTATTATAGTTAAATCTCACATAAATATCAATTTCGCTACTTCCTTTTAACCATGTATTTTTTGCTCCAGAACCCCCTAAACTTACACTAGCATCTTTTATTTTTATTTTATTTAAGATAACATTTACAATAGCTTTAAGATTCGCTTCCTCTTTTTTATCTGGTTTTATTTTTGCTAATATTTTAGTGAAATCCATAAAATTGTAATAAAGATTTAGATTATATATATTTCTATTAACTGTAGAGTCCCGATATTTTTTCGTTTTTTCATTTGAACATCATCCCGATTAGGCATTCAGGTCTCAACTTTCGCTGGAATGCATCGTTTGGGGTTTCTCCCCATTCCAGTTTTAATGCACCATGAAGTCTTTTATTATACC
>JACQNH010000023.1 GCA_016203175.1 Candidatus Woesearchaeota archaeon
ACATCTTCAAGATATTCCTCGAAGCATTAATCAGTATATCAAGTAATGTATATTTAAAAAGCTGTCGCGCGAGCAGTGAGATGTGAGAAGTGAAATACGACTTTATGTGCAAAGCCTAAACCTTAGAAATATTTAAATAGGAGCATTTTTTATTTATTGAAATGGGTTTAATTGAAAAAATAGAGTTGCCATCAAATTTAGAAACTAAAGCGTTGTTGGAAAGAAAACTCGAAGAATGTAAAGAAAAATACAACTCTGTGATTAGCAAAGCAGATAGGTTTATTCAATTGGATTTGTTATATAAACTATGGCTTCTTGAAACATTATCTAATGAAGGCGAAATAAATACTCGAGAAATTCAAGAATATTTTCATAGAACTGTTGGTTATTTATGCTTAAAGCC
Source organism: Candidatus Woesearchaeota archaeon (assembly GCA_016203175.1). GTDB lineage: Archaea > Nanobdellota > Nanobdellia > SCGC-AAA011-G17 > JACQNH01 > JACQNH01. Next base: position 404 of record JACQNH010000023.1, read on the forward strand.
ATTTAATAATGCGTTAGGCGTTATAAATGATTTATGTGTAAATAAAGGCAGAAATGTGATTGACTTGGGCGGTATAGATGCTATGGAAATGTATACAGATTTGTTTATAGCAGGTGCAAGATATAAAGACGGAGAACTTTATAATAGTTAATTGAAATTAGAAATCAATAATGTTTATATACTTTAATTTAAGATAAATACTTATGGTGACTAAACGTTTATACTTATCAAACAAAGACAGAAAAATAGCTGGTTTTTGCGGTGGCCTAGCACAATATTTCAATGTTGATTCTACTTTAATCAGGCTGTTGTATGTTGTTTTAACACTAGCAAGTTTCGGTATTGGAATAATACTTTACATAATTGCATGGATAATAGTTCCTAGAAATCCCGACAAAAACAAATAGAAAATCGGCATTTCTCTTTTTTCTTATCAACCGTATTTGTTACAAAACCATGCAATAGAAAGATTAATAAATAAGTTAAACTTAGTTAAAATAAGGTGATATAATATGGTACAAGCTTTAGTAAAAATTGATGAAAATACTAACAGGGTATTAAGTATAGTTAAGGCAAAATATGGTCTAAAAGATAAAGGGAAGGCTATTGAATTGGTGGTAAGAAAATATATAGAAGAAGAGGATGAGCCCGAATTGAGGCCAGAGTTTATAAAAAAAATAAAATTAATTGAAAAACAGAATAGTATTAGAGTAGATAATTTTGCTAAAAGATATGGGCTGAAATAAATGTATGGTCTGGAAATAAAGCAAGACGCAGATAAGATATTTTCTAAATTAGCTAAGAAAAATCCGAAACAATTGATGATTATAGATAAAAAGATAAATGAAATAAGAAATAATCCTAATCATATTTATAAATTCTTAAGAAAACCTTTACAAACCTATAATAGAGTCCATATTGATAAAAATTTTGTTTTGATATTCAAAATAGACCATAATAAGAAAAGTATAATTGTTCATTATTTTGATCATCATAATAATGTCTATAAATGGAGGCCAAAATAGAAAAATTAAAACTTATGAAATTTAAGTTACTGCCATTCTTTTGATACAAATGATATATTTAATAGAAAAGCTTATATAACACCTGTTAATATAATATAACACATGTTAAATAAATCTAACACTAATAAGATTTTAAGTGTAATATTCAGCTATCCAACTACAAAGTTTACAATAAGAGAATTGGCTAGGAAAACAGGAATTTCTGCTCCAACTGCCATGATTATTGTAAGAACCCTTAAAAAAGAAGGAATTGTCAAAGAGTTAAGAGTGGCGACAGCAAGCCAGGTTTCAGCAAACTTAGAAAGTGAAGTTTACAGAAGGAAAAAGCTCGTTTATAACTTAGAAGAAATATTCTTAAGCAATCTTATAGAATATCTGTCTGAAACCTATAAAGACCCTAATGCAATTATATTATTTGGAAGTTATTCTAAAGGATATGATATAGAAAAATCAGATATAGACATAGCTGTAATAACTGAAGAAAAACGTAAGTTAGACTTAGATGTTTTCGAAAAGAAATTGGCCAGAAAAATAAGCATACACGAAATAACCCTAGACAAGATAAGCGAAGAGTTTAAGAATAATCTGTGTAATGGCATTGTGTTAAAAGGAGCTTTATGAAACCTTTTGAATATTATCTTAGAGAAAATCAAGTTAAGAAACAGTCTGTTGATAAGAATCTTGCTAAGTCTTTAGTTGAACAAGCATTAAGAAGATTAGACTATGTTAGCAAGGTAGAAATCGATGAATCAAATAGAGATTTTGTTTTGGAAGATTATTATGAAGTTATGAGGACCCTTGCGGATGCTGTTCTAGCTTTAAATGGTTATAAATCGTACTCGCATGAAGCTTCTATTGCATTTCTTGGGAGATATAAAGAATTTAGTCCTAGTTTAATTGAGAATTTTGACAGAATAAGAAGATTAAGACACGGTTCAAGATACTATGGAGAAAGAACCTCTGTTTCTGATGCGAAATCGGCCAAAGAACTTGCTAAAATAATAGTTCCTAAGCTTAGAAAGATATTGAAATTGTAATTATGTCTGGATTTACTGCCATTCTTTTGACACCTAAAAGTATATACAATAAGGCTCTGTCATAAATTCGGTGTATAAATCTGCTGTCAAATTCGACTCATATACAAAAAATAAATAATAAATTTAATTACCTTAATTTCAGCCTTTTAATCGATCTTTTCAAATTTCTTATTGCTCTATTCTCATATTTTTGCCTGAAAAAATCTGTACAATAAATATATTGCCTGTCTATAAATATTTGAAGTATTTTTATTCTTTCAATTCGAAAAGTTTCTTTATAAACAGATTCATATTCCTGTCTTATTTTATCTTCATAATCATTAAATTCTTTTTTTGATTTTCCAAAAATTGCCAAATCTATATCAGCCATTAATTGCGATTCTATATCACTTGGATGATGTTTATGCTTTGTTGCGAGTATTATCCTTCGCACTAAATCACAAAATTCTTTCTTCATGCCCATGTTATTTGAAATAGCAATTGCCATACCAGCACTTAATTCTTCATTGTTTATAGACCGTATATCTAGAACTGCATCATGCATCCAAATAGCCATTTCAAGCTCATTTGGATGTTCTGCTAAATGATAGACTTTTCTGAATTCATCAAGACACGAATCTATATGTTCTATAGTGTGGTATTTTCTTCTTTCATCAGAATAACATAATAATATTTTACTGTAGTACTCTTCAGGATTCCCTCTTGCATGAATTCTTTTAAAAAATTCAGTCCATCTATCTTTGTTCTGCATAAATTTTGTTGAATACAGAAAGAATTTAAAGACTTTCTAAACTATCTACCAGTGCTTCCTAAACCATCACTAACTCTTTCGGTTTTTGATAGGTCTTCATTTTCAACAATTTTAGCTATTTCATGTTTATGGATTATCATCTGCGCTATTTTATCACCTTTTTTTGCATTATAATCTTTATCATCATGATTCATTAATATAACCATGACCTCTCCCCTATACCCAGAGTCTATTGTCCCAGGGCTGTTGTGAACGTTAACTCCGTGCTTGCTTGCCAACCCCGACCTTGATCTTATTTGTGCTTCATAACCTACAGGCAGCTCTATTGCAATGCCTGTTCTGGCTGTATATCTACTTCTTGCAGGGATAACGAAATCTTCAATTGCATACAAATCAAGTCCAGCATCGCCAAGTTTTGCATAACTTGGTATACATGCATCAGGATGTAATTTTTTTATTTTTAATTCTAAACTATGCTCTCCGTCCATAATCTTTTTAATATTTTAATGTTTATTTAAATACACTCTTGTGATAAATAATAGATATTTTTTAATATATCTTAAATTGGAAGTAATATAGAAAATTATTGACTGCTGTTAATTTTTTACTATGATGCTGCCTGAGAATAGGTAGCTATGATTACTTTCTACTAAGATTTAACCCACTCCAAAAATTCTTTTCCATACTTTTTCCAGAAATCAAGTATTTCTTGTGATTGATTCAGTGTTGGTTTAAATCCCCTATAATTCATATCATTTCTTATCATCCTAAATCTATCCAAATTATTCAAAACAAAACTATTCTTTATTTTAACGTCCATCAAAACTTTAATGCTCGGTTCATGCTGCCTCGCTTCATAACCCATTTTCCATAATTTAGCATCTCCAATTTGCCTAAGCACTTCATATAATTCCCTAAATATCACTATAGCATTACTTTCTTTTAAAGGGATCTCCAAGACAGAATTTGCAGTAATCTTTGCTACTTGAATTAAAGAATTAGCTATGTTTATATCTGGAGATCTTTTCACTAGGCTTCCTTTTTCTAAATAATTTTTTATTAAGTTTTGATCCATTTTTATATCACGTTAGGCCTTACTTCTAAAAACCCCCATAATACCATTCCATTAGCAATGCTATTAAACACATTTATATCAACTAATCTTTCGTTAAACAAATGTATTTGTATCTTTCTATTTATTTCTTTCTCAAATTCGTATAGCTCTCTAATATTAAATGTTTGATACTCTTTAACGCTACTATCTAATATAGCTATGTCAATGTCTGAATCAGAATTATCCTCGCCTTTCCTAAAGCTTCCAAATAATATTATCGCTCTTGGATTTTTATATGTATTAACTAAAAATTCTACTAAACCACTTCGATAAATAAAATTTAAGTTGTATACTATTTTAATTCTTGTAAACTTCAAATTATCCCTATTAGCCTTTATTCTCCAAATATTTTTCAGTTTAATTATAATTATAAGCTCTTCTCTATACAGCACATCTAATATCTTTCCGATATTGGACTTTTTTACTTTAGTTAGTTTTGCTACTTCAGATAAGCTAAATTCCTTATCTGGAAAATGTACAAATAAAGCTATAACTCTCTGAGAAGATGATTCTATATAGTGTTTATAGTAACTTTTTATAACAGTTGGTTTTTTCATATAACAGTTGTTATATTTAGGAACTATTTAAACTTTTTTATTTTATATAGGTTAAATCTTTTTATGAAAGAAACTTTGCTTAATTTATAGAAACCACTCTACAAAAAACCAAAAATAGCTTTAATCACCATAATCACCATCATCGATCATTTTCCAGATATATTTCCCAGCTTTTAACCACAAATTATACTTCAAAGGCAGCCATTGTGGGCGGGTGTTTACACTAACTTGAATGGTTGCTGTTCCGCTCTTAGTCGAAGTAGTAGCAACTGCTGAAATTCTGTATGTGCCTTCTGATTGCCCAGGAATGTTAAAACTTACAGAACCGCCACTATCAGTTTTGTTATTACTACTGTATACAAGCCGATCCGGATTTACCTTGATAACATTGATTGTAACACTCGCATTTGATACGGGATTATTACTTTGAGAATCTATGACTCTAATAGTGGCTATCATCGGCTCGTCTACATAGTAAAATTCGCTATTAAGGTCAATGTAAACATTCAATCCGGCGAGTATAGAAGTGTATTGCTCTTCATTTGTTTGTATAGTCTTATCTATATCATATTGGCCAACAACAGAAAGAGGCACAATAAACAATAATACGGAAAACAATGCTATTATTGTGTTCAATATCCTAGATTGCAATGTTCTTTTCAAGCTTATTTTCACAATTATATATGTTTTTGAAATTTATAAAAGTTTTTATTGTCATATTGTCAAAAAATGTTGAACGCCGAGGGCGCGGGTTAGAACGTGGGTTAACAGCCCAGTGTTTTTAGGCCATTTCTAAGACTCTAAAGATGATTTTCTATATAAATTTTTCTAAAATCCTTGTCAAAAAAGTTCACTCGGATATATTTATAGTTCTGGGCAATATTAAGGTTATGAAATGTGTAGTTTGCTACAAAAGGGTCATCAAGGACTATGAACTTTGCTACCAATGCAAGCAGCATTACAAGAGATTTCCGTATTACATAAGGGAAAGAATTCTGAATTATTATAGAAATCTGTACATACAGGGAGGTATTGAAAATGAAACCAAATTTGAATAGAATAATGATAGCATTATCATATACATTGATGATAGTGCTAGGATTTATGCCAGTAAAAGCCATATCAGCAGAGGATAAGGCAACGTTTGACCAAATATTGCAGCCAGTACTGAGGATATATGACTTTGTGAAGTATGCAGCTACAATAATAGCAGCCTTGTTTTTAGTGTTTACAGCTATTAGCTATATGACTGCTGGAACTGATGCAAAGAAACGTGATAACTCTAAGTTTATGGCTGGTTCAGTAATATTTGGACTAGTCATAATATGGGCCACACCGTTCTTGATAAACTTCATATTAGGACAATGAAAGCAGCAATTTTCTTTATTTTTTTATTTTTGATTACTCCAATTGCAATAGCTGCTGATCCAAATGATAATCCGCCATTTGACTTTGGGCAGCTTATTCATGATTTAGTTGCGGCTATTTTTAACAGTCTAAAGAATTTTATACTAGACATATTAAACGCTCCAATTAGTCCTTTGGTAGATTTCCTTAAAAGCTTAATACAAGAGCCCATAAATATAGATTTGTTTCAGAGATACTGGGAGATTATAGTTTATGTTATTTCTATATTTTATGGCTTAATATTGCTTACAGCAGGATTTAATTTTATTGTTAGTAGCTATGATGTGATAAGGAGAGAAAGGGCTAAAGAATGGCTAAAAAACTCCGTATTGATAATAATCTTTGTTAGTTCTTCATGCTTAATATATAGA
>JACQNH010000039.1 GCA_016203175.1 Candidatus Woesearchaeota archaeon
ATTGTTACTTATAGTAAAATTAACCCCCCTCCCTATTAAAATTACTAACCCGCCAGCATCGACTATAGAAGTCATATTATTATTTGTTATAGAACTATTAGCCGACTCTGTAAAATTAATCACAATTCCTTCGTGAATCGTAATATTACTTCCATTTATTAAAATACCTGTAGAATTAGTTTCTGCAGTAAATCCATTAGCTCTAAGCCCAAAAGTCTCAATAGTAGTATTAAGAAGACTACCATTTGTAATATTAGCAAAATTTATTGCATTTGAACTAGAGATTACTGCTCCCTGTAAGATATTACAATTTTTAATAGTGACATTATTAACGTTCGATACATTTATCGCAAATCCCAAACTGCTTTGAGAGTAATTAATCTCAAACCCACCACAATTCAACTCTACATTACTAGCAGTTATATTAAAGCAAGTTCCTGGTGCATTTACACTATTACCTAAAGAATAGTTACCAGCAGTGTTAATATTACCACAAGTTATTAAAGTATTATTTGTATCACCACCAATACTATAATTACTGAATGCAGTTACATTAAATATTACAGTTACAGCTGTTAAAGCAGTAAAGTTAGAACAACTTGGAGAAGTTGTAGCATTACAAGTAACACCATCTCTTAAAATTTTATGATTAATAAATCTTTGACCAGGAGTTCCAAAGATTGTTATGTTAGCAGATCTATTTAAACCAATATTCCCACTTGAATTTGAAATAACAAAAATGGAATTATTACTAAATTGTATATCAGAGCTTGAATTTCCAACTAAATTTACCCCACTTCCATTAACCTGCTGGAAAAAGCTGATCTCCCCAAAAGTAGAATTCTTAACAACTATCAAACTTCCTATCCCGGTAAAAGTATAATTTCTAATATTTTGATCAATTAATCTTGTTCCATTAATACCCGTATCACTAATAACCAAGTCCTTATTTTGGATATTGTTTAAAGTATTATTTGTAAAATTATTATTTTCAGGCATCTGATTACCACCATCCGCACCATTTATCTCAAATGCATTATTTCCGGATTGAAGTATTGTATTATTTTCAAAAACATTATAATCACCATCTGGACCTAAAAATATTGCTGTAGCCCCACTACTATTTAGTATATTAGAAATGATTTTATTCTTAGAACCTTCTTCAATTAAGATCGCATAAGCCGTATTACTACTATTTGTTCTAATAGTATTGTTCGCAATAACATTATCACTAGAAGATATACGAACTCCTCTAGCTGCTGTTGCATCAGTTCTAGTCGAAGTTATATTATTATTGCTGATTGTAATATTCTTTGACCCTTGTAGAAAAATAGCATCTAGAGTACCATTAAAAGTAATATTATTATTATTAATTATAGTCTCTATTATTGTAAAGTTTACTCCTCTCACCCTTATACATTCACGCGCACAATAAATAACATTGCTTTTAATAGTAAAGTTATTACCAGAATCTAAACGTATAGCTTCACTACCAAAATCATTTGAAGACACAGTGATATTATTAAAGGTTATTGTAGCATTAGAAGATCCAGTGAAATTTATTGCAAATCCTTGACGAGAAGTAATATTACTACCATTGATCAAAACCCCAGTAGTATTTGTTGTTGCAAAGAAACCAGCTACGTCAGTCCCAATAGTCATAATTGTACTGTTAAGAAGACTGCCATTTGTTAAATTAGTAAATAATACTGCATGATTAACACTTGCATTACTTCCTTGTAGAATATTGCAATCTCTAATAGTTACATTATTAACATTAGTTGCATTTACTGCAAAGCCTAAAGATTTATGCGAGTAATTAATCTGGAATCCAGCACAATTCAACTCTACATTACTAGAAGTTATATTAAAACAAGTTCCTGGTGCATTTACATTATTATTTAAAGTATAAACTCCAGCAACGTTTAAATTTCCACAGTCAGATGTTGTAGTATTAAAGTACAAAACAGGTGAAAAAGATCCTAATTCATTATCAAAAGAATTTGTTGCAACACTAATAGAAGTCTGATTAATACCAATTGGATAATATCTTAAATTTGTATTTGAATTATTGTAAATCTTCTTAATCTCATTTATCCCTGTATCACTAAAAGTAATATTCGTTAATTGATTAGTACAACTAAGAATAAAATTTTGATTTAGAAAGGTACTTGAACCCATTACGTCCTGATGCAATCCACTAATATTTGCAGTTTCATTTCTTATTTTAGCAGGAGTTGTAACATTAATTAAGCTAAATGTGTTCGATACACTCCCATTACAGAACAATTGTAATGTTATAGCAGTTATATTTTCAGTTGAAGGAATGATTAAATTGCTCAAGTTAAAATCCAAAACAGCAACATCACTTGTTGTAGTAAAATTTATTATATTTCTAGCAGGCCTGCACTCCATTGTGACATTATTTGTTTGACAAGAAAAGGCATTTGTAGAATTTGCAACTACAGAAAATGTAGGGTCAATAATTACAGGATATGAAGCACTTTCTAACCAAGAACTATTAGCAATTAAATCTAAAATTAAATTACTATCCTCAACAAATAAAGAGATATCAACAGCATCAGATCTTTTATTCACAGCATCGTACATAAAAGGTCTTAAAACAGTAGCCTCCATAGAACTGTTCACAGCATCATAAATCTTATACGTTCCATCCTCTTTTTTATCAACCTTAACGCCTTGAGCATTATCCAAAATAAACCTAAATCTATTCTTCCCAAATTGTTTCAATACAATATCTTCCTTAATATTTTTATCACTTAAAGTATACCTTAAATCAGTATTTTCTTGAATATTCTTAAAAACAATCTGCATTTCATTATCAGTTATAAATTCAGGAATACTGTTTAATGAATTTTCCAAAGCATAGTTAACATATGTATCTTCCATCTTCAAATGCATCAAAGATTTTTTAGTATCCCTAGAAATTAAAATATTATAATTAGGTTTAACAATTAAATGACTATAATCAACATCACTTAAATTATTTACAGGATACAAATCTTTCCAATCATTATCAAAATACTGTAAAGGCCTTAAAGCCAGCATATAGCCCCCATCTTGTTCTCTAAAATTCCTAACCTCAATATATTTCTTTTCCCCAATTTTCAAAGCCAAAACTGCCCCTAAAATACCACCTGCATAAGCTGAAAAGGAATTAACATTAAATAAAATCTTATCTCCTAAATCTTCAAAAAGAATATTTGTTTTCACCCAATTCAAGCAATTAAATCCACCTAAATCAAAATATTCACACTTATAAATCACATCAACATTTCCATTTTTAGGTAAAATAACTGTAGCATTATCTAAATTAATAGAAGGAATATAAACAACAGAAGTTTTAATAGTTTCATTCTGCACATTATCCAAAAATACAGAAACCATAGTTGACTCAACACCATTTAATTCAATCTTGGAATTATTAGCTTCAACAAAAAACCCTTGATCTGTCAGATTAGGCTCAATAATATCATTTCCATATTTATTTTTAATATCAATTTTAATCTGTTCAGGTTTTAAATCTTCTAAGCTAAAATAACCAGCATATACACCTTTTTCATCAACCTCAAATCTTATTGTCTTTTCATCCTCAATAAATTCTAAATTTAATTTTTCCCATTCTCTGCAGCTAAATGCCCCTAAATCAAAAGAAGCGCATTTAACTATAGAAGTAATAGGATTATTCTTCTCCAGTATTATTATAGCATTACTAAAACCAATGTTCTCTAAAGAAATAACTTGAGTTGAAATACCATTATCAGATGTTAAATCCAAATAAGCAGTTAATTCCTCCTGTTCCCCACTTAAATAAACAATAGAATTAAAAGAAGAGTTATCTAAACCAAAAATCAACTTCCCCTCTTTTAAATCATAAAAACCAACTTCGCCCCCATACTTATTTTTTAACTTAACCTCAATTTGTGGCTCAACTGCAAGACCAGTAACTAAATTAAACGTATCAAAAAAAGAACTTGAAAACTTTCTAGTCCCTTCAATTTTAACAGAAAATGAGGATATTAAACCATAAAATACTATTAAAACTATAAAGCTTATTAATAAAATCTTGCTTACTTTTCCTAACTTAAATTCCACATTCATTTTAATTTTTTAATTCCTTCTTTATAATTTTCTTCAGCTTTTTTATACAAATCATGATGCCTTACAATTTTGGAAACTTTCTTAGCTAAGTCTACTACTTCATCTAATTTTTCAGGAATAGAAGAAATTTTATAACAAAAAATATACAATGTAAATTCTAAATACAAATTATTAGTTTCTTTATCCAAAAAGTAAATCCTATCTTTTAAATAATGAACTCTTTGAAATAATTTTAAGGCTCCCTCATAATCATTCTTATACAATAAACCAAAACCCTCACTCAAATTTATTTTTAATTCTTGCAAATATAATCTTTTATTTTTAATGAAACTCCTAAAAACAAAAAATAAAATTATTAACAAAATCAAAGTTATTAAAAAAATACTTAAATAACCAAAACCAGAACTAATGTTAGAAACTGCAAAACCGGTAATTTCATTTCCATAATTAAAGGCATCATTTCCTAAAATTTTTTTAAATAAAACAAAATTTAAAATCAAGGCAACAAATATTAAAACAAAAGAACAGTACTTTAAATTTTCCTTGGGAACTTTATCAAAAACTTTAAAGGAATGCTTTGATTCTTCCTTAAAATTTTTTCCTAGATAAATTGATTTAACTTTGCCATCTTTTCCTCGAACATTTTTATAAAAATAAGGACCCAACACCTTCCCATTCTTTTTAATATATCTCTTAATTACCATTATCCCCCTCTTTTTTAAAATTAAGAAATAAATCTAAATATATCAAATTCCTTTTTATATAAATTTTCCTAATCCCCCTACAATTTATCAATGTACATCCTCTTTTTGTAATGTAAAGACCAGATTTAATACCACAAAACAGCTATTTAAACATTTCTACACAATTATAAAATACTTTAAGATTACACCACGATTACACAACAATCTAAAAATTCACAAGAAAATAAAAAACATAGTGTATTTAATTACACCACATAGAAACAGGGTTTTAAGCAGTAAAAATTAACTTGCTAAAGCCTTTTCAATTGCTTTTTCTATAAACTGGGATTGATTCTTTATTTTTCTTTTCTCTAATTGCCTTTTTAATTTTAAGGGGATAGTGGCCATGGTGAAATCCTTTAAATATTAATCACCTCTTATAGACTATAGAGAACTTTGCAAAACTAACCCAAAATCTTGATTTTAATTCATAAAATTTATATTTATAACCTCATTC
>JACQNH010000024.1 GCA_016203175.1 Candidatus Woesearchaeota archaeon
ATTTATTAAAATACCTGTAGAATTAGTTTCTGCAGTAAATCCATTAGCTCTAAGCCCAAAAGTCTCAATAGTAGTATTAAGAAGACTACCATTTGTAATATTAGCAAAATTTATTGCATTTGAACTAGAGATTATTGCTCCCTGTAAGATATTACAATTTTTAATAGTGACATTATTAACGTTCGATACATTTATCGCAAATCCTAAAGATTTATGCGAATAATTAATCTGGAATCCAGCGCAATTCAACTCAATATTACTAGCAGTTATATTAAAACATGTTCCAGGTGCATTTACATTTTGAGTTAAAGTAGTTATTCCTGCAGTATTTAAATTTCCACAAGTTATATTTAAATCCCCACCAATGCTATAATTACTAAATGCAGTTACATTAAATATTACAGTTGCAGCTGTTAAAGAAGTAAAGTTCGAACATGAAGGTGTAGTTGTTGAAGTACATTGAATTCCATTTCTTAAAATTTTATGATTAATAAATCTTTGACCAGGAGTTCCAAAGATTGTTATGTTAGCAGATCTATTTAAACCAATATTCCCACTTGAATTTGAAATAACTATAATAGAATTATTACTAAATTGGATATCAGAACTTGAATTTCCAACTAGATTTATTCCAGAACCATTAACTTGTTGAAAAAAACTAATTTCTCCAAAAGTAGAATTTCGAATAATTACTAAGCTTCCTATTCCAGCAATACTATAATTCCTAATATTTTGATCTATTAAATGCGTTCCATTTATACCGGTTTTACTTAGGTTTAAATCCTCTCCGGCAATATTTATTAATGTGTTATTAATAAAAGTATTATTTTCTGGGTAATTCGCTCCACTAACTTCTAATCTAAGAGCAGGACTAGGTACACCTCTAGTAGACAAAATAATATTATGCAAAATAGTATTATTATCAGAATTAAACCTAATCGATACACCATCATTATTTGAAGTACCTGAGGTTGAAACTAGATTATTACTTACATTATTAAATGATCCAGTATCAATTAATATACCTGCATTACCTCCTTCTGAACCTGCTGTAGAAATGTTATTATTAATCACAGTAACATTTGTAACTGAACCGCTAATTTCAATACCAAAATTATTTCGTGTAGCATTTGTAAATACAGTATTATTAAAAACTGTAACATTATTACCTTGAACTCTTATACCAACATTGCCAGCACCTGAACCTTTATTGTTAATAACATTCCTACTTATATTATTAAATTCCGTTTGAACATCAACACCATAGTCACCTAAAGTACCAAAATTATTTATGGAATTATCAGTTACATTACTTAAAAGAGAACCTCCTGCTAATTGAATTCCATTATTTCCTGTACTAGTACCATTTGTAGTAATACTATTATTAAAAATTATAATCCCGGTTCCCTTTGATTGTATTCCCATATTATTTGTAGTCCCATTAGTTAAAATTGTATTATTAGAAACAGTTAGATTACCAGAACCAGTTTCTAATAAAATTCCTATATTTTCGCTACTACCATTAGTTCGGATACTATTATTGAATACACTTGAATTAATCGTTCTGCCAAAAAATATTCCATAATTATTAGCATCTGCATTACCTGCTTTTATTATCTCACAATTTCTAATCGTTATATTAGATAGCAAAGACGTACCAGAGACATTAATCCCTATACCACTAGAAGATTGACCATAAATAATTCGGAATCCAGCACAATTTAACTCCACATTACTTGTAGTTATATTAAAACAAGTTCCAGGCGCATTTACACTATTAGATAAAATATGATTTCCAGAAGTTTCTATATTCCCACAACTTGTAATATTCAAATCTCCACCAATGCTATAATTACTAAATGCAGTTACATTAAATATTACAGTTGCAGCTGTTAAAGCAGTAAAGTTAGAACAAGAAGGTGTAGTTGTTGAAGTACATTGAATTCCATTTCTTAAAATAACTGGATTAGTAAATGGTTGTCCTGGAGTTCCAAATATAGAAATATTAGCAGATTTATTAAGGCCAGGATTTCTAGAATCATTAACAAATATAGAATTATTCCCTATTTGAATATCAGCAGTTGAATTAAAATTTAGGCTAGTACCAGAACCATTAACTTGTTGAAAAAAACTAATTTCTCCAAAAGTTGTATTTCTAACAATTAGAGTGCCACCAATACCGATAATTGAGTAATTTCGGATTTGTTGGTCAATTAATTTTGTTCCATTTACTGCAGCGTCAAGGTTAAAGTCATTACCATCTATACTTAAAAGTGTATTATTAGTGAAATTAGTATTATCTGGATTTGCGAGTATAGAATCAAGTACAAAAGCGTCACTATTCCCGCCCCCACTAGTTGAGATTGTATTATTACTAACAGTATTATTCACAGAAGCACCAGATATATACATTCCTCTACTAGTTCCAGTTCCTTTAGTTACTATCGTGTTCGCAATAATAGTATTATTAAAAGATCCAGATTGTATTAACATACCATTATTCCCAGTAGTGCCATTAGTTGAAATATTATTATTAGTTATTGTAGAATGACTAGCTGCATTCATTAATAAACCATAATTATTTGTAGTTCCGCTTGTAGACACAGAGTTATTGCTAACAGTACTATTTGATGAACCGGTATCAAGATAAATCCCTACATTGGTTGTTGAACCCAATGTAGAAACTGTATTGCTGGTTATATTAGTTGTCGAACCTGTAGTATAAATACCATAATTATTTCCTGCACTTCCATTTGTGAATATAATATTTTTACTTACATTATTAAAATTAGAGCTTGATACAATATTTATACCTATATTCGAACTCGTACCATTTGTGAATATAGTGTTATTTGAAATAATATTATTCTTTGAAGATCCAGTAAGTTGTATTCCATAATTTGCAGTTGTTGTACCTTTTGTTGAAATTGTATTTCCGCTTACGTTATTAAAATTAGAACCAGACTGCAAATTTATACCATAATTATTTGAAGTACCATTGGTTAAAATACTATTATTAAATATAGTAGAATTAGCAACATTTGCAAACTGTACCCCCCAATTATTAGCCCCTATTGTGCTATTCTTTAAGATATTACAGTTTTTGATGGTTATATTATTTAACTTTGTTGAAGATGATACATTAATCCCCATCCCACTTGAAGCTATTCCATAAGTTATTCTAAATCCTTGGCAATTTAATTCTACATTTGAAGCAGTTATATTAAAACAAGTCCCAAGTGCATTAACATTCTGACTTAAGTTATACAAACCAGCTGCACTTATCTTATCGCAACCAGATAAAATAATTGCTTGTTCGCCAATAACTGTTTTTCTTTGGAAGAATACTCCAGTTATATTGGCATAGACTACATCCAAAAAACCATTCATCCTATCACTACTTACAATATTTTGAAATCTTATATGTGGATTAGTTAAATTTTTTGTAGGGTCTATAAGAGTTTCGCTACTAAATGTATTTCCAAAATCTGTAGAATTAATATACGCAACTGGACCACTTCCATCATTTCCATCTAAACTCGGAATTATACCACTTCCAGCACTTACATTTATATATACAATATGAATATTTCCAGCACCATCAATTGCAAGATCAGCATCGTTATCTGCTGAAGAATTATCTAATTCCTTTGAAGACCAAGTTTTACCAGCATCTGTTGAATTAGCTAGCCATAAATCATCTGCTGCTCCATACTCTGTATAGGCAATATACATTCTACTTTCATTTGTATGGTCAATTTCTAAATCTAGAGCTTCCAATGTTACATCATGTTTTGAAACCTGAATTTTACCTGCACTAAATCCTCTAAATGTATCAAAAATGTCAACATCTTGCTCATCACTTCCAGTTGCTGCTATAAATATTGTACCAGAAGAATTAACCTCAATATCACAATTATCTGCGTCATCAAGTACATTTGCCCATACTAAAGTTTTTGGTCCCCAAGTACTATTTGAAAATGTGAAATTTATATAATGAATACTATCGTTTGCATCATCTCCAGCTAAAACATCTGCAATAATACAAGCATGAAAATTTCCATTGTCGTCAACAGCTATAGAAGGAACTGCATAATCATCCCCCGGTACACCATTAAAATTAGGCAACCCTTTTAAACCATTCCAATTTTCACCATCAGTGCTATTCATAAACTCAACATCTCTATCGGTACCATTATTAATAACTAATAATATCATAAAATTATCTTCATTAATCGTTAAACTTGCTTGTGTATAATTTCCAGTAGACTGTTCAGTATTTGACCATGTTTCTCCTTCATCATCAGAAAAGGCCGTCCATAGGTCATCTAAATTATCTACATAAGTCATAACTAGTCTTCCATTACTCATTCTAACAATACTGTCTAGTCCACTATTATCCAAAGAACTTGTAGATCCAGGATCAGTAGAAACTTTTGGATCAGTAATATGATCAAATTCTAAATAAGCATCACCATCATTATCTTTATTAACAATTTTTAAATCAAAAGTATCATTGCTGCCAGTTATATTAGTAAGAAAAATTTTATAATATTTAGTCTCATTGATAATAGGAAAATCAGCCAACTTTTCAGAGCTATTAAAATAATACACCTCTACACTTGTATTAAGACTTTGATTGTTTCTAACATAAATAGTTATATCATTCTCATTAGTTAAATTTTGTTCATATGTTACTCTCACCCATTCATTATGGTATATAGGTTCTGACCAAATATTATTCTTGTCTTTAGTCTCATTATAAATATCTTTGATAAAAGTCTTATTTTCATCTAAATGTTCAGCTTTAGTTATATTTATCTCCCCAAAACCAGGATCATCTTGAGTTAAAATAAAGGTGTACTCTCTTCCAGGAATTAAATCTTTCTTAAATAAACTCCATTCTCCATAACATTCTTGTCTAGTAAAATTCCATTCTTTACATTTATATAGGCTAGTTCCAGTTGCAACAACAGTAACATTTGCATTATCAAACTCCAATTCTGTAGGATCAATAGCATAAACCTTAACAAATTCTTTATTTTTAACTTTGATAAATGTTTCAATTTTCTCTTTAGGAGCATCATCAATTTTTAATTTAATTTCTTTAGAAGTATTTAAATTTACAAATACGATCTTTTTAATAGCTGTTTCTTGAGGCTTAATAATAATTTGTTTATTTTCATTAATATTTGCTTCAACTTTTATAGGAATTTCTTTGCTATTAACTACTCCAAAATTTTTTATAGGGGTCTCTTTTTCTTTAAATAGATTAAATAGTCCAAATATTATCAAAGCTATTAAAACTAAAATCCATAATCCCTTTTTTTTAAATAAATTTTTAACCATTTTTTATTTTATATCTTCTTAAAACAGTTCTAATTGTACTCTGATTTTTATTTAATAACAAAGAAATTTGATTCACTGAAAAATCTTTTACTTTAAGATAAGCAACAATAGACTCTAAAACAGAATATTTTCTATCTACAAAGATATTAAAAGGAATACAAATTGAATAATCAGAAATATCTAGTTCACCATTAAATTTGTTTTTAGACCTATTATAAGTATTGTAAACCGTACTTAATTTCCTATTTAGTATTTTAGAAATTTCTTTAAAAGATTTCTTCTCAACTTCCCTTAAATATTTTATAATAATCTCTAAACCAGAAATATTTGCTCTAAAAACAGAAATAGGCATCCCAGTCTCTCTTTTTTTTAAAAAACTCTCTATAATCTCTTTTCTCTCTTCATCACTCAAAGAACTAATTAGATTCTTTATTTGTACAACTAATCCCTCCCTCTTTTTTTCACTCAAGTTATATTTCTTTCAGTTTTAAGAATTTAAAAATATTACTATTATGTAAACATTAAATACCATTTTGTAACTTCAAAATAACTACCATGTAATCATAATTTATTATTATGTACTCATTTAAATACTATCTTGTAAGCAAAAATTACTACTATGTAAATTAAAGAAAGAGACTATTTCCAATCCAATTCTGTTTTTTTACTCTTTTATTAAATTTAAGCTTTCTTCGGCCATTTCTTTAAACCAATTATTAAAAAGCTCTTTATTTCCCATAAACCTTTCGATTAAATCCAGATTTTATAAGAATTCATTTAGACTTCTTTTTCTCTTTCTTCTCTTCAGAACTAGTAACATCACCACTAACAACCTCTAGCTTTCCAAATTTACCAGTTGTTAATTGCTTCTCCCCTTGAAATACATTCACAAAGCCATTAGTCAATTTTAAAGTATCCCCAACCTTAATCTTATCTATATCCTCATTCCATAAAGTTAATTTTATATCTCCAGAATCATCAGAAACAGTAGCATTAGCAACCCTTCCAATCTTCCCAAATTTGTTGAATTCCCTTACTTCCCCTATATCCTTAACCTTAACAGTTATATCCACATTTCCTTGTCTTTCCTTTAATTCACTAATGTTCATCATAATCTCTTTTAATTTAGTCTTTTTAAAGCTTTTTAGAAGCGAAAGATGAATCATAAGTCTTATAGATTCGATCATAATCGAAAGATTTATAAATATCACTCGATTATAATCGACTAATGAGAGACGTTATAATAGAGTGGAATCCTTGGTGGGGTAAAGGGTATACTTTTCTTGGTATAAAGAGAGAAAAACTTTACGATCTTCTCCCTTGGTTTAGAAGAAAGGAAATTATTTCTATTGTAGGTGTAAGAAGAGCAGGTAAAACGACATTGCTTTTTGAGATTATAGATCACCTTATAAGGAATGAAGAAGTGAATAACAATAACATTCTTTTTATTAAGGCTGACGATGATAGGATTGATTCAATTGGCTTGATAGATAAATCAATAGACGAATATGAAAAGTTAATTAATCCAGAAGGAAAGATTTTTGTTTTTATAGACGAAATTCAAGAAATAAAAGAATGGCAAAAAACATTAAAAAGAATATACGATCTACGGGGTGGCAATATAAAAATTTTTATTTCAGGTTCGAATGCTTCTCTTCTCAGAGAGGAATTAAGTTCTTTGGCAGGCAGATACGCTTATTTTGAATTATTTCCATTTACCTTTTCTGAATTCTTACAAACAAAAGGACTCATTATTAAAAATAAATTTGAATTTATGCAAGAAAGAAATAAGATACGCCATTTTTTTATAGAATATCTCACTTATGGGGCCTTTCCAGAAGTAACTTTAGAAAAAGATGAGAAGATAAAAAGCGAACTGGTAAAATTCTATTTCGATTCTATTTTTTATAGAGACATTATTAAAAGAAAGGGAATAAGGAACCCAGCGAAACTTGAGAAGTTAGTAAAATATTTTCTTCAAAATATTTCTAATTTAGCAAATTTTACAAAAATCAGCAAAATCCTCGAATTGACGACTGATAGTGTTAGTGAATATACCAAGGCTTTGGAAGATGCTTATCTTATTTTTGTAGTTAATTTGTTTGAATTTTCATATAAAAAACAGATTATTAATCCAAAAAAGATATATTGTGTCGATTTAGGGATAAGGAATATTGTAGGGTTTAAATTTTCAGAGGATATAGGTAGACTCTATGAAAACATGGTCTTCATTCATCTTAGGAGAAAAGCAAAAGAGATATTTTACTGGGCTAATAAATTTGAATGCGATTTCATTATAAAAGATGGAAAAAAATTAGAAGCAATTCAAGTTTGCTACGATTTAATAAAATCAAAAAATAGAGAACTCAGTGGTCTTTTAGACGCCCTTCAGCATTTTAAGCTTAAAGAGGGTACGATCTTAACAGAAAATTATGAAGGGGAAGAAAAAATAAAAGAGAAGAAAATAAAATATATCCCTCTTTGGAAATGGCTTTTAAAGTAAAATATAATATTAATTCATTTTGTTAAATCTAAAATAAGGTAAAACTTCTTTCAAAACTTTTTTCTTAGAACAATGTAAATATTTAGAAAGCTCTTCAGCAACATCATATTTTTCCTTATATCTATTCTTCATAATCCACATTTTTAACAGTCTTTCACCTCTTTTATATCCAACAAAACCTTCACTTCTTTTATCCTTGCTAAATGCGACACCCAAACTTAATAACATTCTTACGTAAACTAGTAACCTGTAATATTGTCTTTTCCTTATCCTACCCTTAAAAACATCAGCCTTACTCATTGCATTAAAAGCATCACTTAATTCTTTTCCATAGTATTCCAAAGGTAAATTTTCCTCCAGCCATAAAGGAATCTCATCTAAATTGATATCTAAATTATTAAACGCCATTTCTATATTCTTCCTATCTAAACTTTTAAAAATAATCCTCATTGCATTAAAAATATTTTCTTTATTATCCCTCCATTCCATTCCGCTTAAATCATTGTCCATTGAAACACTAAAAAAGTCATTTAAAGCAGCCCTTACATCCCCACCTGATCTTCTTGCAACTTCTTTTAAATTTTCTTCACTTATTTTTAAATTATTTCTCTCTTTAACATTTTTTAAAATTTTCACAACACTCAAAACATTCACAGGATTAAATTTTATTACCTTGCATTTTGATCTTAAAGTTTTAAATTTTTTATCATAAATTTCATTCCCATCAGTAGCTGTAATTATAATTGGCCATCTGCTTTCTTTAATCAATTCGCTTAAAGCTCCAACTCCGCCTCTATCCTCTCTTCCTGACATTCCTTCTACATCATCAATTAAAATAATTCTTCCTTTAAACAACGAACCTTCTTTACTTGCTCTTCCTACTAATTCATTTATACTTTGTTCGTCCCTAAAATCACTTGCATTTAATTCATAAACTTCATAGTTAATTTCTTCAGCTAGTTTATACACAGAACTTGTCTTTCCAGTTCCACTTTTTCCTATTATCATTAAAGCATTTCCTTTAGGCTCTTTAACGAAATTTTTTAAACTATTAATTTCTTTTTGTGGAATTTCATCTAAACTTTCTAAAACGCTATTAAACATCTTAAACCTCATTTAATTTGGAAAAACTTGCTATTAAACTTTGTAATTGTATAAAAGGATCGCTTCCCTCTACTAATCTAAATTCTGTTTCTCCGCATTTTTCTATCATTGAAAGTTTTTTCTTTTCATCCAGATTTAAATCTAAAATATTTTTCTGAAATTGTTTAACTATTTCTAAACCATCAATGCCTTGTTTTATCATTAAATTCAATAATAATTCCCTGGCTTTCAAAAAATTTCCATTAACAGCAGAATTCAAAATTTCTTCTATTTCTTTTGGATTCGCATAGCTTGTTGCTTCAAAAATATTTTCTTCACTTATAGTTTTGCTTAAAGAAGCAGCACTTTGTAAAATATTTGTTGCTGTTCTTACATCACCATCAGCAACTTTCAAAATTATTTCCAAAACTTTATCATTCAATCTTAAACCTTCTTTATCACAAACTATTTTAATAACTTTTTTTAATGCATCATTGCTTAAAGGCTTAAATCTAAAAACAACACATCTGCTTTGAATTGGTTCAATAATTTTGCTTGAATAATTTGCCGAAAAAATAAATCTACAGGAATTAGAAAAATTTTCCATAGTCCTTCTTAAAGCCTGCTGCGCTTCTGAAGTTAAAGCATCACTTTCATCTAAAAAAATAATTCTATAGGGAAAATTTCCAACGCTTCTTGTTCTTGCAAAACTTTTAACTTCCCCCCTAATTGTATCTATTCCTCTTGCATCACTTCCATTTAGTTCTAAAAAATTATCTCTCCAACTTTCACCATATAAACTTCTTGCAATTACTAATGCTATTGAGGATTTTCCAGTCCCTGGCGCACCAGAAAAAATTAAATGTGGCAATCTTTTACTTTCTACAAAAGCCTTTACCTTTCTTACAATTGCTTCCTGTCCTATAATTTCATCAAAGGTCTTAGGCCTGTATTTTTCAATCCAAATATCATACTCGTTCATTTTTAAACTACAATTATCTCCATTTAAATAAATTTGTATAGTTCACAAATACTTCTCGAATGTATTTAACAAATTAAAAGTTACTGATATTAGAAATAAATATATATAAGATTCACTTTAATAAATAATGGTAAAAAAAGGACAAACATCAATAAACCTTTTACTTTCACTTCTTATCATGATATTTGGTTCTATATTTGTACTCTTGTGGGCATTTGGAGATGCTTTACAAATACCAAACCTAAGTGGTATTGGAAGAGTTGGTCTAGCACTTTTCCTTGTACTATATGAAATAATACAAGCTGTAATCAAAGGAGGTTTTAAATAAAATGGTATTTAGTTTAATTAAATCGCTTATTATAGTATTGGCCTTATTAAATTTAGTTGGTATTTCTGTAGCAGTCGGATTAAATAAGAGCCGACTTGCATTTTTTTTGATATTAATAGAAATAGCTTTAGTTATAATAGCTGGATATGTAGAATGAAGTCCAATTCAAATCTTCAAGATTACCTTCTTAACAACCCATTGTATATATCCATATAAAGCTCATGATCATATTCATCAAAACCCTCCCAATAACCTGTAAACCATTGATTTAAAGAAATTCCCTCTCTTTCAGATTCTTTAATATCTTCAGCATTTTCTATCCCCCCAGTCCTAATAACATGAAATTCTTGTTTTGGCTTTCCTTTATTTAAATATTGAACTGCCGTTGATGCTAACATTAATGAGATTTCTTTTAAAGGCCTTCCACTTATTCTACATCCAAAAGTTTCAGTAAAGTAGTCGTAAATCCTTCTTTCACTTTTATGTATACTTTCTCTATACCCTTCATAATCTGTAGAAGTATTTCCAAAATTTACTCCATCAAAACCTAAATCAAATAATAAATCTAATAAATAAGGTATTTGATCAATTTCAGTATCATTAGAAAATTTAACTATAACGGGCAATCTTCTTTCTCTAAAATCTAAAAAATTCTCCTTAATAAATTTTAATCTACTTTCTAAACCTACATCTTGTTCGTGAGAAGTATTAGGACAACTTTCATTCACTTCAATAAAGTTAATATCTGCATCTTCATAATGTCTCATCCCTCTTACAAGCTTTTTTAATCTTTCATCCTCGTCTTTAATATCCGGCGATCCCATTACACTAATACCTACTGGAAAATTTTTATTTTCGTCGGAAGGAAACTCCCGCAGACTTTAGTCTGTAGAGGAATTCCGACCTCCTGTTTCTTTTTTCAGTAACATTTTTCACCTTTGAAATATTAGTAAGCGTGCGCAACGTATTTGGCGCACGCAAACTTTAGTCC
>JACQNH010000029.1 GCA_016203175.1 Candidatus Woesearchaeota archaeon
CAGCGAAAGTTGAGACCTGAATGCCTAATCGGGATGATGTTCAAATGAAAAAACGAAAAAATATCGGGACTCTACAGTTTTATTTGGGTTTAAAGGTTATCTCTTGTAAATATTGTCATGATGATCAAAATCTAAAAACTCTATTTTATTTTCTTCTTTGAAAAATTTAAAAGTTAATACGAAATGACCTATATGAACCCTTTTCTCATCTTTCAAACTGTATCTTAAATTTGTCAAAGCTCGTGACCACCACCAGTCATCGCTTGACCTTCGGTCATCCCTTCGGGAACGCTATAGACTTGGTGAAAATCTACTGATTATATTATCTAATCAGTTATAGCCTAATAAATATCTCCAGATTGGCTGAAAAGAAATTTTAACCCCATCTACGACCTCATTTGATAGAGTATCTTCGGTTAATATTAGACCCTCTTTAAGTTTTAACTCTTTACAAGCCTTAACTAAAGCTTCAACTTCTCTTTTTTTTGTTTCTGTGTTTCCAATGTACCAACAGACCTGAATTGCCTGAACAATCTTCTGTTTTTTTTTAATTATAAAATCTACCTCTTCCTGCTTTTGGTTTTTCCAATAAAAAATCTCTGAATCTTTTTTGTTTAGTGCATTGAATACCATATTCTCTGCTAATCTCCCATAATCCTCTGAAAAAATAAAAGCTACAGAAAATCTTAATCCATTATCTGCGCAATAAATTTTTCTAGGATTTAAAATTTGTTCTTTTTCTGAGTAAGAAAATTTTTTAACGAAATTAAGCAGAAAAACACTTGAAAGATAGTAAGAAAATCTTTCTACAGTATCCAAACTAAGCTTAAGAATATTTTTTATATTATTAAAGGATTGAAGAGTAGAAACATTTGTAAGATAGTATTTAGCTAGTTCATTAAGTTTATTTACTTCTTTTATATTATACCTTTGAACTATATCCTTAATTATTATATCCCTAAAGTAGACATCGAGCAAATCTCTTTTATCTTTTTCTTTATCCGCCAGCGCGACTTTAGGAAACCCACCTTCTTTTAAGTAATTTGTAAATGCTCTCTTTATAGCATACCTTTTCTCTGAAATGTCTAAAGCTTTTTTAAGCTCAATGTCTTTAAAGAAAAGATATTCCTTAAATGATAAAGGTTTAATTTCAAGGTCTAAATGTCTGCCCGCTAAAACTGTAGAATATTCTGAACTCAATAATTTTGAGCTTGAGCCAGTTACGAACACACTTATCTTTTTGTTCTCCTGTAAAAACCTTGCGAATTTTTCCCATCCCTCAATGAATTGAACTTCATCTAAAATAACATAATGTTTCTTGCTTGGATTTAATTCGGTTAAATATATTTCATAAATTTTGTTTATTAGATCCAAATTCAGGTTCTTTAATCTTGGATCTTCAAAGTTTACTATAAGGATATCTTCTTTTCTTATTCCAGAATTTATAAGATATTTACAAAACTGCAAAAGCAAGGTTGATTTTCCACACCTCCTTATTCCGGTAATAACCGCAATTTCTTTTGCTTTTGATAGTTCCTCTATTTTTTTAACAATAGCCTCTCTTCTTATCCCTACATCTATTTCCTTTCTCCAAAAATTCCAATCATTCAAGACATCCAATAATTCTGATTTTTCCATAATATTACATAGTTTTTAGGTTTATAAAGCTTACTATTATATCGGTAACTTTTGGCTTAAAGCTTACTATTATATCGGTAACTTTTATTACAAAAACTATCAGCCTGTAATAACCTTCAGCTTCTGCATTACATTATTAAAAATATCTGTACATTCAATGAAATGTATTAAATTTAGGTCTGCTGAGAAGGATTTTGTATTTATTCCTATATTTGTTGAATTTGTCATATCTTCTGTTGTTGAGGATGTACAAGTTGCTATTTTATTTGTTGTTAAAGATAATTTTGTTGCATCTTTGAAAATACTTGTTATAAATGGAGATAATGTATCTGCTTTAACTTCAAAATTTAAAATTGTGGAGGCTTCATTTTTAATATCATCTTGGCATTTTACATGAAATGTGTAAATGCCTAATATTAAGGTTAATGGTTGGGTTGATAGTTGTGAATTTGTGTTTAAAAATTCAATCATATTCTCAAAAACACTATCTTGAGTTGCGAATCTACAGTTTGAAATTCCATTATTTGAACCCCCTGAAGTTGAAACTGCTAATGTTAGATTTGTAGCGAAAACCTCTCCCTTTGGTGTTGAATCTGTGATTGTTAGGTTTTCAGTTGATATTAAGGATAATTTGAAACTTTCTTGATTTGTATTATTTGAAAAATCTCTGCATCTAAAAAAGAAATTATTTGGTTTTTGCTTTTCTATATTCAAAATTGTTTGACATTCTGAAGTAAACCTAAAAGTTGCATTTTCTATAATTTGATTTGGGCATGATAGTTGACTTAACATTAGGTCAAATTCTTTATCTTGTTTATCAAATTTGCAATCTGCTGGCTCATTTACCGATAATGTTAAAGGCACTTGTTCTAGAGTTGAAATTAATTTTGCTCCATCTGCTAATGAAGAAGATTCTATTATTGGTGGTGTTAAGTCTGGACCTGATTCTGTTTCAAAGCTTATTAGGTATTCTTTAGTATTTTTATTTCCAGTAGCATCTTGACATCTAATATAAAAAGTGAAAACATTTCCAGGTGTTAAAGACATTGTAGTGTTATGAGTTTTTTTAAAAAAAGTATCACCTAAATTTGCTGTCATTTCATCAAAATTTTTAGTGTGCTTGTCATCAAGCTTACAGATAGCTAATTCATTGGTTTTAATTCCAAATCTTAAAGAAGTGAAAGGATTTACTTTTGGAATAATTTGATAACCATTTTCAAAAACATTCATTGAAAATCCTTTAGTTAAAACTTCTTGATTAGGCGAAATTATTGGAGAGTTAACATCATTTGGATTTGTATCAACGCATTTTACTTCTGTAGTCCCTTCATTTACAATTTTACAATTTTGACCTAAAGCTCTGCACCTATACTCAGAACATTCTTTTGATTGTTCAACACATTTATCACAATCAGAACCTCCCACTGGTGCAACCCAGGGCATACACTCTATTATTCTAGTTTCTGTTTTAGTTTTTGTTAAGAAGGCTAGAATTAATTTTATCACTGAGTATGCTAAAAGGATCCAACCTATGATTGGGAGAATCTTTCCAAAAAGTAAAGCTCCAGCTTTTCCAAGGATCACTTCAGAAATTGCTTCTGTAGCAATCTTTCTTCCAAATTCTTCTATCATAGATTTAAGAAACGCTTCGCCAAGTTTTTGAACAGCATATTTCATAATGTATTTTGAGGCATAAATCAATATCAATCCTGTCACTGCTGTTGCTATTGCACTTTCATCCTCCATAAATTTTGAAAGACCACTCATACCTTCTTCATCAACTGGAATTTTTCCTGCATTTAATCCTTTGTCTTCAATGGAATAATCTGTAAATGGATGTTGTGGTAAAAATGCTGGAGAAGATTCTGAAAATCCTTCTGTAGTGTAGCGTCCAAGAATATTATAATGAGCACCACAATCACCTAAGGATCTACAATGAGAATTCATAGCTTCTAACCATTCTGGAGTTTCACAGACACAATTTTGCTTGCATTCCCAATCTCCTAAAGCTTTTTTTTGATATAAAACTTTACAAGCTGTTGAGGCTTGTGAACATTCTCCTCCAGTAAAAGAAGAAACTTGTCTTGATTGAGAAGGACCTTGCTCCCAGAATCTAAAACCTGGTGGAACTGAAGGAAGGCATTTACCATTTTTATCGTCACCCGCCCATAAGCAGGAACGTAGTGGATTTTCACAGCATTTTTTATCTTCTAATAATTTTTGTGCAAAATTTGGAAGTGTAGGGTCTGCGGAATTACATTTAGTTATACAATCGATGAATTCATTTTTTTTACATTGTGCTTCTATATAAGAACTTCCTGATGGTAAAACAACTTCTGCATTAATACACATTTCCTCTCTAAAATCCCTACAAGGTTCTACAATTTCTTCGCCATTAATACATATATGCCTATAATGCCTTGAGCCAACTAGATCAAAGCCAGCACCTGTTTTTCCATCATAAGAACACCATGATTCACCATTTTTTCTGGGTCCACCATCATTTTCCATATGTATAGAATCAAAAGTTTTTTCACAATTTACAGATATACATTTTGCTTCTCCTTTTTTATCATTACAGACAGATCCCTTATTGAAATCACAATCTTCTGCTTTATTTTCTAAATTCCCACAAGAGTCTACAAAATAAACATCGTCTTCAAAGCATTTTTTTGTTTTTTGGGGAGTGCATTTACAATCTTTAATAGAACTACAAAAAGTTCCTGAATTAAAAATGTCCAAAGGATTTTGGGTACATTCATCTCTAGTTTGGAATTTACAAGTGGCTTCTGAAACTGATTGACAACAACCTTTTTCTTGAACTCTGCAAATATTGGTGCATTCTACTTCTGAAACAACATCACGAAAATCAAATTCAAATTTTTCTTCTTGAAATAAGGCTTGGAATGATTTTCTACAATTTGATTCTGTTCCTAAAAAACATTGAGAACCTAGAACACAACAACCTTTGGTACATTCTGGAACAGAACAGTCTACTGAATCTTTGAATAATTTTCCAAAGCCTTGGCATGTAGCTAAAGGTGTATTTTTAAAACAATTTCCTGAGGTAGAATCAACGCAACAACCTAATTTGCAATAAGATGCTTTATCACAAGTATCTTTTAAATTTTGAGGTCTTACATTTAAATCACAATTAGTTTCTTCTGTAAATAAACAAGTTTGACCTGTTTTGGTTTTTTCACAGCATGCTTGTTGAGCTGAAACTCCTTCTGAAAGATTAATTACATAAAATAAAGATGTAAAAATGATTACAATTAAGAATAGTGCTTTTTGTTTGATAAATTTAGCCATAATGACCTCTTTTTATGTAAAATAATTAGAAAATAGTATATAAATAGGTTTTTATTACGGGTTATTAAGGTAGTTCACTAAAATCTTTACAAATATTAGAACTATAAACCAAAAGCTTCTGTAACGTTTTTAATTTTCTTTAACTCTTCAACTATTTGACATATTTAACTTACTATTATTTCAATCTTCTCAACAATCTCTTTTGCTCTCTTAACTAGATTATTCAGTATTTCCTTATTTATATCCGTCTTTGTTCCATACTGAAATTCTTCTCTTAAAGATTTAGCATCCTGTAATTTCATCTGTTCTGTAGTCCTTATAAATGCAATATCATTTATATCCAACTCTATTTTCTTTGTTTCAATAAGATGCTCAACTGCACTTATTGTGCATTCATGATTTTTTGATTCATATCCAAACATATATAAAATTGCTAGCAATCCGTGATACATAGCATAATAAGCTTGAGAAACTGCCCAATCATTAAAGCCACCTTTGATATTATAATCCATTGCTAAAAGATTATGTTTTGCTTTTTCAATATGATCTTTTGATTTTCAAATTGTTAGCCGGTATTCTCTTAAGTCTCTCTTCATTAGATAGACACCAATCTAATCTTGATTTATTTTTTGACATTTTTAATTACCTCTATAAATACAAATTCTCCTTTTAAGATTATACCTTCTTTAATTAAAGATAATATTGCTTCTTTTCTATTTTTTAATTCTTTAATTAAATCTTCTTTTTTAAGTATCAATGGAA
>JACQNH010000032.1 GCA_016203175.1 Candidatus Woesearchaeota archaeon
ATATTAAGCTTATCATGATATATTCAACATTTCTGATTACAGGACTTATAAGTTTGTTTTTTGTAATTCAATCTATAGTTCATGGATTTACTAACGCCTTTGTTATGAAGCAAAGCTCTTTATTTTCTCAACCCTGGAGATTGTTGACTAGCATATTTCTACATTCTGGGATAGTTCATTTATTATACAACTTGTTATCATTAGTCTTATTTGGGATTATACTTGAAAATATCCTTGGAACTAGAAGATTTTTGGTATTGTTTTTTGTTTCTGGAATAATCTCTAGCTTCTTTGCTGGTGTGTTCTACAAAGAGTCTTTGGGAGCCAGCGGAGCAATTTTTGGAATCATAGGAACATTAGTTATTTTAAGGCCAAAGTTAATGATCTGGGTTTATGGGATGCCAATGCACATGTTCTTGGCTGGAATAATTTATTTTTTCGTCAATCTTATTGGGGCTTACTTGAATGTGGGCAATACCGGCTATATAGCCCACCTATCTGGATTATTGATTGGATTAATTTTCGGATTTTTTTATTATAAAAGATTTAAACCAGCTAAAATAGAGAAGTTAAAACTTCATGAAATAGACTTAAGAAAAATAGATGAATGGGAAAAAAGAAGATATAAGGAGTTATAAGGAATTCAAAGACAGGGTTTGCTTTTTCTGACCATTTACTGTACTTATTATTTTAGCATATAATGCCTTCCTTACTATGGGATATTTTTCGCAATCTCGGAAAACGAAAGGTTTAAATATAACTTATCACTATAATGATAAGTATGGAAATAGAATTAATAAATCCGTATAGCTTGAAGATATTAATGGTTTGCAGGCCTATAGATTCTATTAATGGTATTGCCAACAGAATTAAGTTGAGTTATGGATGGACCCATAAATGGGTTAATGAATTGGCAAAATCAGGAATCTTTAAATTAACAAGGATGAATGTTTATTTAAATGAAGATAGCTATTTATACAAAAAGACCTTGACTTATATAAAAGACATTTTAAGTAAAAATATTAGTTTTTATTACGAGGCATTAAGCTTATTCGGCATAAAATATTGTTTTTCGAAAACCGATGCCGTCTTTGTATGGACTAAAGGCGGCTATAATATATCAAGATATAAAGGATATTATCCAGTCTTTATTAAATTAAATAAACAAGATAAAGAATTATTCAAGAGTTATTGTAAGAAGTTGGGATTGCAAATAAACAAAAAGAAAAGTATATTCTACAAGGTAGAGTATTCAGATAATTTCAGATTTGAGTTTTGTGACGGAATTCCAGTAGACCCATTGCAAGAAACAATATCATTTATGAAAAGAAATATTTACAACTTCGAGCCAGCCTTGGAAATGATAGATGAAATATACGGAACAAAGACAGGTATTAAATACAAAGAGGCAGTAGGAAATGTTTAATGAATTAATCAAAAGAGAAAATACTATTTTTAACATTTTGCAGCAATTAATTAATGCAAAATTGTATTTTATATTGATTGGTGGATATGGAATAAGTGCATATAAGCACAGATTTTCGGTTGATGCCGATCTGGTTATTTATGAAAAAGACAAAGAAAGATTTGAGGAAATGTTAAAGAAAAATAAATTTGTGAAAACAATAACTAAAAAATTAAATCATATCTATACAAATGAGTTTTTACGCTATGAAACCAAAGAAAAATTTAATGTGAGCGTAGATTTACTTATTAACGGCGTTGGCTCTAGAAACACTGACGCTTCCTATAGTATCGAAGAACTCGGAAAATATTGCATGGAAAGAAAAATAATCGGAACGGAAAAAGAGATTAATGCAATAGTGCCAAACAAAGAAATTTTAATTGTATTGAAGTTGCATGCTGGAAGGTTAACTGATTTTAGGGATGTTGTAGCTTTAAGCAAAAATATCGATGTAAATTTAATAAATAGTCTTATTTGGAGGGGGGACAAAGAACTTGTTAAAATCAACATAAAAAAATTGTTCTCGCTAGTTAGCAAAAAGGAATTTATCGATGCATTTAAGGGGGTTTTTATAGAAAAGAAATATGACATCGATCTTGAAAGTCTGAATAAATTAAAACAGTTGATTTAATATGCTTTCTTGAAATAGCTGTCGATCTTTGCTGGAATTTCATGCCTCAAGAAACAAACCCCAAATTTCTTGTAATTATAGCGTAAATTTCTGTCAGTTAAGACAAAAAACCATTCCTCATAGTTCTTGTTTAAGTTTGCTACTTTTTGTTGGAACTCTTTTTTATTAATATAAGAGCCGGTTTCTATTTCTATAGCAATTTCCTTGCCCCCGACTTTAAATATGATGTCTGGTTTTAAAGTGTTATAAGTTTTTATTTGATTTGTGTATTTTTTGATGTACTCTGCTGTAATATAAACCACAAAGAAATGGGAACTGCTTTCATTTGCATAAGGTCTTAACAAATATTCTTGATGTCGTCCATTATCTAAGTTAACATGACTGCTAATAACGTAATTATTATCAAGCAAGAATTCGGTTTCTTCTTTAGTTAATTTTCTTTTTACATAAAATCTCTTGTCCAAGTCAAGTTTAATTTTAGTAGCTTTAACTTCTTTAGTTTCATTAAGATTAAGCTTTCCACTCTTCTCTAGTTCAATTAATTCTTTAGGATTAGTGGTTATTAGTTCGTATTCTTGCTTGCTAGAAACAACTTTCAATTCGCTATGCTCATCGCCCAGAATTATTAAACCATGCCCAATCTTGCTAGTTATTAATAATTCTTTTTCATAGCTGCTTAAATGAAGTATTTTAGCAATAGAGTCTATTGCAGAAGGTTTATGTGAGAATAAAACTGTATAAGAAGAATTGCTTAAAATTGCAGTTCCGGCTTTACTATCAACTAAATCAACAACGTCTTGAGTTATTAACAATAAAGACAGATTAAATTTCCTTGAAGTCTTTACTATCTCAAATATGTAGGAAGCTTCTTCTACCTTATTAAGCAATGACCATGCCTCATCTATTACCAGTAATTTCTGCTCAATAGAAGATTTCATTTTCATGTATACATAATCTAGAATAAGGAACATTATTACCGGCTTTACTTGCCTTGGCATATTTCCTATGTTGAAGATAATAAAATCATTATTGAAGTCAATTTTTGTATGCCTGTTTAAGAAACTGTAGACGCCATCAACATACATGCTTAATCTGTTAATTAAGCTATGATATGTAGGTCTTTCATTAATAGTAGATTTTTTTTCCATTATTAGGAGCTCTTTTAGTAAATCTTCTAGTTTTGGCGGCTTATTATTCCAGGTTTTTTCATTTATTGTGATGCCTTTTTTTAAATAGCAATTAGTCAGTGCCCTGTCTACGACAGATTTTTGAATATCCGAAATGCCGCCGAGCATCACATTAAACAAGTCAATCAAAGATATTCTCTTTTCAGCGTAGTCATGGCCCATAAGGTCCAGGGCATTAATAATCGTGTCAGAATCATTAGAAATATTTATTATTTGACCATTGAATTTTTTAGCTAGTTTAATATATTCATTCTGAGGATCTATGACTATTACTTTATTTTTAAACATCAGCTGCCTCATTATGAATAATTTTGCATAAAAAGACTTTCCGTGCCCAGAAGAAGAAAGAATAAATCCGTTACTATTCCCGAGATTATAGATGTCTTTTATTATTGGGATGTTGTTTTTATTTAGTCCAAGCAATATGCCATTATTGTCTATATCAAGAAATTTGCTTGTGAAAGGAAAGAAAGCGCTTAATGCATCTGTCGTAATATTTCTTTTGTAGTTTATTTCATTGCTTGAATACGGCAGCATAGATTTCAAGGCCTTATGAAGATTAAACACCATTATTCTTGGGATTATCAGCAATGAATTTAATTCTGATTCAATCTTTTTTGTCAATAGCTCAAGTTCTTCTTTTGAGCTAGCTTTTATTAATATGTATAAACTTATGTTAAACAATCTTTGAGTTCCTTTCTGAAGCTCTTCTAGTATCTTTTTGGTGTCATTGTACTTAATTTCAAGGCTTGTGTTTAATATTTTCCTTTTCTTTAATGAATATAGATCTGCTCTCTGCTTTTGAAGTTCTTTGTTAATGCTTACTATGGTATTTTCAATGGAAAAAGGCTCTATATGCATTGAAATGTCAAAATTTGCGTTGCTTGTTATTATCTTGTCTAGAAATCCAATTTGTACATTTCTGGGATATCCGTAAGCCGCTATTATGGTGTAAAATTTATTGTCTATTTCCAAGTTAGTAATGTTGTTTTTTATATAGTTTGGAGCTACTAAATAATTGAAGTAATTGAGCTTGCTTACGTCAGCTTCATAGTTTTTTTCCTGGAAAGTGTCAAAAAATCCCATTAACAAGGCAAGGGTTTCCTTTTCATTTAATGTATGGGAGTTTAATTTTAATAACCTTAGCCTTTCTGTGCAGATATCAACTTGAATTTCTAGATTGTCTTTTTCTTTGATTATTATATAGAAACTCCTATTTTGGATATTTTTTTCTAGGATTAAATTTTCAATATTTTCCTTGTAATGCTTAAAATAATCACTGTAATCAGGGTTGATTTTTCTGCTTGTTTCTCTAAAGTAACTTTCAAGGGTTAGAGGCTCTGTTTTTACTAGTATCTGGATTTCAAAATCCAAACTGTTGAGGAATCTCTGGAAATTCTTTATTATATGCTCTTTACTATCCTCACCCTTAACAGAAAAATTTATAGGCATTACTTTTATTATTGCAATTTTGTTTATGTCATAGCTCTTTATTTTTCTTAATCTTGAAATAAATTTGTTTCTGTACTGCCTTATTTCTAAATGATCACTATTTATGTAGTGTAGTGCAAAAAATCTATTCATTTTTCTGGTCATAAATTTAACATCCCTGAAGTTGATCCATGAAAAATAATTTCTTATTACATCTTTAAAGTTGAAAAACATGAACAAAACAGAAATAACAACAAATATTGAAGAAATTAAAAACTTAGAAAACAAGCCTAGGTTAGTCTTGAAAATTATTATTATAACAAACGTAAATATCAAAGCATATACCAGCTGTTCAAAATCAAGGTTGAATACTATCTTTTCTTTGTACTTAAGCTCCTGAGGTATTTCATATTGCATAATACTATCAAGATGCTATTATTTAAGAAAAATAACGGATTTTCGTGGCAAAAATTCCTTGCCATGCTTTTTATTTTTTGCGATTAGAAAAAGATTGCGTCATTCATCCACTAACTAAAGTAAGTGGATTTCTGGCGAAGGTGTTAAGAAAAATAGCGGACTTTCGTAGTGATTTTTAATAAGAGAAAGGTTTATATAGTAATTGTTATTAATATAACAATATGGTTAAAAATACAACAACATGGTCTCTTTTAGGACCATTGCTTTACTCAAAAGAATTCATACATTTATCAGAAATAGCAAGAAAGTTAAAGATACATCACACAACCTTGCGTAAATACCTTAATTTATTTGAAAAAACAGGAGTTCTAATTAAAAAATATCAAGGTAGATTAACGATGTATAAACTAAATTATGACAATCCGTTAATAATAGACTTCATATTATTAGCAGAAAAAGAAATGCTAACTAAGAAATATAATAATGACCCAATGTTAAAAGAGATAGCTTCTTTTGTTCATAACAGTTCATTTAAAATCGCGCTGATGTTTGGGAGTGGTGTTGAAAATACAAAAAAAGCAAACGATATAGACTTAGTAGTTATTAATGGATTTAACAATAGTTTGGTTAAAGATTTTGAAAAGAAATTTAGTTTATCATTTCACATAATACATGTAAAAAGTTTAGAAGATATCAAAAAAGGATTAAAAGAAGAAATAAAAAACAAACATTTGATAATAGCTGGAAGCGAGGATGCAATAAAATGGATCTTGAAAGGTTAAAATGGTGTTTAAAACAAAATAAAGGCATAAAAATAATTAAGCCCAATAATAATTTAGCAGAGGAGTATATAGAAAGTGCTGAAGAAACTTTATTAGTATTGCAAAATATAAAAAATAAATCCAAGTTCAAGAATAATCTAAGAAGCAAAGACAAAGTGGCACAGCATAATGAACTATTGCTGAAAGTGATATGCCATAATATCTGTGTAGTTATTCAAGAGATGTATGAACTTGGTATTAATCCTAATTTCCATATATCTTTAAATAATAAAGACAATAACAATATGGTGCCAGATGGTAGATTATGATAGACTTCAAAAGATTGGAATAGTTATAGGATACATTGGAATTGCATTTATGTTTGCAGCATATTTAACTTTGAATAACACTAATGAAACTCTAAATTGGATTTTATTTGGGTTTATGATGCTATTTCTTATTGTGGGCTCAATTATTACTATTTATGCTTCAAATAGAATGAGAAAACTAGGAATAAAGACAAAATCTAAAAGTATTTGGATGCAAGATGTTGAATTATCAAAAAGCTATTGGATTACTTCAATTATTGTTTTGATTGGTATAATTATTCTAATAAACATAAAGAATATTGATTTAGGGAGTGTATTAGTTCTATCTTTATTTATTGGCGGAATATTAGGGTTAGTTTATAGAAAATACTTTAAGAGGTCTAAGAAATGAAAGTCTACAAAAAATGGTGGTTTTGGGTAATGGTCTTAATAGTATTAGTCGTTGTAATTATTCTTATCTTTTTTGAATGGCAGACAACCAATTTTTCAGATTTTCCAGGATACGTGAGATAAAATGACCTACAAACTATCCCCATCTTCATTAAGTTTATTAGAAGAATGCCCCAAGTGTTTTTGGCTTCAAATGGTCAAGAAAGTAAGAAGACCATCTAGTGCTATGTCTTCTTTGCCTAATGGAATGGATTTAAAGTTAAAGAAGCATTTTGACAAGTATAGAGATAATAATAGCTTACCACCTGAACTTAAAAAGCATAATATAGACTGTGGATTGTATAGCAATATGGAAAATCTAAATGTTTGGCGTAATAATTTTAAAGGTATTTCTTACATGGATAAAGCAAACGGTATTACTTTATATGGAGCTGTGGACGAGTTATTAATTAAAGACAATAAAATTATAGTTTTGGACTTCAAGACTAGAGGATTTGCATTGAAAGAAGATACAGCTCATATGTACCAAGATAAGATAAACCTCTATAATCTATTATTCAAGCTGAATGGTTATGAAGTTGAGGATTATGGCTATTTGCTGTTTTACATGCCAGAAGAGATACTAGAGGATGGAAATTTTGTGTTTAATACAGAAATAGTAAAGATGCATGTTAATCTTAAACATGCTGAAGACTTGTTCAAGAAAGCTATAGAAGTCTTAAATAATAGTATACCTGAATGCAGTTCTAAATGCAAGTTTTGTAGTTACGTGAAAAGTTATTCTGTTTAAGAAATAATTTTGTAATATTGAACAGCATAAATCTGATAGGGAATTTTTGGTGGGGCTTCTCTAGTTCGCGAGGCATCTAATTGCATTCCCACACAGTAAGCATTAGCATTGTTTGGAACTCTTCTTGTAACAACTTCATCTGTACTATCTGCCATTGGAAAAATAAAAATATATGGTTCACCAATAGGGATAGCTTTTATGAGTTCTCCATTCATTCTAATAATTTCACTATTGTCTCCTAGACTAAATGTTAATTGCTCTAATGTTCTTTGTTGTGTTTGTTCTACCATCATTTCTTGTAATTTAAAAAATATTAAAAAGGTATCGTTTGTTTAAAAAGTCAGAAAGATGTTTAAAAAGTACCTCATTTTAAGGACTTTTTCTACAGAGCCAGCCACACCAATACCTTTATAAATAAAGTCTTAAACAAAATTTTATGGCAGGACTCAGAAAAGGACATTGCTATACAACTATTGAACGCCCTTATACCAGAAAAAGTAAATTCCAGAAAAAGGGTTTCATAAAAGCTATGCCTACCTCGAAAATTGTAAGATTTGATATGGGCGACCCTAAAAAACAATTTAATGCTACAGTAAAACTAGTATCTAAACA
>JACQNH010000031.1 GCA_016203175.1 Candidatus Woesearchaeota archaeon
ACCTAAGCTAACACCAAACTGTTTTAAAGAAAATTTATTTTCCATAAAGATCACCTCATTTTTTATTTTAAGAATGAGGTTATAAATATAAATTTTATGAATTAAAATCAAGATTTTGGGTTAGTTTTGCAAAGTTCTCTATAACATGAAAAGTTCTTCCCATATAATTTCTAACTAAAACCAATTTATTAATCTTACGCTTTTAGCTTTAAATAAAAACTTCCACTTGATTTACTTTACCCACATCTAATTTTTGAAAGTCTTCTATGGTTGCATCTTAATTTACAATCTTATACCCTTTACTCTCAATTTCATCAGCCAATTTATGCTCACCTTCTTTTACAATTTTACCTTTCATCATTATATAAACTCTATCTGGTTTTAAGTACTTCAAAATTCTATTATAATGTGTAATAACCAAGATTCCTGAATTAGAAATTTCTTTAATTTTATTTACTCCTTCTCCAATAACCCTTAAAGCATCTACATCAGTTCCAGAATCTGTCTCATCCAAAATAGCAATTTCAGGCTCAAAAACTGCCATTTGTAATATTTCACACTTTTTCTTTTCTCCACCACTAAAACCATCATTTAAATGTCTTTGTATAAAGGATTTATCTATGTTTAACAATTCCATTTTTTGATTTATTTTTTTTAAAAATTCCATAACATCTACTTTAACATTTTTTAAATTATTAAAAGCTGTTCTTAAAAAATTTGAAACAGAAACGCCTGGAACTTCTGAAGGGTATTGAAAGCTTAAAAATATTCCTAATTTAGCTCTTTTATCAGGACTTAATTCTAAAATATTTTGATTTTTATATAAAACTTCACCAGACTCTACTGTGTAATTCGGATGGCCCATTATTGCATAAGCCAAAGTACTTTTTCCTGAACCATTTGGGCCCATTAGAGCTACTATTTCCCCTCTTTTTATTTCTAGATTAACATTTTCTAAAATTTTCTTTCCATCTGTA
The DNA here is from genome assembly GCA_016203175.1 of Candidatus Woesearchaeota archaeon. Taxonomy (GTDB): domain Archaea; phylum Nanobdellota; class Nanobdellia; order SCGC-AAA011-G17; family JACQNH01; genus JACQNH01. Next base: position 978 of record JACQNH010000031.1, read on the forward strand.
CTTACACTTAAATTTTTAATTTTGAGAGTTTCCATTTAAATCATTATCCTCCATTTTAATTCCTTCTTTTATATAAATGCCCTTTTTTAGAGCGAGTAAAGCAAGTAAAGCACATTTAATTCTTACAGGACCGATAGGAATACCTAACATTTCTATTATTTGATTATTTTTTATATTTTTAATTTCGTCTAAAGATTTTCCTTTAATGAAATCTGATAGTAAATCTGCAGCAGCCTGGGAAATACTACAACCTCTTCCTAAAAATTTTACTTCCTGTACAATATTGTTGCTTACTACTAACTGCAATTTAATCTCATCACCACATAAAGGATTGTTATCAAAAAAAGTAATATCTGGATTTTTTAAATTACCTGAATTTCTAGGATTTCTCCAATGATCCAAAATATTTTCCATATAAATGTCCATTTTATACCTTGAAAGCTCCTTTTGCTTTTTTTAAACCATCAACAAATTTATCAACATCTTCTTTTGTGTTATAAATGTAAAAACTTACTCTTGCAACTGCTATTTCGCCTAAAGAATTTACTAAAGGCTGAGCGCACATGTGACCGCCTCTAATTGCTATATTTAATTCATCTAAAAATGCTGAAGCATCATGAGGATGTAATCTGCCAAGTTTAAAACTAATCAAACAATTCCTTTTTTCTGGACCGTAAACTTTTATATTTGGAATTTCTTTTAATCTGAATAAAGCATATTTTGTTAAATATTGAGTGTGAGAATAAATATTGTTCATTCCTAGTTTTTCTAAATATTTTACAGCCTCCACCAAACCTATTGCAGCTTCGACATTTGGTGTACCTGCTTCAAATTTCCAAGGTAAGTCATTAAACTTAGTTTCATTTAATTTAACTTCTCTAATCATATCCCCGCCGTAATTAAATGGGCCCATAGATTTCAAAATTTCTTGCTTTCCATATAAAACTCCAATACCCATAGGGGCTAGCATCTTATGACCACTGAAGGCTAGAAAATCACAATCTAAATCCTTTACATCTACACTAAAATGAGGAACAGATTGTGCACCATCTATAATTGCAATAGCACCATTTTTATGAGCTAAATTAATAATTTCTTTTATTGGATTTATTGTGCCTAAAACATTTGAAGCATGTGTAATAGAAACAATTTTAGTATTTTTGGTTATAAATTTTTCATAATCCTTTAGATTTCCTTTTTCATCTATTGGAATAACTTTAAATTTAGCTCCTGTTATTTTACAAATTTGCTGCCAAGGTACAAAATTACTATGATGCTCCATTAAAGAAACAACTACTTCATCGTCTTTTTTTAATTTTAAACCTAAAGAGTAAGCAACTAAATTTATGGATTCTGTTGTATTTCTTGTAAATATAATTTCATTTGGAAAGGCATTAATAAATTTGGCAACAACCCTATGGGCTTCTTCGTATTTTTCAGTTGCTTCTACAGCTATTTTATAAACTCCACGATGAACATTTGCATTATATCTTTCATAATAATCTTTTATAGCATTAATTACTTGGTATGGTTTTTGAGATGTGGCAGCATTATCTAGGTAGACTAAAAGATTTTTCAATATAGGGAAATCTTTTTTTATTTTATCAGCGTTTAACATTTTATTACCTGCCTTATTTCATTTATTTTATTTTCATTATCTGAGAAAAATTTTAAAAGCGGTTCAAAAAATCCTTCTACTATTAAATTTTTAGCTTCTTCTTCACTTAAACCTCTAGATTGTAAATAGAACAATTTTTCCTTTTCAATTTGCCCTATAGAAGCTCCATGTGTACATCTAACATCATTATTCTCGATCTCTAGATTTGGAATTGCATCTGCTTCTGCATTATCAAAAATTAAAATGTCTGCTTTTTCGTAGCCATCACTATTAGGAGCTACCTTTTCTACTCTTGTTAAACCTCTTATTAAAAGCTTTGAAGAATCTTTAACAACTCCTTTTGCTAATGTATCTGAGAATGTTGCTTTATTGTTATGTTTTGATAAAGTATAAATATCTGCCTGAGACTTATCTTTTAAAATGGCCATAGAAGCTGTTTTAACCCTTGAATTTTGACCATTAAGATTTGTTTCTATAATAATCCTTGAGAATTTTCCATCTTTTAAAGCGTTGAACCATTTTAGTTCTGCATTTGTATCTAAATGTGCATTGTATTCAGCGAAAAAGTAACCCTCTTTTGAAACTGTGGAAGTTAAGAATTCTATTTTAGCATTTTCTTTTGCAAAAATTTCTACTCCTCTTGACATTAAAGAATTAACTTTAAAATTTTCTTTTATAATTGCTTTTGAATTTTCTTCTGCTATAACAACTGTGTGTAAGAAATTTGCATCTCCTATTAATTCTATTTCGGCTTCTGTATTTTTAGGGATTATAATTAGATTACAATTTAAACAAAAAGTTTTATGCAATAAACTAAATTTATCATTATTAACATTTAAATTAAAAATTAAACCTTTTACAGAATCATCTATGGGTTTAATTATTGCTTTATTAGATTTTATAATCATACTCGGTTTAGAACTAATTAAACTTTTATCAAAATTAAAATTTCCTGTGTTTAGGATTATACTTAACCCATGCCTAAAATACTTATCAAATTCTTTTGAATTGTATAGGTCTAAATATTTTAATCTCTTGTTTAGAAGCCATTCAGGCTCTTTCATTGTCCTACTTAGTTGATTTAACAACCCTTTTTGAATTTTCATTTTAATAAGAATTTAACCTAAACTTGTCTCCATCTCTAATTCTACAAGTCTATTAAACTCTAAAGCATATTCCATTGGTAATTGTTTACTTATTGGTTCTACAAAACCTGAAACTATTAATTTTCTAGCATCTTCTTCTTTTACTCCACGAGACATTAAATAGAATAACTTTTCTTCGTCTATTTTACCTACAGAAGCTTCATGACCTATTGTAACTTTTTGCTCTTTAATATCCATATAAGGTATTGTGTTTGATTTACTTTTATTATCCATCATTAAAGCATCGCATTGAACTTTACATTTTGAATTTTTAGCTCCTTTTGCAATATGAACTAATCCCCTATAAGTTGTTATCCCACCATCTTTTGAAATACTTTTACTTACAACTGTTGAAGATGTATTTGATGCTAAATGTAAAACTTTATGGCCTGTATCCTGATTTTGGTCTTTTCCAGCATAAGCAATCCCAATGAATTCTGATTTTGCTCCCTTTTCTTTTAAAACTGAACAAGGATAAAGCATAGTTGTGTGCGAACCAAAGTTGGCATTTATCCATTCGACGATTCCATTTTCAAAAACGACAGCTCTTTTTGTATTTAAATTAAAAGTATTCCTAGACCAATTTTCAATAGAATGATATCTTACTCGAGCATTTTTATGGACAAATATTTCAACGCAACCAGCGTGAATAGAATTTTCATTATATATAGGAGAGCTGCAACCCTCCAAATACGAAACCTCAGCACCTTCATCTGCAACTATCAAAGTATGCTCAAACTGTCCACCTCTTGGAGAGTTCATTCTAAAATAAGCTTGTAATGGTAGAGTAACTTTAACATTTTTAGGAACATAAATAAAAGTACCACCACTCCAAACAGCACCATGTAAAGCAGCGAACTTATGATCGTTTATTGGAACACAATCACTCATAAAATATTTTTTAACTAATTCAGGATATTTTTGTAATGCAATATCCATATCTTCAAAAATAACACCTTTTTCTTCCCATTCTTTTTTTAAATTATGATACATTACTTCAGATTCGTACATTGCACCAGCACCAGCTAAAGCTTTTTTTTCTGCTTCTGGAATTCCTAATTTTTCAAATGTTTTTTTAATATAATTTGGAACATCTTCCCACTTGTTCATGTTTTTCCTTTCTTCGGGTTTTAAATAATATCTAATCTTTTGAAAATCTAAAGTGCTTAAGTCAGGACCCCATTTTGGTATTGGTTTTTCTAGAAATATCCTTAAAGCGTTTAATCTTTTACTTAACATCCACTCTGGTTCTTGTTTTTCTTCTGATATTGCTTTAACAACTTCTTCATTTAATCCTTCTAATTTCTTAACTGATCTTTCTGGATTTCTGTGATCATAAATCTCCCTTGATATTTCTACAATTTGCTCTGTCATTTTGGGAAACATACCTCACAGTTATTTTCTAAATTACAATATTCTTTATGAATATTACAAACAACCTTAGTACTCCACATTAATTTCAATAATTTTTGGGTTTCTGGAATTACTTTTGAATTATCATTAATGATTTCTTTTGCAGCTTTTACTACCTGTTCTTTAGTTTTAGGGTCAAATTTAACTTCTGTAGCTCTTTTTTCAGTAAAATAATTAGAAACTGCTGCTGGAGAAACTCCTAAAATTCTAGCTATTTCTTTTTGTTCTAAGCTTAAACTTTTCATTGCTACTGCCAACTCTCTTCTTATAGCAGGCAAGATATACCAAACTTCTATCTCTTGGGGTTGTAATAATTTCTGATTAACCATAGTAAATTCACTATAGTTAATTGTTTATAAATGTTGTGAATACAGGATTTAGAACAGCTTTTTGAGCTAATACCAACAATAAAATAATTTATACAAAATCTTTATATTCTATTAAAAATTTAGAACATTATGGAACCAGTTAAAATACTTAAAGATTTAATAAATTTTAAAACTGTAAATCCACCAGGAAATGAATATATAGTGGTCGATTATGTTAAAAGCTTTTTCAAGAAAAATAAAATTAAATTTAAGGTTTTCTCAAAAGATCAAAAAAGACCAAATATGATCGGATACATCGGAAAAGGAAGACCAGAATTATTTATTTCCTGTCATTCTGATACTGTTCCTGCAGGTGAGGGTTGGAAAACGAATCCATTTAAATCTGTTATAAAAAATGGAAGAGTTTATGGTCGTGGAACTTCTGATGATAAAGGACCTTTAGCTTGTTTAATATCTGCAGTTATAAACATAAAAAAATTTGAGGATAAATTAAAAGGAACATTTATTATAGGCGTATTGGCTGATGAAGAAAGAGGATCTGATTTAGGTTTAAAATATCTAATTAATGAAAAAAAGATTAAACCAGATTATGCAATTTTACCTGATGTTGCTGGCTCTATGAAAAAGATTACTGTTGCTGAAAAAGGAGTTTTATGGCTTGAATTAACTTCTTTTGGAAAGCAAGTTCATGGTTCAATGCCTCAATTAGGAACAAATGCTGTTTATAACTTAATTGAAGTTTTAGATTTAATTAGAAAATATAAGTTTAAATACAAAAAACATAAATTTCTTTCAAAACCAACACTAAATTTAGGACAAATTGAAGGGGGTGTAGCTCCAAATATGGTTCCTTCAAAAGCTAAAGCAATAATAGACATAAGATACTTGCCCTCTCAAAATCCAAATAAAATTTTAAATGATATAAAAGTTATCATTAAAAAAGCTCAAAAGAAAAATAAAACTATAAAAATTAAGATTAAAGTTCTAGAAAAATCTCCTGCTACAGAAGTATTGCCCAATAATAAATTAGTTAAAACTATTCAAAAGATAACAAAAAAGATTTTAAAAATTAAACCAAAGATTACTGGTTTATCTGGCGCAACTGATACAAAAGCTTTAGTTAAAAAAAGAATAATTGCAGTTGGATTTAGTTGTGGTGAACATAGAATGGCGCATATGGCAAATGAAAGCATTAAAATAAAGGAGTTAAATGATTTTACTAAAGTTTTAACTGAGATTGTAAAAGAATTTTTAAGTTAGGGAAAAGCTTTAAAACATTTAAAGTTCTTCTAAATTTTATGAAAATATTAATTGGCTGTCCAACTTCAGAACATAAAGCTTATTGTTTAAATGAATACTTAGAAGGATTAAAAAATTTAACATATAAGAATGCTGATTTTATTATAGTAGATAATTCTAAAACAGATGAATATTTAAATAAAATAAAAAACTTAATAAAGGATTTTAAAAATTTAAGATTAATTAAAGATTCAGAATGGTTTGAAGGTGCTAAAGACAGGATAGTACACTCAAGAAATTTAATTAGAAATATTGCCTTAAAAGAAAACTATGACTACTTTTTAAGTTTAGAACAAGATGTTATTCCACCTAAAGATGTTGTTGAGAGATTGTTAAAATATAAAAAAGATTTAATTTCAGGAGTAGTTTTTTGCGATTTAATCATAAACGGGCAATTAACTTATAAACCAATGTTATGGATAACTGCGGGAAAAGATTTTAATAGGAAAGAGTTAATGCGTTATTTAGAACCTTATGAGGTGGAAGATGAAAAATTATTAGAATTAAGATCAACATCATTAAGCTGCTTATTAATTTCAAAAAAAGTTTTAAATAAAATTAAATTTCGTTATACAACTGGTTTCGATGATGTGGAATTATGCAATGATGCAATAAAAGAAGGATTTAAAATTTATGTTGATACTTCAATAAAATGCAAACATTTGATTAAAGGTATGGATTGGAGTAAGATTAAGAAATAGTTGGTCATAAATAAATCGAACCTAAACCGAAATGTTTAAATATATCATACTATATATCATGAAAATGGTAGAAATAGAAACAAGAGCTAGGAAATGGGGAGATTCTATTGCTGTAATTATTCCTAGAGAAGTTGTTCATGAAGAGAACATAAAACAAAATGATTTCCTACATATAGCCATACAAAAAGAATATGATTTAACAGATCTTTTTGGAAAACTTAAAATAAAAAAGACAGCACAGCAACTAAAAGATGAATCAAGAAAGGGTTGGGAATGAACAGCAGGTATATTTTTATGATACCTATGCTTTATACTCAATTGCTTTAGGTAGGGAAAATTATGCTAAATTCTCTAAGGGATATAGGATAGTTACTACAATTATGAATCTTTATGAGCTTTACTATAATTTAATAAAAGAAGGGGAATATAAACTTGCAGAGGAGTTTGTTAACAGATTGATAAGTTCCTGTATAGAAATTACTTCGGAAGATATAAAGCATGCTTCAAAATTTCGATTAGAAAATACAAAAAAAGATATTTCATTTATCGATGCACTTGGTTATGCAATTGCTCTAAATTTGGATATAAAATTTCTGACAGGAGATGAACAATTTAGAAATTTCAAAAATGTGGAATTTGTAAAAGAGTAGATTAAGAAATAGTAACTAATGAGTGATAATTAAACAAAAGGTTTATATAATATAAAAATTAATGAGTTTTATGTCAAAAGAAGGATTTAAATATTTAGGAGTCTTAGATGGTTTATGAAAAAAGACAATCAAGCTAAAGGAAGGTATAAATTAAGTTATATAAGTAACTGGCTTTCTACCAGTAAGAAACACATCGAAAATGTTGAAGAAGGATTAAAGAGAGGAAATAAGGTGCACTAGTCCAATAGATATGGCACCTTTTTATTCTCTAATTTTAACCTTCTTTAAAACAATTTATGAAATGCAAAATATACTTCAGCAGGAGTTAATCCATCAAGGCTCATATGCGG
>JACQNH010000027.1 GCA_016203175.1 Candidatus Woesearchaeota archaeon
TTCTCTTCTTATCTCACTCTTTTTTCTTTTTGTAATTTTCTGTTCCACTTGAACCACCTCATTTTTACACTCACAAAGGAGTGTTTAAAGAGGGTGCCAAATGTCATGAACCAACGCATGGAGAGTATTAGCACAATCTTTTTATATTAAAGTATTTTATTAAATTCATGGCTCTTGGGGTACAAATAATTGTTATTATTGGATTTTTATTATCTGTTTATGCGTATTATGTGGAGTGGAAGGCTTCTAGGGTTAAAAATTATAAGGCTGTTTGCGATATAAGCGAGAATATGTCTTGTGGAAAGGCATTTAATAGTCCTTATGGTAAAACTTTTGGTGTTTCTAATTCTATTGGGGGAATAATTTTTTATATTTTTATCTTTTTCTTAAGTAATTATGATTTAATGTATGTTTTTTATTTTTCTATCTTGGCTATTTTAGGTTCAATTTATTTGGCTTATGTATCTTATTTTAAATTAAAGAATTTTTGTTTGGTATGCATTGCAATTTATGTTGTTAATGTTTTACTTCTTTATTTTAGTTATATAAAAATTTAAATTTTGGAATTTGATTTAGATGCTAAGTTTATGGCTAGTTAATGGTCAAAGCCCTGAAAACAAAAGCTTTAAATATAAGTTGATATATTCTAAACTTGGTTGATTTAAAGTCAACATAATTATTCAAGGAGATTGCTTTAAAATGGCTAAAGAAACTCAAAAAAAAGCTTTAAAAGGGGAATCGGTAGATGAGCTAGAAAAGGTTAACAAAGAACTAATGCAAGACTTAAGTAATAAAAATAAAGAGTTAACAGATACAATAAACCATTTACAAAGATTACAGGCTGAGTTTCAAAATTATCAGAAAAACATTGAATTAAGGACTCAAATGTTTAAGGAATATGCATCTTTTGAGTTAATTTCAAAATTGGTTAATGTTTTGGATGAATTTGATGCTGCTATTAAGAATTTGAAAACTGAAAATAAAGAGGTTTTTGAGGGAATAAAAATGATTTTCAATAATTTTAGGGGTGTTTTGGAGAAGGAAGGGTTAAAAGAAATTAATGCTATGGGAAAAAAATTTGATCCTTTTAACCATGAACCAATTCAGAAAGTAAATGTTGATGGAAAAAAAGACGGGGAGATTGTTGAAGAAATTCAAAAAGGATATTTTTTTAAAGAAAAAGTTTTGAGGCCATCTAGAGTTATAGTGGCTTCAGGAGAGCTTTTCTTTAAAAAAGAAAACCTCGGAAAAGAAACCAAGGGGGGTAATAAAAATGAGTAAAATTTTAGGGATAGATTTAGGAACAAGTAATTCAGCAGCTGCAGTTATGCAAGCTGGAAGACCAATTATAGTTCCAAGTGCTGAAGGGGCTTCATTATATGGTAAGGCATTTCCTTCTGTTGTTTCAATTACTAAAGATGGTCAAATGTTAGTTGGAGAGCCTGCTAGAAGGATGGCTATAAGTAATCCTGAAGGAACTATAACAGCTGCAAAAAGAAAGATGGGCACTAAATTTAAGTATAAAATTTTTGGTAAGGAGTATACCCCACAACAGATTTCTGCTTTTATCTTACAAAAGATTAAGAAGGATGCAGAACAATTTTTAGGTGAAAAAATAGATAAAGTTGTAATTACAGTACCTGCTTATTTTGATGATGACCAGAGACAAGCTACTAAAGATGCAGGTACAATTGCAGGTTTAGAAGTTGTTAGAATTGTAAATGAGCCAACTGCTGCTTCTTTGGCTTTTGGCTTGGATAAACAAGATAAGGAATTAAAGATTTTAGTTTTTGACTTAGGTGGTGGAACTTTAGATGTAACTATTATGGAATTTGGTGATGGTGTATTTGAAGTTAAATCTACTTCTGGAGATACTCAATTAGGTGGAACTGATATGGATGCTATTGTAATGAAATTTATTTTTGAAGAATTTAAGAAACAAACTGGAATTGATTTAAATGAAGATGCAACTGCTGTTCAAAGGGTTAGAGAGGCTGCTGAAAAGGCTAAGATAGAATTATCAACTGTTTTAGAAACGGATATTAATTTACCCTTTATATCTGGACAAAAGAATTTACAGATGAAATTAACTAGAGCACAATTGGAGAAATTAGTTAGTCCTATAGTTGAAAGATGCAGGAAACCTGTTGAGCAGGCTTTGAAGGATGCTAAACTAACTCCAAGTGAGATACATAAAATAGTTTTAGTTGGCGGACCTACAAGAATGCCAATTGTAAGGAATTTTGTTGAAAAGATTACAAATAAGAAGCCTGAGGGTGGTGTTGATCCAATGGAATGTGTTGCAATGGGTGCAGCAATTCAGGCTGGGGTTTTAGCTGGGGATGTTAAGGATATATTGTTATTAGATGTAACCCCTTTAACTTTAGGTATTGAAACTTTAGGTGGGATAAGAACTCCTTTAATCCAAAGAAATACTACAATTCCAACTAAGAAATCTCAGATTTTTTCAACTGCAGCTGATAATCAACCTGCTGTAACTATAAATGTTTTACAAGGTGAAAGGGAGATGGCTGCTGACAATAAGTCAATTGGAAGATTTGAATTAACTGGAATTCCACCTGCTCCTAGAGGGATACCACAGATTGAAGTTACATTTGATATAGATGCGAATGGAATTATTAATGTAAATGCAAAAGATTTAGGAACTGGAAAGATTCAGTCTATTGTAATAAGTTCAACTCAAAAATTAAATAAAGAAGAAGTTGAAAAAATGAGACAAGAAGCTGAGAAATTTGCTGAAGAAGATAAGAAAAGAAAAGAATCTATTGAAGTAAAGAACAATGCAGAAACTTTAATCTATTCTACTGAGAAATTATTAGAAGAGCATAAGGATAAGATTGATCAATCAACTAGAGATAAGATTGAGCCCAAGATTAAAGAGTTGAAAGAAGTTGTTAAATCTGATAATGTGGAAGAGATAAAAAATAAATTGCAGGAATTAGAGAAAGTTGCTCAAGAAATTGGAGCTAAGATGTATCAAGAGGCTGCTAAAGCTCAACAAGCAAAAGCTCAGGAAGAGAATAAGGATGAAAAGAAGGGTAAAAAGGTTTATGATGCAGATGCGGAGGAGGTAAAATAAACTTCTTTTATTATTTTTAGTTAGTTTTAAAAATTCATTTAATAAATAAAAAATATGACAACAAAAAGGGATTATTATGAGATTTTAGGGGTGAATAAAAGCTGTTCTAAAGATGATATTAAAAAGGCTTATAAAAAATTAGCTAAAAAATTTCATCCTGATTTGAATAAGACTAAAGATGCTGAAGAAAAATTTAAAGAGATTTCTGAGGCGTATGCTGTTTTAAGTGATGATCAGAAAAGGACTACATATGATCAGTTTGGACATTCTGGTTTTGATCAAAGGTATTCACAAGAGGATATTTTTAGAGGTGCGGATTTTGAATCAATATTTAGAAGCGCTGGTTTTTCAGATTTTGGGAATATTTTTGATATATTTTTTGGGGGTCATGGTGAAAGGAAAAGGAGAAGATCTAGGGGGAATGATCTGAGATATGATTTAAGTATTTCATTTCCCGAGGCTGCTTTAGGTGTTGAAAAAATCATTGAGGTTAATAAATTTGAATCTTGTAAACATTGCAATGGTACTGGTTCTGAAACTAAAGAATTAATTAATTGTAAAGATTGTCAAGGAACTGGGCAGAAAAGAATACAAAGAAGAACCCCTTTTGGATATTTTACTTCAATAACTACTTGTAGATCTTGTGGTGGTGAAGGTTTAGTAATTGAAAAAGCTTGTGAAGAATGTGGTGGAAGTGCACAAATTGAAGTTGAGAAGAAAATTAAGGTTAAAATACCGCAAGGAATTGAATCTGGTGCAATGTTAAGAGTAAAAAGTGAAGGAGGGCCTGGATTTAATGGAAGTGAAAATGGTGATTTATATGTTGTTGTTGATGTAGAAAGTCCTAAGAAATTAAATAATAAACAGAAAAAATTATATCAGGAATTGTTAAAATTAGAGGGCAAGGGATTTTTTGGAAAGATTTTTGAATGATAACTTAGTTCGGTTAACTGCTTATTGGTTTGCCTAATTTTAAGATAAAACTATGATTTAAGCCCTTTTTAATACTATTAACTAAAAGGTTATATTTATTATTTGTGGTTAGTATTGTTAACCGGACAGAATTCTCGTAATTTTGTAGCTGACATTCCACTGGTTAAGAATTTTCTTTAATAAATCCTCTTTAGTTGTTGGAACTATTATTGTCCCATTGCTTACTATATATCCCTTAACCTCTTTTAAGATGCCAATAGATCCATATCTACCGTTAAGCAGATAATGGAATTGGACTCTTTTTGAAGGAGTATAATGTTTTAGACTATATACAAACATACTTTTACTTTGAAATCCAAATACTTCAGAGAAGGGTTTATTATGCCTTAAACTATAACCTTCACTAATCAAAGTCTTTGTAAGAGTGTTGCCTGATAAAAATGAACTTATTTTTAATATTGTAAAATGATATTTTGCAGTTAAATTATCTGTTACCAAGCTCAAACTGTTTATTATCTCTAAGCTATTTTTTTCTTCAAAATCCTGGATAAGAATACAAATATCAATATCTTTAGGTTCGAGATTACCTCTAACTGATGAACCAAACAATATTACATCTATAACTTTACTCTTTTTTATCCATATCTTTATTTTTGAAATATTTTTCTTTAGCATTTTCTACATTCTCCTTTATTATTTTTGCAATTGTCTCTGATATTTCCTTATTATAGGAATCTCTGTAAAATTTAAAAAGCTTTGAAGCTATGTTATAAAGTATTGGTTCGAATTGTTCAAGAAGCTTAAATCTTTCTGTGTGATTTGCACCAATTTTATCTGTTTTTTCAAATAGCACTAGATCGCAAAGTTCAACTAAGGCTTTATAATAAAGTGTTACAGCAGCATTGAACTTTCTATTTTTAAAAGAATATTTTGCAATGTCTAAATATTCATTGAAATTTTTTTTGATTATATCTGATTCTTTCATTTAATACTATTAACTAAGGAGGTATATTTAAGCTTTTTGGTTAATATCAATTCTGCGATGTTCCTATTTTTGATTTTTTTATGTTGTAATAAGCCTTTTAAAACTTGTTTAACAACTGAGTTTTATGATATGTTTAGGCATTGAGGGTTCGGCACATACAATAGCAGCTGCAGTAGTTTCTTCAAAAGGAACTGTTTTAAGTGATGTTAGAGATATGTATAAAACTGTTGAAGGGGGAATAATACCTATTGAAGCTGCTAAACATCATAGAAATGTTAAAGATGTAGTGATAAAAAAGGCTTTAGAAGAATCAAAAGAGAAAAAAATAGATTTAGTTGCTTATTCTAGAGGGCCTGGTTTATCTCCATGCTTGCATGTTGCTTTAGAGGCTGCAAAAGGAATTTCTGAACATTTAAAAGTTCCTTTAATTGGAGTAAATCATGCTGTAGCACATTTAACTTCTGGTTTATTATTTACTAATGCAAAAGATCCTGTTTACATTTATGTTTCGGGTGCAAATACGCAGATAATTGTTTTAGAAAATAAAAGATATAGGATTTTAGGAGAAACTTTGGACACTGGTTTAGGAAATGCTTTGGATAAATTTGGAAGAGGCATTGGTTTAGGATTTCCTGCAGGTCCAAAGATTGAAGAGTTATCTAAATTAGGAAAATATTATAAGTTGCCTTATACTGTTAAGGGAATGGATTTAGTTTTTTCTGGGATTGTTACTAAGGCTATAAATGATTTTAAAAATAAAAAAGTTTCAAAAGAGGATTTGTGTTTTTCAATGCAAGAGACTTTATTTTCGATGTTAACTGAGGTTTCTGAAAGGGCTTTGGCTCATACCAAGAAGGATGAATTATTGTTAATTGGTGGAGTGGCTGCAAATAAAAGATTAGTGGAGATGTTAAGTATTATGTGTAAAGAAAGGAATGCTAGATTTTTTTCAGTTCCATTACAATATGCTGGGGATCAGGCAGTTATGATTGCTTGGCAAGGTTTATTGGAATATAATAAAGTAAGGAAACATATTGATATTTATCCTTATGAAAGATTGGATCAAATTGATGTTGAATGGTAGAGCTTTCTTTTAGAAAAAGAAACTTCGGAAAGAAAAAAGGAAGTGTAGAGCTTTCTTTTAGAAAAAGAAGAAGTGTGATAGGGGAAATTAAATGAATTTAGATTTAAAACTTCAAGAAGAAGGGGATAAATTATTTAGAGAAGGAAAATTTTTTGATGCTGAAATTGTCTATATGCAAATAAAAGATCAATTTTTAAGAGATTGGTCTTGCGGTGTAATAAATTATTCTATAGGGAATGATTACTTTGCTTTTGGTAATTTTTTATTGGCTGAAGAGGGTGCAAAAAAACAGCAAAAATTACAAGATATTTTAAAAGTAAGGTATGCTTTAGGTAAAGTTAGATATCAAAGAGGGGATTTTGAAGGTGCAAGAGAAAATCTAGAGGATGTTTTATTGCGGAAACCTAGTTTTGATATTAAAGAGGATGCTGAAAGAATGTTGAGGTTAATGAGATTTGGGGTTATAACTAAATTATCAAAAGGTTTTAAGAATTTAATGTTGAATAATTCTGCTTATGTTTCTTATGGTGCACTTTTAGGCTCAATTATTGCACAATTTGATACTAAAAGGGCGGATGACATTTTAAATATTCGTAATCATGGATTATCTATTTCTCTTTTAACTTGTTTAGGTTCTTTATCTTTAATGAATACACTTTCTAAAAGATTTTTAAGAAATAAAAGAAAAGATATTGAGTTTGATAGTTTAATTAAAGACGGTGTTAAGAAAGAGGTTTACTCTAAGGATATTCTAAGAGATTTTTATGATGAGTTTAAAGAATTAGTAAAATCTCCAACTCAACCATTATTTATTTATTCGTTGACTGATCTTTTAAGTTCTCATTACTTAGGCTTGGGTTTAGGGTTTGTGGATTTTGTTGGATATAAAATTTGGAGAGGATTTAAGGAGAAAAAATTTAATGAGAAATTAATAAATTTAGAAAATCTTGCTAAATATTCTATTCCAATTTCTTTAGGAACATGGTTTTCTTTAAGTTGGTTAAATAATCTAGTTATTAAAAATCCTGAATTTCCTTTATTGTCTATTGCGTATTTAACACATATAAGTTTAAGATTGAATGAAGAGAAGATTTTGTTTAAAAGAGATAGAACAAATTTAGAGTATATTTATAATCGATTAAATAAGATTTCTTTAATTGGTGGTTTAATTACAGCTGGTTTAATTGAAAATTTACAAATAAATCAATTTGAAAACATTTTGATTAATGAGCTTGTGGATTTAGGTAGAATTATTTCTTATTCACCTTCAAATTTTTTAACTTTAACTGCTATGTCTACTTTTGTTATTAAGCATTCTTTGAATAGTGTAGTAGATCAGGAATTTAAATCTAATGAAAAATTATCTTTTGATAGTATTTTTAAAAAACCTTTTGTACATTATCCTTTAACTTTAGGTCTTTTAGGAGGGATTTACGGTGTTGCTAATAATGGATCTGATATTCCTTTAAGTCAAAATCTTCATGATTTTCTTTTTTATTCTTTGTCAATAGGTTTTGGATCTGCAATTTTAGGAGATTTAACTAGGGCAATTGGTAATTTAAAAGATTATCATAGTTATTTTTTAAATAGAGCTAAAGGAAATTTAGATGGTGCAATAGAAATTTATAAACAAATAGTTTCAAGACCTTATGGACCTGTTGAAAAGAAATTGAAGCATTTGAATTTAGCTGACTTATTCTTAGAAAGAGGAGATGAAGAGAAAAAAAGCGATCAAGAGGCTGCTTTTAAAGAATTAAGTAAAGCTGAGAAGATTGGTTTTGGAAATTTGGGATTTTTTAATAGTGTTAAAAAAATTTTTAGATTTTCCAATCTTGAGAGCAAAGAAGATTTGAAAAGCAAAAGAAGACTAGCATTTTTATATTCTGGTTTAGGAAATAGAGAAAAGGCTAAGAAATATTGGAGAGAGTCTTTATCTTTAGAAAATAATTTAATTAATAATTGCTTGTATGCAGAATTTTTAACTAAGAATAATTTTGAAGAAGCTAATGAGCAATGGAGAAGAGTAATTTCTCTAATTTCTGATCAAAAACCTGAAGTTGAAGGTTTAGATTCTACACATATTGTTCAACATATTAAAGGAAAATATTTGGATTATGTTTTAAAGTATGGAGATAAAGGAGATTTAGAGAAAGAATTGGATTTAACAAGTAAGTTGGCAGAGAAGGTTAGAGACCATTCTGAATTTTTAGCTCCCGATCCCTTGACTGTTTTTGAATTTGAAGGGGAAAGTGTTTTAGCTACGAGATATTTGAAAATGGAACCTATAGATTCTGGGGATATAAATTTGCTTAAGAAAATAGTAGAGTATATTCATCGTATTTACACCATAAATCTTTCTTTAAAAAAAAGAGATGTTGTTAGTCTTATTAGAGAAAGGGTTGATAAGTTTATTTTTTTAACTGGGGATACTAGATTTGTAAACTTGGCTGACAATATTTATTGTATAAGTCAACCTTACTTTGATTCATTTTCTGTTGTTTGTACTGATCCTTCTCCACCTAATTGGGGGATTGTAAGAGACGATGCTAGAGATCTAATTTTTAGATGCGATTTGGAGAATAAAGGTATGTGGCCCCCGCTAATGGATATATCTGGTTTACTATTACCCTCTAAACTTTCAAATAAAAAAGATATTGTTGATTATTATATTGAAGGATTTCCTCAAAAAATAAGAAATGAATTAAAGGATAAAGGTGAGGTAGGTTATCATAGTATTGCTTTATTAAGAGGAATACAACTTATTCCTAACCTAATAAAGTCAAAAAGATCTAAAGCAAGAGAGGAATTGGAAATTATAATCAACTCAATGGACCACTCCTTTAAATTATTAGAGGATTATAGTAGGACTAGATCGGATTCTGAAAAGAGTTATAAGATTTTTGAACAACTTCGACCAATTATTATGAATTGATTCCTACAAATGTGCTGGAAAAGTTGTCTAATCTATCTAATATTTTAAGTGAATAGACTTGAATAGCTATATCAGTATTTGTTTTTTGGTTCCAGTTTGATAGTTCATTAATTAGATTTTTTGTTTCTTCTGTTAGTTTATCTAAATTTTCTACGTTAAAATTATAGAATAGATTATAGTAAGAATAAACCTTTTCTTTTGTTTTTTCAAGTATTTTTATAGCTTCTGGTGTTAGTTTCTAATCATTTTTATTGGAGAAGTAGTTTATTAAATATTTGTATTCATCTGCTAATTTTTCTAGATTCCAACAGAGTAAAAAATAGAAGCTAGTTTTTTCATAATTTTGGTATCCAAATTTTACTAGTAATCTATGACAATGATCAACTAGTAGATTATTTGTACGCTCTAAAGATAAATGTTCTTTTAATTTTTTATGGTTTCTATCTTTTAGATTATTTACTACCTTTTCTGCAAGTGAGACTGTGATTAGAAAGGTTCTTCTTAAAATGGGGTCGAATTCTTCTTTTGTTTCTAATGATACTTTCTTGAAAACAGTTTTTTCTTCAGTTTGGTCTGTAATTACAAAACCTATGTAAATATTCTTGAAAGAGTCGTTTACTAAATTTAGTTGATTAGCATTATGAAGAACATTTATTATATCGTAACCTTTTTTATTTGGAACACCTAAAATCCATTTTATTGTTCTTTCATTTAAGTTCCTTATATCTATTGTTATTTCGTGTTGTGCTTTGTTACCTTCTGTTTTAATTTTTAATTCTGAGCCTTGTTCTTCTATATCTAATTCTGCACCTTTTTGAATATTGAAATGCTTACACCATTTGCTAGGCAAAGAAATCATTAATGTTGAAGGACCAATTTTAGCGACTTTTCTTTTCATGATAAACACCGGTTTCTATACCTTCCTAATATTTAAATCACCTATGGTTCTTATCAACTCCCTGATATATAAATCTTTTGAAAAAATTATAATGTTATAATAATTATAATAATATAGTCATCGAATTAATATAATTCTTTCAATATTTATGTAATAATTCCAATAAAAACGAAATTTAAACGAAAAAATTGGAATTTCGGAGGTGTAAAATGAAAAAAACTGATATGTTATTAACTGTAAATTTAAGAAAAAATGCAAGGGCTAGTTTAACGGATATATCTAGGGAAACAAAAATACCTATATCCACGTTGTATGAGAAGTTGAAATCAAAGAATGGCACTTTTTTTAAGAAGTTTACGACAATATTGGATTTTAGTTCTTTGGGATTTATGACTAGAATTACTGTTGTTTTAAAGACTTTTCCTGAGAAGCGTGATGAAATGCTAAGGTATCTGACGAATCACCCTAATGTCAATAATGTTTATAGGATAAATAACGGGTATGATTTTCAGTTTGAGGCTATATTCAAGGATTTAAAACAGCAAGAGGATTTTATGGAAGAATTTGAGGATTCTTTTCCCTTAAGGAAGAAGGAAATATTTTATGTGATAAATGATGTGAAAAGAGAAGGATTTTTAGAGGATTACTCTCTGATTTTAGGGTAATCTTTTTTTAATTTTTTAATAGAAATCTTTATTAAAAAAGAAAATGATGAATTATAGAATGAAAAATAAAAAAGGTGTTGCTTTGCCTGTTATAATTTTTATAATTTTATTAATATTACTCATAGGGACTGCAACTTATTTAATTGTTACTTCTTTGAAAAAGGAAAAGCCTTTGCCAACTACAACAACTACTACTCCTGTTCCAACTCAGCCAACTACAACAACTACTACTCCTGTTCCAACTCAGCCAACTACGCCAATTTTTCCTGCAGGGGGCAGTGGTAAAAAGAAAGGAACTGGAACTGGTGGAGCAGCACAGCCATCTACACCAACTACACCTATACCAACACCTCCATCTTTGCCTTCTGAAGAAATCCCTTCACCACCCCCTTTACCTCCAGGATAATTTAGAATGAACAAAAATTATATAAAGGTTTAATATATGATAAATTCTATGGTTAAAAAAGAGGAAGGTAATATCTTAAAGTATTTAGTAATAGGTTTTATGATTATCTCTTTATCCTTTTATTTAATGAAATTTAATGTTTATACTGGAAATCCTGTTGTTGGATGCATTGATTCTGATGGAAGTGATTTTTATACTGTAGGAACTGTTCAAACCCCTGCACAAAATTTTTCTGATAGTTGTTTAAGTCAGAATGGTACTAATACATTTATCCAGGAGAATATTTGTATTAATGATACTTCTACCACTATAATAAATCAATGTGAATATGGTTGCGCTACTGATAATGCTGGAAATTTTATTGGGAAATGTAATGGGAATGGTACTTTAATACAATGCAGTGAAACTGACAATGGTTTAAACTTTTATACTAAAGGGAATGTTACTGCTGGTAGCTTTTTAAAAATTGATTCTTGTAATGCAAATCAAGTATTTGAATGGTCTTGTAGCAATAACAGATTTAACTTTAGTACCTATAATTGTTATAATGGGTGTACAAATGGCAGTTGTAGAAACGTTGATGTTACTTTTTCAAATAATTGGATTCTTCTTGCTGGTTTTGCTGATCCTAATCAATTAATCCAAAGTAGTTTTGTTAAAAGTGGAAATATTAAGGCTATTTATGGTTTACTCTCTTCCCAGCAATATGTAAGATTATTTCCTAATCCTGAACAAGAAGTGTTAAATATGATTAATAAAACTGAATTAAAAAATAATGGCTTTTTTGTTTTTACTAATTTAAGCGGGAGGGCAATTTATAATTTTTCTGAACCTTTGACTGCATTTATGAATAGAAGATTATATCAAGGTTGGAATTTCTTTTCAATAACTAAAGATATTTTAGACATTCCGAATAGCAATATTACTGGTTTAAGGGGCAATTGTAATGTTGAAAGGGTTTTTACTTTTAATTCCTCTAATCAAGTATGGCTTAGTGTTTCTGTGAACGAATCTTATAATAACTTTTCAAATTTAAATATTACTAGCTTGGCTATAAAGGTCACTAATACTTGTAATTTTGGTAATGTTACTTGTAATAATAATGCTGTTTGTGAATCTCAATTGGGTGAAAATGTAAGTAATTGTCCGGGTGATTGTGCTGGACCTAGTGTAGAAGATTTTGTAGTTCAAAATGTTACTGGGGAAAATGTTACGAGGTTTAAGTTTAATGGAGATATTGTGCTAAAAGGAACTTGTACCCAAAGAACAAATTGTACTCCTCCTGCAAATTCTTTTATAGTTTATAATGGTACCGATGATACTGTTGCTTATGTAGACCCTAATGGGAATTTATGTATAGAAACTGGGGATTGTTCGGGTAGTTCCTTAACTTGTAATCCTTCTAGGGATGCATTTATAATACAAAATTCAGCAGGCAATAATGTCGCTTATATTGATTCCATAGGTGATTTATGTTTGACTGGTGTAATGATACAAAATGGAAATCCATAAATACTTAAAAATACTCGGAGGTAATTAAAATGAGAAGAATTTTGTTAATTGGAATATTAATGGTTTTATTAGCTGTATTTGTTTCTGCAGCAGATATCATTGTAAAGGCAGGTGGATTAAATGTACAAGGTTTAACTGTAGATGGTAATACCTTGTTTATTGATAGTGTAAATAATAAGGTAGGTATTGGGACAGTAAATCCAACTCAGCAACTGGATGTTATTGGTAAAATTAAAAGCGATGGGTTGATTGTTGATACAGAAACGTTTTTTGTGGATAATGTAAGTGACAAAGTGGGTATTGGGGTTATAGCTCCTTCAGGAAAATTAACACTTTTTAGTCCAGAAAGTATAAATGTAAATGATTTTTATACTTCTCTAACAAAATCGGGCATTAACATCGTCAGTAATTATACTTCTGATGCTGAAACTCCTGGAATTTTTTGGTCGACCGACAATAATAATCCAACAAAACCAAAAGCAGGTATAAATATACAAGAAACAGGTACTGGGACTTCTATGTTTTTCCATGTTTCTGATAATTATGTTACTGGTATAACTAGAACACCTATTATTATAAAACCTACAGGAGAGGTTGATATTAGTGGAAATCTTAGGGCTGTAGCAGGAGATTTCTATGATCTTGGAACTAATACTGTTAGTGGTGTACAATTATGTGTAGCTGGAACAGGGCAGATTGGTACTTGTGGGTCTGATCAAAGATTAAAAGATAACATTGCAATAATAGATTTTGGTTTAGATGTTTTAAATAGATTAAAACCTGTAAATTTTGATTTTATTTCTGGTGATAAGAATCAAGCAGGTTTTATTGCGCAAGATGTTCAGCAAGTACTTCCAGGTTTAGTTAAAGCTTCGTCTGGGGATGATATGCTATCAATTAAAACTGATGGTATCTTAGCTTATGCTGTTAAAGCAATTCAAGAGTTAAGTAGAGAGAATGTTGAATTAAAGGCTAGAATTGGAGCTTTAGAAAAGAGGTAAAACTCTTTTTAATTTTTTTCTTCTTCTGTTGTAGACTTGTTTTTACTATATTATCAAAGATTTTTTATAATCTTCTCTCAATCGGTAAAAACCTTTTGTGGATGAAAATCTCGCTTTAGTTTTTGCATAAAATCTGGATTCATATTTTTACTCAATTGAGGGTTAAATAGTCTCTTGTACATTCTTAAGGTTAATTTTTGAAGTCCTTTTGCATATATTTGTATAAATGTTCTATTTTTTGTTCTTGGATTTTTTACTAATCCATTATATTCAGCACTGTTAGATAATATGTCTAGAACTTGATTGTATAATCCATAATTTACTTTTCCATTGGAGTCAGTAAATGATGATAAGGGATAATCTTGTATTCCTTCACTCAAATGTTTAGCGTCAGTGAATTCATTATTAAAAATCACATTGGTTATTATTGACTCTAAATCTTCGTATAATTCTGGTTTTGGGAATTTTCTATTCAATTCTGGATCTATTTCATAGTAATCAGTAAATGCTTCAGGGTAAATGAATACTTTGCTTTTACATCCTTTTCTTATAGACTCTAGTTGCGCTGGTCTAATGTCGTCTCCTGTATAATTGGGATCTACTGGCACAGTTGCAGCAAAAGCTCTTGATGGAGGTATATATCCATATTTTGCTAATTTTTCTAAGATTTTAGGTGTAGCATATTCAACAGAAAGCACATAACTTGGAAGTCTGTTAGCTACAATTTGGTCAATCTGAATTTGTCTTTTTGTAATGTCTCTTATGGCTCCTTCATAAGAATTTGGAGATCTGTTAGCTACAATTTGGTCAATCTGAATTTGTCTTTTTGTATTATTTTCTACAGTTTCATAAGATAATGGTCGTATAGCCAAATAGATAGCGCCCCCAAAAACAGTAACTACAATAGCTGCAATTCCAGCTTTTATTAAAGAGAACTTTGCAAAACTAATCCAAAATCTTGATTTTAATTCATAAAATTTATATTTATAACCTCATTCTTAAAATAAA
>JACQNH010000037.1 GCA_016203175.1 Candidatus Woesearchaeota archaeon
TATAGGTATAATCATGAAAGGCCGCATATGAGCCTTGATGGATTAACTCCTGCTGAAGTATATTTTGCATTTCATAAATTGTTTTAAAGAAGGTTAAAATTAGAGAATAAAAAGGTGCCATATCTATTGGACTAGTGCATTATTTTGGTTTTATTGCACTAGAATCAAGGTTTTCTTTGATTTTATCTCTTATTTTAAGTATTAATTCTTGAGAAATTTTAAAATCTTCATAAGGAGCATAATTTTCACCCCATCTTTTATCAAAAAACTCAAAACCTTCAAATATTCTTTTTTCTTTATATCTTGGAATAAGGTGAATATGTAATTGAGGATTAACATTTCCTAAAGAAGCATAATTAAATAAATCAGGCTTAAATAATTGTTTTAAAACATCTCTCAAATTTTTAGCAATTTTAAAAAGTTCTTCTTTTTCATCATTTGTCATATCAAACAAATCGATAACATTTCTTTTACATTTTATTATGCATCTTCCTAAATAGCATTGATTTTCATGCAAATAAATTATCCAATGTTTGTATTCATTAATTAATAATCTTTCAGCCTTCTTTAAAAACTAATCACTCCTTCATCATCTTGTATATACTCTAAATTATTTTTAATTGCAAAAGCAGCCTTAGTCAATTCTTTTCCCAAATAACAGGCATGTTGCAATGAAGAAATTAAACCTAGTCTTAAAATTGTATAGTAAACCTCTTGAGGGGTTTTTCCTGTTATAATTTTCTCAACAACATTATTTCCTTTGCAATAACCAGCTTCAATTAATCTTTTTTCTTTATCAACTTTAATTAAAAAATAACCTTTAGGATCATATTTCCATTCTTTACCTTCATCGTAACTTCCTTTAATAGTTTCAGTATTCTCTTTTGTAGATGATTTAGGATATAAAGCCATTTTATTTAGATTTATACTCTATTACAATATTATCCCCATCTCTCATAAAATAATTCTCAAAATCAGTATTTTCCTTTCCATTAACAGTCATTTTTAAAGTTCCTTTATCACTACAATAATCAAAAATACAATCTTTACTAAATTTTTTACCCCATATTTTAAAGAAATATCCTAAAACAACTGTTGTTGCAGTTGGTCTATTATTTTCCATATGTAATGTTCCGGTATTGTCATGGGTGTGTATTGATTGATGTACACTTCCAAGCCCAATACTTTCAGAGATATCAATATCTTTTCCATCAATAATTATCTTTAAAATTGGATGCCAGTGAATAGGCCCGTTTGGAATCCCTTCTATTACTGTTGCTGATGTTATATTTCCATCACTTGTAGAAAAAAAGATAAATCCAAATATCACTATTAATGCAATTCCACCGATAACAGCATATTTTGTTTGGCTCATTTTAAGTTTTTTTGAATTTAGCTACAGTATCTATTAAGTCTACATGCCCCATAAATAAAGCCCTGCAGCAATATCTTTTAAGACCTAAAGAATCTAAAACTTTAACTACTTCTTCTTTCTCTACTCTTTGTTTATACTCTTCCCATAAATGTGATACAGGCTTTCCACACGAAGGACATCTCATCATTATTATCATTTTAATCAATATAATAGACTTTTATTAACTTTTTAAAATTAACTGTTTTAGGGTAATGTGTATAGCCCCCAGACATATGTCACTTGGTTACATACGTTTTAGGTTAGCCTCAATCTATGCATTTAAACTGAAATAAACCAATACAATTTCCAGTATCGCTAATGCTGTAGAAAGATTCGTTTTCTTTAGGTAGATACTTACAGAAATAGCTATTAAATTTATTAAAGCTAAGATAAATAATAATCCTTGTATAAAGTTCATTTTAACCACCTCGATAAGAAAGTTAAGATAAAACCAACTAAAGCTACTATACTCCCCCCTAACCATTGTAGAGTTATATTTCCAATAGAAGAAATACCAATCCCCCACAAAACAAAGCCTAAACTTCCTATAACAATTACAATTAAAGCAAGTAAATCATTTGGTCTTAACTCTATCATTTCTTCTTTCATACTCCTTTTGTTATTTCACTTCTTTTTATTCTTTATTGTGCTACATCTTAATATAACCATCTAAGAAAAAATCGAAAATCTTTCATAGAAATTCAAAAGATTATCAAAATTTTAGAGTTCAATATAAAGGTTAAAATAAATCTTTAAAAATCCTTCAGAAAACTTATTAAAAGTTACATGTTAATTTTTGTCTTTAAGCCAATAAATACAATAAAATTGCTTTTAATTTTTTTACATAATCTCACTATCTATATGACTTCTGTCTAGCCCTTCTTGGTTTAGAATCACAGCCTTTATGAGGTTCATTAAATCTCACATCAGAAATTAATAAATGTCTATCGTAATTCAAAAATTCTTGTTTTAATTGTTTTGAATTTGTAAACTGTACCAAAGCTCTTGCAATTGCTTGTCTAACAGCTTCAGCTTGTGACTGTATCCCCCCACCATAAACCTTTACATTAACATTTACTTTTTTTGTATTTTCACCAGCAATCATTAAAGGCTCTAAAATTCTTAACCTGCATAACTTAGGATAAAAAGTTTCTAAATTTTGAGAATTTATTCTAATTATTCCTTTACCTGGTTTTAAAACAGCTCTTGCAACTGCTAACTTCCTTTTCCCAATTGTATTAATTACCTTCATTCTTTGTATCCTATATGTTTGCAAATCTCCAAAAGTGTTACAAATTTCATATTTTTAAGTTTTTTCTTATGTGCTCTTTCAATACTAATTGGTTTTTCTTTTAAACCATCTGGTAATCCTACAAAACATTTTATTCTTTTAAAAGCAATTTCACCTTTAAATTGTTTATACGGTAACATCCCTCTTATTGTTCTCCTCATCAATAAGTCAGGTCTTCGGGGATAATACGGTCCATGATGCGGCTCACCCCTATGAATCCTTTGTGTATACCTCTTAATTAAAAATTCTTTATTACCTGTAATTAATGCCTTTTCACAATTTATTATATTTACTTCATTTCCCAATAATGCTTGCTTAGCTGCAAAAGCTGCCATTCTTCCTAAAATCAAATCAGTTGCATCAATTATCATTTTAACCTATTATTCTTATTTTTTTTCCCTTTGGATTTTCCTTCATTAACTGTTCTATAGTTAAGGCTTTTCCTGCTTTGTTTATCTTTTCTTTAGCTCTTTCAGAGAATTTGAAAGCTGCTATTTTAATCTTCTTTTTTAATTCTCCTGTTGATAATACTTTTCCAGGAATTAAAGCAATTTCATCATCTTTAGTATATTTGTTTATTTTATCTAAATTAGCCTCTCTTCTAATTCTTGTTGGCTTGTTTAAATCTAAAGCAACTCTTTTCCATAATTTGACATTTTCCTTTCTACCTAATCTTTGAAGCTCTATAATTAAAGCCTTTAACTTAGGATTAGTTGGTCCTGTATGTTTCATGACTTAAAATGCTTTAAAAGCTATTTAAATGGTTTTCGTTTTAAGTTTTTTAATAATCAGAAACCTTATTAATTAGCCCCATTGCATCTTAAGTTATGGGAGAATTTGATAAAGCAAAGCGTATTATAGGTTTAGTACATGTTGCTATTGAGTATTACAATTTTCGTGGGTTAAAAAAAGAGACAATAATACAGGTTTATAATCAAATTTATGGTAGTGAATTTGGGATTATCGATGAAGCTTACCTTGAGAAATTCCATCATACTGCAGGAGCGGATTTTATAATCGACGTCCGAGGCCTTTATACCCTAAGACAGAAAGGGATACGTAAAGAACGTTTAGAAGAATCTTTAAGAGAATTAAATAAACTTACAGATGGTCACTTAGACGATTTCTTTAAAAAAGAAGAATAATTTTAATAAAAAGTTTTATATAATCTCTTTCGACTTTTAATTCAGGGGCCCATAGCTCAGCTTGGCTAGAGCATCGGTCTTATATGACCGCTTTCGGTATATTCTAAGAAAGCCGAAGGTCCTGTGTTCAAATCACAGTGGGCCCATTTATTTTTAGGTTAAGTTTAAAAATGGAATTTAATTAAAACAGATTAAGCTCCCGTAGTTTAGTCCGGTCCAGAATTCTGGATTTTCAATCCAGAGACTCGGGTTCGAATCCCGGCGGGAGCAGAACTTTTCTTTCAAAAAAAGAAAACTTTGGAAAAGAAAAATGAAACTGTTCCAAAAAGATGAGTTAAAGAATCTATGGCCCTTTTATTTAGAATACTTTCTTGCTTCATCCTTATTTTTTATGCCAGCATTTATTGTAGTTTACTTTTCAAACCTTGGACTATCAGCGTTTCAGATGGGAATTTTACTTGCCGTATGGCCGTTATCTTCTTTGTTATTTGAAATCCCAACAGGAGCATTTGCTGATTTATATGGAAGAAAAGCCTCGGTATTATTAGGATATTTTTTAGAAGCTTTAGTAATGTTATCTTTATTTTTCTGGAAAGATTTTAAATTAATGTTACTCTCCTTTGTCGCTCTTGGTTTAGCAACAACCTTCTCTTCTGGAAGTAAAGATGCGTGGATTGTAGATATGATTAACAAGAAGAATAAGAAAATGATTCATGGATTCTTCAATAAGATGCAATTTTTTATCAATATAGGGTTAATCTTTTCAGGAATTCTTGGTGCTTTTCTTGTTAAATATTATGGAATAAGTATAATTTGGATTGCCGCATTTTCTTCATACATACTTTCAATAATACTTTTATATCTCTTTACTAAAGAAGATTATCTAAGGAAAAAGACAAAGATATTAGAATCCTTATCAAAATTAAAAAATCAAATTAAACAGGCCATAAGTTATAGCTATCAGCATCATGTTTTATTTTATCTAATCTTTGCTGGAATGGTTGCAGCGCTTTCATTAAATCTACAAGGGAATATTGCATGGATTCCATTGTTGGTAAGCTTAGGAATGAAAGAATATCATTTTGGTTATTTATGGAGTGCAATGGCATTAGTTATGGCTATATCCCCAATTTTAGCTGTAAAGTTTTTGAGAAAGGAAAAAGAAAGAAACTTTATTATTATCGGTTTAATATTGTGGGCAATAGTTAATATAGGGATACTTTTAGCATATAATCTAAATATAGCATTAATAGTACTGTTCTTGGGTTTATTATTTTATTTTGCTAAAAGCCCTTCAGAAGAAGTTTATTTTCATAGGTTTATTCCATCTAAAATGAGGGCTACGGTTGGGAGTATAAAAAATATGATGCTTTCTATAGCAGTGATAATTATCTTACCTGTTGAAGGATGGTTAGTGGATAATGTTGGAGCTAAATATACAATTTTATCATCTGTTCTATTAATGATTCCAGCAATCATTCTTTATTCAAAAATAAGAGAAAAAGAAAAATGAAAATAGAAAAAAAGATATGGCCAGAATATTTTCAGAATATCCTAGACGGTATTAAAACATATGAATTAAGATTAGCTGATTTCGAATGCAAGCCGGGGGATATTTTGGTTTTGAAAGAGTGGAATCCTAAAACAAAAGAATATACCGGAAGAGTTATCGAAAAAGAAGTGACTTATGTTATTAAAACCAAAGATGTTAAATTTTGGCAAAAAGAAGATATTGAAAAATATGGCTTCCAGATAATCGCTTTCAATGCACTAGTCCAATAGATATGGCACCTTTTTATTCTCTAATTTTAACCTTCTTTAAAACAATTTATGAAATGCAAAATATACTTCAGCAGGAGTTAATCCATCAAGGCTCATATGCGGCCTTTCATGATTATACCTATA
>JACQNH010000030.1 GCA_016203175.1 Candidatus Woesearchaeota archaeon
ATATAAGGATAAGATATATATAATTGGGAACATATTTGTTTCTATCAATAAAATAATCAAGGAGGATTAAAATGGAACACTATCACGAATCAAAAAAAAACTGGGATGAAAGAGAAGGAATTTACGAGTTTAATACCTTAGTATTCTCAGCTTATAAAGACCTTAAATGCGATTGCGAGTATATTGGTACATTGGAAAATGAGCTTACAAAAACATTAGGCTGGGCATATAAGGGTTTTGTTGACGAAAATTCTATTAATCTTGAAACAGATAATTTAGACAGTATCCAATTAAAGAAACAAAAGACAGGATTAATTGAAGATCTTTATCATCTAATCTCGCATCGAAGAATACCTAGCTTTCATTTGAGTGTTAAAGCTAAATCAAGAAATGCAAAACCAATCTGCGAACTCTTCGATAGATTAACAAAAGTTGGAATCAAAAAACTTCCAGAGGCTTCTTAAAATGAAGCCCCTTATAGTTAAAGGAAGCGTTCAAAACTATGATAATGGAAGAAAAAAGATCGAAATTAAGAAGGAAATAAGATTAATTTTTGATAGCTTTGATGATAATGAAACTTTTTATTCAATGGAGTTTCATAAAGACATCGAAAAAGCAATTGAAAGATTGAAACAAATTTATGAAGAAACCGGACAAATACCACTTTTATTAAATTTTAGAAGGGGAACAGATGTGTTTCCTAATAATTTAAATAATTTTGAAAAAGGATGCCTAATATGAGAACTACAACTATTGGAAATCCCCCACTTGGGATATATAAAGCAACAGACATACATTTAGGACAAGCATATTATTTGACATTACTTGATATAGCTGCAAGGTATAAAGAAAAATTTAATGGCAACCATATAATCTTTCCTGCTTACTCTTTTAATGTATATGGAAAAAGAGGAGAAAAATTAGCGCCTTCCGATTTAGAAGAAAAAGATTTTTTAACATTCATGGAGGGGTATGCAAAGGATTATATCTCAAAAACAAAGTTAAGAGAAAGTTTAAATCTCTTATCAAATGAATTACTAATCGATAATGATCCCATCATAATTGAAGGTGTTAAATCCGATTTTCTTTCATTACATAATAAAGGATATGTAATTGAAAATCAAGGAGTTTTTTACTTAGACTGCAATAAGATTAAAAATAATTTTGATTTAAAAGGTCTATTACAAAATATTAAAGTGTACCCTGATAGAATCTTAGGCGATTTAGAAAGGTTAATTGACTTCAATACAAACCGGCTTCATCCAATAACAAAATCAACTAGATACTCAATAAAGAATCCAATTAAAGAGGGTCAAAATATAGGCCCACTTTTTACCCTTGCAAATCTTTGGGATCACAAATATCCTAATTCAAACTATACTATAGCAGGATCTAATAGAAATCTTGCGAATTATATATTTTTAAGATATTTATCAAGAATTGCTTTAACCGGATTCCCAGGTATAAATGAGATACTTGTTTGGCCCCAAATTAAACCAGAGGGTGGATTAGAAGAATGGGATTTAAAATTAATTACAAATTTATCTGAAGATGCTGATGCATTAAGATATGCTTTTGCTTCTGTATCACTGAAAAAACCATCTATCCCATTTGAAAAGTATAAATTAAAGGCTGGTAGAAGGTTTGTTAATTGCATTAGAGAAACTGCAAGAGCAATAAATTTTGTACATAAAGATAAAATACATATTGATGGATTTATTCCTCAAGAATATAAGAGAAGAATGAACTCTTATAATTTTCAAGGTTCTATTGCATTTCTTGAGGAGGAATTAAAACGCATAAAAAGTAATAATCATATTAACGAACAAATAAATATGTTTAAAAATTTTATAGAAATAGCAGAACCATTTATTCCTGCCACAGTTCAAGCAATAAAATTAAATAAAGAAGGGTTCTAATATGATGCTCGATGAAAGAAGAAAAATATTAAAAAAAATAAAATTAGAATTAAATAAAATATTTGGGGAAGAGATAACTTGTGCATTTGCTTACGGTAGTACACTTTGTGAAGATTTTAATCCCTATAGCGATTTTGATATACTTATATTTTTCAAATCAAATTCTTTTCACAAATTAAATATATTAAGAAATATAAAAGAGAGGTACAGTAAAAGTGGCATAA
Source organism: Candidatus Woesearchaeota archaeon (assembly GCA_016203175.1). Taxonomy (GTDB): domain Archaea; phylum Nanobdellota; class Nanobdellia; order SCGC-AAA011-G17; family JACQNH01; genus JACQNH01. The sequence continues at coordinate 2,144 of JACQNH010000030.1, forward strand.
ATATCGATTTTAATGTACACCTTTTAAACGAATCCCCTAAAATAAGGAAAAGAGCTTTCTGGCATAATAATAGGGCGTATTATCTACAAAAAGAAATTTGCCTTTATGGACAACATCTTTTAGGAGAAAATTTATTTTGTGAACCTTCTTACCTAAAAGAAGATTCCCTTCTCGAGTCAGTAAGGGTCATCAATTCACTTTTATACCAAACTAGGAAGATGTTGATAAATAGGGTTATAAATAAAGATGAGAAGATTAGATTAATGAAATTTTGTATATATGGGACTTTGTATGCTCTAGCCTCTAAAGAAATTTATCCAAAAAGTAAGAAAGATGCTATGAAAATATTTAATAAAAATTTTTCTCTAAAGATAAATCCAAATAAGTTTTTAAATTTTAAAAGAAACCCAAATAGAATTAAGCAAAGAGATATAAGACTTGCTTATAAGTTTCTGACTTCGCTCGATAAAGCCGTATATAAAAACTACGAGGAGGCAATAAAAAATGGAATACAGAGTTCGAAATGAAAAAATAATAATCGAAATATGGTTAAATAATGGTAAGGATAATGTGATTTTCTCGCAAGGAATGCCACAATATTTGACGAAATATCACTCACTTGTAAAGAAATTGAAAAAATTAAAAATTAATCTTTTTATTCCAAGATTTCCTGGCACTTGGGAAAGCGGAGGAAAATTTTCAATAGAACAATGTCAGAAAGCAATTGAACAAACTATTAAGTTAGCAAAAGTAGGGGAAGCCATAGAATTATACAATGAAAAAAAAATTTCTTGGCCAACAGAAAAAATCTATCTTTTAGGTTTTAGTTTTGGTTGTTTGCCTTCTTTATTATGTAAAGAATTAGTAGATTATACAATTCTTGCAATGCCATTTGTTAATCTCAAGATTCACAATAAAAATGGGGGGGAGGATATAAAAAAAACATTTGATTTTTTAGAAAAGGCTTACCCAAACATTTATAGATTTAAGGCTAATGATGTTATTAGAGATTTAAAAAATATAAACTATCCAATAAAAAAAGATAATCTAATTGTCATAGTCGGTAATAAAGATAAATCAATACCAAAAGAAGAGGCATCGTGGTTAGAAAAAAAGTATAAGGCTAGAGTAATTAATATTGAATCTAAACATAGTATTGATCTGCCCGAAAAAATATTAAAAGAGGTTTTATCAAAATGAAATCTTTGAAAGAATTTATTGATTTAGCAAAAAAGATATCTAAATCTAAAATAGAATATGGTTCTTCAGGAAATGTTAGTATCAGAATTGGTAAATCTCAAATTATAATTAAGCCTACAGGTATTCCTTATGAAAAGATCAATAAAACAAATTTAGCTTTAGTCGATAGCAATGGAAGATTGCTTAAAGGGTTAAAGCCATCTTCTGATTTACAAGCCCATTTAGAAATTTATAAAAAAAGAAAAGATATAAACTGTATAATTCATACTCATTCTCATTATGCAACAGTCTTTGCAATACTTGGAAGACCATTAAAAATCCTTTCTACATTTCATGCAGATTATTTTGGTAAAGAGATAAAATGTCTTCCATATGTTAACCACAGAATAGAAAATTTTGGAATAGATGTTGCTAATTGCAAAGAGAAAGTCTTTCTTCTAGGGAATCATGGAGCTATTATTTTAGGGAATAGTGCAAAAGAAGCATTTAAACTTTTTATTGCTTTAGAAGAAATTGCTAAACTTAATTATCATTGTATTAGCTATGCCGAAGCTAAAGGATTGAGATTAAGAAAGATCAATCATAGAGATGCTGAAATAATGCACAATTATTATTGGGGAGAATATGGTCAAATTATGTAATAA
>JACQNH010000034.1 GCA_016203175.1 Candidatus Woesearchaeota archaeon
ACCGTTACATTTTGCGGGGGATTTGCAATAGATGCAATTCATTGAGGTCGCCTCCTTTTTCCTAATAATGGGTCGATCTTAACCCCCCAAAAATTTGCCCAATCAAACTTTTATCGAAAATTAGATAGATTTTAAGCTTAAAAAAACTAGCCACACTTAACCTGACGGTCTACTAACATAAAACATACAATTATTTAATAAAGTGCACTTTCTAATCTACCCTGTCTGCCATTGCTAAACAGCCGATTCGTTGGGCTATTATAACTATCGTTAAGTAGCGAAAGATTTATAAACATGTATATTTATTTTTGATTTATGATTAGAGAAGAATTTAAATATCAAGAAGCATTAACTAGAATTATGAATATATGTTTTAGTAAAGGGCCTGTTGTAAAATGTGTGCAACCACAAATAGTAAAAGCAATAGATCTTTCTTTTGATATTGATAGTGGAATAGAAAGTATAGTGAATGATAAAGATACTGACATTGATGAAGGATTTGCGCTTTTAAAATGGCCCTTTATAGGAAAGTTTCATCTGTTTATGGGCAGAAGGAATTTAATGCATCAGGATGATGGAAATGTTTATCCTTTTGGGTATGTATCATGGTTAATTGAAAATTATAATAATTTTATGAATAATACACTCTCTAAAAAGGATCTAGAATTGTTATGTAGATATAAACCCTTTATGGAAGATCCAGAAGAACAGGAATATGTTTATAAAAATCTCAGGGGTAATATCTTTGCATATGATTGTGGAGAAGCTTCCCCTGAAATATTATTGTATAGGAATGGTAGTAATGAAATTATTAGGCCATTAGGGGACAAAAAAAGATTAAAAACCTATAGTGTCCCTAGGGCAGAGCTTAGTATAGAAATTGAGGATCTTTCTCATTTTGCAATTGGAATACTTGAAAGAAATTTAAGATTTAAAGAGAGTAGAAGGTTAGCTGAATGGAAAGAAAAATTGTCTGAGCATGTTTTAAAATAATTACTTTCTCTTAGATATTTTTTTCAAAATTTTAGGAGGTATATCTTCTTTTGGAATTGGGTAGCCATGATAATGTATTCCGTCAGGTGCTTCTAGTAATTCCACAGCGATTCCAAAGACAGGCTTATGTTTGTATACTCCTGTGATCCCACTTGATTTTGGGGAGATTCCATAAACAATTAATTTATTAGGATTATTCGTACCTTGTGATCTCTTTTTATTTGCTTTCATTATAACATTTTTTTCAAAATCTCTTATTTTTTCCAAGTCATAAGTAAAAGAGTATTGAGCCTCTTTACCAACATCGTGTAAAAACTCTGTTTCGGATATTTTTTGACCAACAAATTGAGTATGTTTTTTATAGGTATCTCCTGTCAAAGGTATTAAGTTTTTTGAACTAATATAATTTTTTAAGTCATTCATTTCGTAGGCTTCCCTAAGATTTGCAGGCTTTTTTCTCTTTATTTTTTCTTCTAAACTACCTTCACCTATTATAAATAGAATTCCAGCAATTAATATTAGAAAATTTCCTATAATGTCGTTTAGCCCAGAGGATACGATATTAATACCAATAATAGCACCAGTTATATTTGATTGAGAATTTATTGTAAAGAATAAGCCTATTAAAAAAATTATTAAACTTGAAAATCTATATGAATTCATTTCATAAGTTATTTAGGAGAGACATATAAATATTTTGTTTGTAATGTTAGTCTGAATTACTAGTGATAATTAATCACTATATTTGACTTTGTAAATTTATTTATTGAACCTTTACAACTACCGTAAACTATTTAAGTAAAGAAAATATTAAAAAGTTATGAAAGAGTTAAAATTAAAAGAAGTATTAAGTCCTTTGGAACAAGAAATTCTCAAAGTTGTTTGGCCTAATAAAAGTTTAAAGGTTAGAGAAATCTACGAGCAATTAAAAAAAAGCAAGAAGAAAGTTGCATTAAGCAGTGTTGCAGTTTTATTAGACAGATTATTCCAAAAAAATATTGTGGGAAGAAAGGTTGAAACAGGAAGGGGGGGAATAAGATATATTTATTTTCCATTAAAAGATAAAAAAGGTTTTGATAGAACCATAATTGTAAAAGTTGTAGATAACCTAATTAAAAAATTTGGGGATAATGCTTTAACATATTTTGATGAGAGGTTTTCAAAAAAATGACATGCTTAGAATGCTCACCATTAGGATTCTTTTTAGAACCTTGGAAGCTTTCAATATTTTTAGGATCTTTTTTAATAGCATTTCTTTTCATAAATAAAATAAGAAACTCAAAAGAAATAAATAAAAAATTAAAA
>JACQNH010000033.1 GCA_016203175.1 Candidatus Woesearchaeota archaeon
AGGTTACATAACTTACCCAAGAACTTCAAGCCAAAAAATTCCTCCAACTTTAAATGTTAAAAAATTATTTGAAAAATTAAGTAAACAAGAAAAATATTCTAAAATTGTTAAAGATTTAATTTCAAAATCAAAATTTAAAGCTAATGAAGGGCCTAAATCTGATCCTGCACATCCTGCATGTGTACCTAGTGGGGAGATTCCTAAAAATCTGAAAGGTAAAGAATCCCAAGTTTATGATTTAATTGCAAGAAGATTTTTAAGTTCTTTTGGGGACGTGGCTAAAAAAGAGAATATGAATATTAAGATGGATTGTAATGAAGAGAAATTTTCTTTTTCTTGTTCTAAGATTATTGAAAAAGGATGGACTAATATTTATGGGCCTTATTTTAGGATGGAGTCTATTGAATTAAATGCGAAAGAAGGTGATGAAATTAAAAATCCTAAAATTATTTTATACTCTAAAGAAACTCAGCCTCCAAAAAGATTTACTCAGGCATCTATAATCAAAGAGTTGGCTGAAAAAAATTTGGGAACTAAAAGTACTCGTGCATTAGTCCTTGATACTTTATTTCAAAGACATTATGTTCAAGATAAATCGATTCAAGTAACTAATATAGGGGAAACTGTCTGTGATACTTTAGAAGAGTATGTTCCTGAATTAGTTTCTGAGCAATTAACGAGGCATTTTGAAGAAGATTTAGAACAGATAAGAGAAGATAAAAAGAAGAAGGAAGATGTTATAAATGAGGCAAAGATTGTTCTTGAAAAAGTTTTGAAAAAATTTAAGTCCAATGAAGAAAAAATAGGTAAAAATTTATTAAAAGCTGTTAAAGAGACTAGAGCTGAGCAGGAGAATTTAGGTTTATGCCCTCAATGCAAGAAAGGGGATTTAGTTATAAGAAGGGGCAAATTTGGAAGGTTTGTAACTTGCAACAAATATCCTGAATGTAAGATCACTTTTTCCTTGCCTTCAAATGCTTTAGTAATACCTGCTAAAAAATTATGTCCTGAATGCAATTATCCTGTTATTAAGGTTATTAAAAAAGCCACAAGACCTAGGGAAGTTTGTTTGAATAAGGAATGTAAAAGCAAAGAGGTTCCTAAAGAAATTTTGAAAAGATATGAAAGTAAGAAATGTCTTAAATGCCAGTCTGAGATGATTATTAGAAAATCTTTGTATGGAAGTTTTTTAGCTTGCTCTAAATATCCTAAATGCAGAAGCATAGAACAGATTAAATTAGAATAATACTTTTGTTATTAATAACTAATTTTGATTCAAACTCAAAAGGTTTTTCAATTTTAATTCTTCTTGGTTTTATTTTTAATTCTATCAGACAGTTTGCCCAATTTTTAACCATTTCTCCCCCAACATTATTTATTTTATTATCATTTAGATTAATATAAACCTGATTTGTTATTAAAACTGGAATTTTTTTTGAAATTTCTTTTAATATTTGAAATTGTTTATCTAGAACTTTATTTGCTAAGTATTGATTTTTCTTTAACTCTTTTCTATAAAAAATTCCTATAGTGTCGATTATTATTAAACTAAATTTATCTGCAGTTTTTTCTAAACTCTGAATTGCTTTGTATTGTCCATAGAAGTTTTTAGGCTTAAGCATTATTATATTTTTTAATAATTTTTCATTTCCAGATAATTGTAAAAATCGTTCAACTGAAAAGCCATTTTCTGTATCGATGAAAAGAACTTTTTTATTCTCTATTAATAATTGAATAGCTGATAATTTTGCTAACGTTGTTTTACCTGAAGATGCCGGACCATAAACTAAAGTAATTTCATTATTTGCTTTTTGAATTAATTCATCTAATTGTAGGCAACCTGTTTTCATATTGATTTAGGGCAAATACCTATTAAAATAACTTGCGCTGTGAAATATGAAAAAAGTGCTAAAGAATCTAGAATACTAATGTTTTTTACCAATGACCTTTATACCATGCATATAAGGGATTAAAACTCTAGGAACTTTAATAGTCCCATCTTTTTGCTGATAGTTTTCTAAAATAGCAACCATTGCCCTTGAAGTAGCAACCATTGTGTTGTTTAAGATATGAACGTAATCCTTTTCTTTCCCGCTAGAATATTTTATATTTAATGCCCTTGCTTGAAAATCTGTACAATTACCAGCCGAAGTAACCTCTTTGTATTCTTTTTGTCTTGGGAACCACGCTTCTATATCCCATTGTTTTGCAAATTTAGCACCTAAATCCCCTGAACATATTTCTATAACTCTGTATGGTATTTTTAAACTTTGAAAGAATTTTTCTGTTAAAGCCTGCATATATTTGTGCATTTTTATAGAATCTTTTGATGTGCAAAATACAACCTGCTCTACTTTATTAAACTGATGCATTCTAAACAGCCATTTTGTATCAATTCCATGACCCCCAACCTCTTTTCTGAAACAAGGAGTAACTGTGAATAATTTAATAGGCAGATTTTCTTTAGCTAAAGTTTTATTTTTAAAAAGAGAAACTAATGGATGTTCGCCTGTACCAATTAAATATAGGTCTTCATTTTCAACTTTATAGATAACGTTTTCAAAATCTTCCAAACCACTTAAAACACTCAATAATGTTTTATGATTCAAAAGCATTGGTGGAACTACAGGTGTAAATTTATTTTTAATTAGAAAATCTACACCATATCTTTGTAAAGCCATATCTAACAAAGCTACATCTTTAAGTAAATAATTGAAGCCTCTTCCTGTATTGTTTATGCCTGCTTCAAAATCTGCAAAACCTAATCTTTCTAATAACTCTGCATGATTCTTTAGCTCAAATTTAATTTTAGGAATTTTCCCCCATTTTTTAATCTCTTTATTATCTTTATCCGATTTTCCAAGAGGAACTGATGGATCTAGTAAATTTGGAAGTTTATTTACATTAAAATCAACTTTATCCTTTAAATCAATTTCTTCCAATTCTAAAACTTTAATCCTTTCAGGAATTTCTTTTATTTCTTTAATTAAAGAAGAAATATCTTTGCCTTCTTTTTTTAATTTATTTATATTTTCCGAGATTATATTCCTTTTATTTCTTAAATCATCCAATTCCTGCTTGATTTTCTTCCATTTAGGATAAAATTCCAAAATAGCTTTTAAATTTTCTAATTTGAATTCTTTCCCTCTTTTCTTTAGATCTTTTTTAATTAATTCCGGGTTTTCTACTACAAATTTGACGTCTAACATAAGATTTTTATAGAAGGTTATTTTATAAATATTATTAGTTTATTTTACGAAAGTTCACCCCTAATTGAAAATGAAAATTAAAATGCAAACATTTAAATATCCATTTTATAGTATACAGGTCTGAGGTGAAGGGGGAGTTGTTAAATGAGTAAGAAACAAAAGGATATATTTGAGGTTTTTTTTAGGAGAAAACCTGCTATGATTTTAGTTGCTTTAAATAAGGATATGAGAAGCAAATATGGGAGTGTTTTGGCTAAAGAAGTTGATTGCACTTATTCTCATGCTGTCAAGATTTTACAAGAGATGGAAAAAGCAAAATTAGTTCTATTTGAGAAGCAAGGAAGAATTAAGACTATAAAGTTAACAGAAACAGGTCAAAGAATTGCTGAGCATATCGGTAAAATTAAGGATATGCTTTAATTTCTCTTTTTTTAATTTTTAATAAAAGGGTTTTCCAGTTGGAGATGTACATGTACAAACACTATTAAGGCATTTTTTAACTAATTCTTCATAGCCCGCAGGAGCACCAGGTCCACCACATTCTCCTTTACAATCGGAATCTTTTGTGCAGGTATCAGTTGTACTTATCTTTTTTTCCTGTATACAACTTGAAATTGTAATTAAGGCTAAGATTAAAATTAATAAAAGTAAATTTTCTATTTTCATTTTTTATAATCCATATTTATTTCTTAGATCTTCCCATAAAGTTATGTAAATAGTTGATATTTTTTCTACTGGCTTATCTACATAGATTATTTTTGTTTCAGTTTTTTGGAGTGTTTTATAAAGTGTTTTTGTTACTTGTCTAGTTTCACCCGGTATAACCTTTGATTTATCTTCGCAAGTCCACTTTTGAGTAACTGATATTGGTTTTAATCTTACATCACGTTTAGGGTCAAAAGGAGCTACCCACTGCATATCTAATTCGCTAGTTTCTTTGCATGGTTTATTTAACACATTGATAAATATTTTATTCGGACATTCTACTTCTTTATTATCATAAAAGAAACAAACTTCAAAGTCTATATTTAATCCAAAATGTTGTCTTAGATAGTAATCGTAAACATCTAGATTACATACTTTTGCCCTTTGTACATATCTTCCAGCGGGATTTACTCCTATTGCCCTGTTAAATAAATAACCTGTATTTGATCTATAGTCATAAGCCATTTTTGATAAATCCCCAATGTACTCTATTGAGAAATTAATATCTTTGTAAGAGCAAAAAGAATATTCAACTTGGGTAGATGGTTCACTAATTTCTTCTGTTACATTATATGGTTCTGTATAGTTTATTTTTATAGTTTCTGTTACTGGTTCTTTAATATATGTTATTTCTGTTACATCTACAGGCACTTTAACTATGTTTAAGAATAAAACTGCTATTACAATCATTGCTAAAATTATAAGAATTACAATCAACCATGACCTAATATTGATTTTTGACCTTCTTTTTTTAATTACCATTTTAACCTCTTTTCAATGTATATTTTTGGAGATATATAAAGTTTTGTTTTTGTAATTCTCGTAAAACCCAAAATTTCAAATGGGATTTAACCTAGAAATTGTTACCTTACTATCTAAATATTTCGTTTTTAAGTGAATTGTAGATATAATGAATTATTTATGTCTATTTTTCTGTGAACTACTCAAGATTCAGAGATTTCATTATTTTATCAAGTTTTAGATTGATTTGATCTAATTTCTCTGAAGATATACTAGACCTGTTTTGTCCAGAATCCCTGTTTCTCGATCTAAAATTACCTGTTTTTTCAAAGCAATCACTGCAATAAACTGGTTTATCTCCTGTTGGTCTAAATGGAACTTTGCACTGTTTTCCGCATTTGTCACATGTAACTTCGTGCATTTCAAGCGGCCTTCTTCTTTCAGATTCTCTAAAATCACGATCTCTTCCAAATCCTCTATCACCAGAATTGCTCCCTCTACTAAATCTGCCTTTGCTTTTACCTTGTCTAAAATTTCCCATATATATTTGATTAAATTACACTATATAAAGCTAGTGTGACCTCATTTTCGGATCAAAAACAAAATTTCAAGGGGCTCTGTCCTAAAAATCCATTTCAAGGCTGCACTAGTCCAATAGATATGGCACCTTTTTATTCTCTTATTTTAACCTTCTTTAAATCAATTTATGAAATGCAAAATATACTTCAGCAGGAGTTAATCCATCAAGGCTCATATGC
>JACQNH010000001.1 GCA_016203175.1 Candidatus Woesearchaeota archaeon
TGATTTAGAATACTTCAGATATAGGTATAATTGTGAAAGACCACATAGAAGCTTGAATGGAAAAAGACCAAATCAAGTATATCTTGCATTTCATAAATTATTTTAAAGGATTAAAAAATTAGATCTGTAAAAAGGGGACAGATGTTTATGTCCTACACACTATTGGACTAGTGCACTATTGGACTAGTGCACGGGAACAATTAATTTATTGATTTATTTTCATTACTTTCTAATTCATTTAATATACCCAGTTCTATAAAAATCCTATGACAGTTTACAAACGAGTCTAATTCACTTATAATATAAGCCTCTTTTCTATTAAATTGGTCATTTTCAATTCTCTCTCTAAGATCGTTGCTCATTTCTTTAATTTTATGAATATCTTTGGTATTATAGATTAAATCAAATTGTTTAGATAGTAGATCAAAACTCTCTTTAATATAATTTTTTATCTTTGATGTACAACCAAATTTATTAATATCCTCGCTTAAATATCTAATTTTTCTTACAATTTGTTCTAAAACAATCATAGATGACCAGACTATCTTTTTCTTATAGTCACTCCAATTAGCAAAATTTAATTCCCTTAAATAATAATTAATAAACTTAATTATATTATCCTGCCTTTCATGAATTGTATCATGAAATAATTTAAATTCTTTTTCTGTAGCTTGAAATAAATCATTTAATGTTTCTTTTATTAGAAAAAATATTCTTTTTTCAATTTTATCAAAATCTATTTGACCATCGGCAATAAAAAATTCTATAATTACTTTATTAGATGTTTGGGAGATAATCTCTGCACCAACAAATCTTTGAATAATAAAATTTATTGTAGACTGAGTCCTAATAGAGGGATTAAATAAAGGAATTTTTCCCTTTCCATAGTACAATAATTCAGGCTTTGAAAATGTTAATATAACTTTTTTGTAATTCATTTTTGGAATTGGTATTTTTCACTGCTATTCCTGCAAGAATAATATTTTCTAGTTTAGAATTTTCTTTCTTCTCTAATAAAAAATGTGCTACATTACTACCAACATTTCCACATCCAATAAGCCCAACATTAATTTTTCTATTTTTCATAATTAGTATCACAATAAACTTTTATTTAAATGAATAGGAAACAAAGTTGGGTACAATAATTCTCCTTGATTTATAAATCTTGAAAAGTAAATAAAGTTTTCTTTTTTGTGTTTTTCAGCCCTTATTATGTTGAGATGACTAAAGGTTATATACTCTACTAGTTTCTTATAGTTCATGATAGAAATAAGAGGAAAAATAGAAGATGATTTTGATAAAGTTTTAGATTTATTTTTGGGAACAAGTGTGTTTCCTATTAGTATAAATATACTTCTTTAAATTTTTAGTTCATGGTACAAAAAAAGTTAGATATAATATGGAATATGAGTTTAGTATGTCCTTGGGATTGTAAAATATGTTGTGTAGATGCAGTGCATGTAACAAGTAGAAGTGATCAATTTACAATAGTAGCAAATAATTTAAAAGATGTTGGAGTTTTTAATAGGAATAGTAATGACTCGATTTATAACCAAGCTACAAAGATTAGACAAGAGGAACGACTTGAGTTAAAATTTGAACAAAAAATAAAAGTAATTGATAATTTAAAAGATTATAAAGTAAAAATAAATTTTTCTGGAGGCGATCCACTTGTTGTAGATGAAAATTTAGAGGTTATGAAGTATGCTAATACATTTTTTGGAAAAGAAAATATACAAATTAGTACTACTGGGGCTGGTTTAACAAAATGTGATCCTGTAGAAATTGCTAAATTTATAGGAAAATTAAAATTTTCTTATGATTCATCAGATGGGGTATATAATCCAAATAGACCAATTGGTTATAATAATTCTAATTTGAAAAAGGCGCATATGTTTTCAAAAGAGGGAATATTTACTGTTGCAGAGATTCCATTATCGATAAGGAATACTAATTCTGAAAATATAGAATTAATTTATCAAAATTTGAATAAAGGGGCTATAAATCAAGCATTACTGATGAGATTATTTCCTGTTGGAAGGGGGATTGGTAAAGCAACAGAAATACCTTCTCCAAGTTTATATTTAAATGCTATAGAAACTTTTGAAGAATTAGCTAGAAAATATGGTAAACCAAAACTTGGATTACAATGCGCACTTAAACATTTGAAAGGAAATAATGAAGAAAATCCTTGTGATCTATTCAGAGAATCTTTTGCAATAACACCGGATGGTTTATTGCTTACTAGTGCTTGGGCTTATGGGTTAAATGGAAAACCTTTAGATGATGCTTTTGTATTAGGGAACATATCAGAGCAACGTATAGATGATATCTTGATTTCTGAGAAAGCAAAATATTATCAAGAACATTTGGATGATAATTTTGGGCATTGTAAAATATTTGCTTTCCTAAATAGTGTGAGAAGAAACCTAATTGATAGAGTGTTTGATAAGACTGATCCATTGTATAGAGATAATCCTAAGCTTGTAGAAACAGAACTAAATCAATCTCTTTTTAGGATTTTGAAATAAAATGAATAGAATGTATATTGGTGGGGTACAAGGAGTTGGAAAGGATTCACTAATGGGAAGAGTCATTGGGTTGAAAGTGATTAATTTTGCAGAAATGATGAGAGATATGCTTAAAGCAAATTTAAATCATGATGTTATATTGAAAAAATTAACAAATCTAGAAATAAATAAATTGAGGATTAAAGTTTTAGAAAATTTAAAAGGTCAAGATAACATAATTGTTAATGGACATTATGCCTTACCAATTAGGAATTATTTGAGTGAGATAATAGATTTTGAGGAAGGGTTGCCTGTAGAATATTATGATTTGTTTAGTTTATATATTTTAATAAATGCTTCCCCAAAAAATTTAATCGAACACAGGAGATTAGACTTTTCAAGGTATAGAGATCAATCTTTGTCTAACATTGAAACTGAGTTATGTATGGAAAGATTATATTTTGAGAAAATAAAAGAAATGGGCTATAATGGATACATTATAATAAATAATAATTTAGAGTCTGCAAGTTATAATTTAAATAATTTTATAAGAAAAAATTTAAATAGGGGCGTAGTATGAGTTTGGAAATGAAATTAAATATTATAAATGCAAAAAATATTGTTACAAAAAGTAATCTTCCAGATGCAGACTATGTTATTAACCCTTATGTAGGTTGTCAACATGGATGTATTTATTGCTATGCAGAGTTTATGAAGAGATTTACTGGGCATACAGAAGATTGGGGTAAATTCGTCGATGTAAAAATAAATGCCACGGAAGTATTAGGTGATATTGAAAAATATAGGGGTAAAAGTATATTAATAAGCTCTGTAACAGATGGGTATCATCCTATTGAAGGCAAATATAAGTTGACTAGAAAAATTCTTGAGGCATTGATTCCAGCCCAACCAAAAATAGAAATATTAACAAAAGCAAGAATGGTAACAAGAGATATTGATATTTTGCAGAAATTTGATGATGCAACTGTTGGCGTTTCTATTGCTACATTAGATGGGGGATTAAGTAGGGAGCTTGAACCTTTAGCAGCTTCACCACATTTGAGGATTGATACAATTAGGAAATGTAAGGAAGCAGGATTAAAGACCTATGTATTCTTATCACCCATTTTCCCCTATATAACTGAAATTGAGGAGATTATAAAACAGTCTAAAGACCATATAGATTTTTTTATGTTTGAAAATTTGAATTTAAGACCATTGAATATTAAAAAAGTTTATGACTTTATAGAAAAAAATAGACCTGAGTTGTTGGAAAAATACAAACAGATATATAATAAAAAAGATAATAGTTATTGGGATTCTTTAAAAGCAAAAATACAAAAACTATGCAGTGATTGCGGGAAAGAGGCTAGAATTTATTTTCATCATGGAGGGTTTAATTAATGTTGAATCTTGAAAAATTATCCGAATTTCTTGTTAAAGCAAAAAGAAATACTTTCGCTGTTAAAAAAAATAAAGCGCTGTCTTCGAGATTGAATTCTGAGGATTATGAATTTAGGGAAGGAGACTTTGTTTATAGAGATAGTTTCTTTGGTAAGAAATATGATTTAGGGCAGGAAATTGTTTGGTTTAGGGAAAATCCTATTTGGGGTATGAACTATATGGGTGGAATGAAAAATGAATTTGCGAATTTATCAAAAGCGACCTTCCAATTTTTAAGAAAATGCCTTGAAAGAGTAGATTTAAGCATGCCTTTTAGAGGCCCTAAAGAATTTAAAGAAGAAGATTTTTATTATGAAAATAATGTTATTGGTGAAGTAATTAGATTCTTTGGTGAAGAAAAGATCTATTTTAAAGGCATTGAAGTTTATAGTAGAACATATCATGGTGGATTAATAAAAGACTAAGGGGGTTAGAATTAAAAATAGTAAAATTTAAGCATTTATATGATAGAAGTCGAAGCAAGAGGTAAATTAGAGGGTAGTTTTAATAAGGTTTTAGAATTATTTAATCAGAAAGCTAAATTTATTGAAGAAAAAGATAGATTTTCTTTAATTTATTTTAGACATGAAGTAGTTAAAGATGTGCGTGAAATTAGAGATGAGAAAGTTGATTTAAGATTAAGGGTGACTAATAAAAATGCTGAATTAATTTTGAAATATGGTACTTGGGGAAGCAATGATGCAAGAAAAGAGATTTCTATTCCTATACCTTTAGATAAATTCTCTGATTTTGTTGAATTACTTAATTTGATAGGCTGGAATAAAGGTGTTATAATGGCTACAAAAACATTTGTTTATATTTATAAAAATATAGAATTTTCTCTAGTAAAAAGCAAGTATTTGAATTATTTTGAAGCAGAAAAACTAATTACTGATGAAAAAGGGAAAGATAAGGAATTAAATTCAATTTTAAAATTATGCAAAGAGATGAGTTTAAAGCCTTTTTCTGAGGAAGAGTTCATGGATCAAATAAATAGAATAAATAATGCTCCTGGAATGCAATTTGACTTTAAAAAAGATAATTTTAATGATATAAAAAATAAATTTAAAGAATATTTTTAATATAATTTTTTAGTTTTATTTTACTATAA
>JACQNH010000036.1 GCA_016203175.1 Candidatus Woesearchaeota archaeon
GGGAATTTCTGTTCCTACCAAAAAGGATTCTTTAACTGACAAAAATCAGGAAGATTTTTGTAAAAGCCCATAAAGGGCTCGTAGAAAGAACTGTATTAAAATTTTAACACAGCCACACTTAACTTCTATAGTCTACTAAAAAAGAAAGGTTTATAAATAAGCTATACATTAAAAATTTTGAAATAAGAGGTTATTATTCTGGTGATTTAAATGACTAAAGAAGAACAGAATTATATGAAGACTGGTACTACAACAGTAGGTATAGTCTGCAAAGAAGGAGTAGTATTAGCAGCTGATAAAAGAGCTACAGCAGGTTTTTTAATATTAGATAAAAAAGCCGAGAAAATACATAAAATTACAGACAATTTAGCTGTTACGATTGCTGGTACTGTATCTGATATTCAATTATTAATAAGGGTTGCAAGAAGTGAATTAAATTTAAAACAGATAAGAAAGGGAGAGGAAATAACCGTTAAAGAAGCAGCTAATTTAATGGGTAGATTAGTATATTCAAATATAAGAAAATTTAGTGTAATTCCTGGAGTATCGCATTTTATTTTAGGTGGTAAGGATTCAACAGGGTTTTATATTTATGATCTATTCCCAGACGGTACAGTAACATTAATTGATGATTATGTAAGTTCTGGTTCTGGAAGTGTTATGGCTTTTGGTGTTTTAGATACTATGTTTAAAAAAAATATGAGTATTGATGAAGGTGTTAAGTTAGCAACTACTGCAATTAATGCAGCTTTACAAAGAGATGCAGCTTCTGGCGAAGGGATAGATGTTGCAACAATTACAAAGGATGGATTTAAAAAGGTATTTTCAAAGGAATTAATTATTAAGATTTAAGGATTTTTGAATTAAATTTAAACTGATTAAAATGAAGTTAATAAAAATTAAAAACTATAGGATTTAAACTAGGCGGAAATATGTTAGACATTTTAAAGGAAGTACTAAGTTACATACCAAATAAAGAATACATAAGTGAATGTTCTTTTGAAGGTGCAAATATTGTTTTGTATACTAAAAATAAGGAATTTTTGTTTAATAATAATGGGATGATTAAAGAGATTGTTGATGTTGTCAAGAAAAGAATTGAGTTAAGACCTGATCCTTCTATAACTATGGATCCTGAAGATGCTAAAAAGATTATTGAAAAAATAATTCCTAAAGAGGCGGGAATTGATAATGTTATATTTGATTACCAAAGAAGCAGAGTTATTATAGAGGCTGAAAAACCTGGGTTAGCGATAGGTAAAAGCGGAGATACTTTAAAAGAAATTAAGAAAGAAACTTTTTGGGTTCCATTAGTTAGAAGAACTCCACCATTAAGAAGCAAATTAATTGAGAATATTAGACAGGTATTATATGAAAATAATGATTTCAGGAAGAAATTTTTGAATAAAGTTGGTGAAAGAATTTATGGTGGATTAAGAAGAGGAAGAAAAGAACCTTGGGTTAGAATTAGTTTTTTAGGTGGTGCTAGGGAAGTTGGAAGAAGTTGTTTATTGTTGCAGACACAAGAATCTAGGGTCTTATTAGACTGCGGTATCAATGCTGCTGCAATTGATGAAAGTGCGTATCCTTATTTTGAGGCTCCTGAATTTAATATTAAGGATTTAGATGCTGTTGTTTTATCACATCCACATTTAGATCATTCTGCTGCTTTACCTTTATTGATAAAATATGGCTATGATGGACCAATTTATTGCACTTCTCCTACAAGGGATATTGTTGCATTATTAACTTTGGATTTAATTAGTATTATGCAGAAAGAGGCTAAAAAAGTTTTGTATAGTTCTACAGAAGTTAAAGAAATGGTGAAAAGAACTATATGTTTAGATTATGAAGAGGTAAGTGATATAACACCTGATATAAGATTAACATTTTATAATTCAGGACATGCTTTAGGGGCTGCCCAAGTTCATTTAAATATTGGCAATGGTTTCCATAATTTATTGTATACTGCTGATTTGAATTATGAAACTTCAAATTTATTATCTGCTGCTGCAACTAAATTCCCCAGATGCGAAACTTTGATTATTGAAGGGACTTATGGTGGGAAGGATGATTTAACCCCCACAAGAAGAGAAAGTGAATTAGAATTATATAACATAATTAAGAAAACTATTGAGAAGAAAGGTAAAGTTATGATGCCAGTTTTAGGTATAGGGAGATCTCAAGAGGTTATGGTAATCTTGGAAAAAGGAATGAGAGAAGGTTTATTGGAAAAAATTCCTATTTATGTTCAAGGCATGGTATGGGATGTAACTGCGATTCACACTGCTTACCCTGATTTTTTTAATGCTAAAGTAAGAAAGAGTATTTTCCATAATAATCAAAATCCTTTTATGAGTGATATTTTCAAAAGAGTTGGAAGCCAGAAAGAAATGGAAGAGGTAATAAATGAAGCTGGTCCTTGTGTTATAATGGCTACTTCTGGTATGATGGTTGGTGGTCCAATTGTTGAGTATTTTAAAAAATTAGCTGACAACCCTAATAATGTTTTAGTATTTACTTCTTATCAAGGTGATGGTTCTTTAGGTAGGAGAATTTTAAATGGTGAAAAAGAGATTGCATTTCAAGATGGAAGCAAACAATTTATTATCCCTGTAAAATGTGGGGTTTATAATTTAAGGGGATTTTCTGGACACTCAAGCAGAGATCAATTAATAAAATATGTTTATAATATGGAGCCTAGACCTAAAAAAGTTATTGTAAATCATGGTGAGGCAAGTAAATGTTTAGATTTAGCTTCTTCTTTACATAAATTGTTTAAGGTTGAGACATTAGCGCCTAAGGTTTTGGATTCTGTTAGATTAAGATAGAAATCTTTAAATATATGTAATACAGTAATACATTATGACAAACTTAAGAACTATAAGAAATGTTGATGAAGAAACCTGGAATGAACTTAAAAGTCTTTCAAAAAAATATAGATTACCTATGGGGAAGCTTTTGAGTAGGGTAATTAGCAGTTATAAAAATAAGGCTGATGATCAATGGAACAGACTCTTAAGCTTTGGTAAGATACTATCGGATAAAGAGGCTAAAGACATGCATGAAGTTGTTGTAAAATTAAGGAAAGAATATGGATTTAGGGAAAAATGGCATTAATTTTAGACACCTCTATTTTAATTGAGATTGAGAGAAAAAATAATAAGATTATTAATGAAATTTCACAAATTAGAAAACTTAATCCTGGATTGATGCAGATTACACTTATATCTTACTCTGAATTTTTACTTGGTATTAAAGAAAGAAAACAATCTAATATAGATAAAGCGATGAAATTTATAACAACATTTCCTGTTTTAAACGCAAATAAAGAGACGGCGATTATTTTAGCTAATTTAAAATATAATTATGAAAAGAAAGGTATGATACTATCACTTGCTGATTTATTAATTGCTGCACAAACGATAGAAAATAATATGCTTTTAGTTACTATGGATAAAGGATTAGAAAGGATTAAGGAACTTAAAAAAATAATTCTTTAATTATTTACTGCTTTCGATTCTTTCCCAATTATCTTTATATTCTTCTTTACATAAATTGTTTAAGGTTGAGACATTAGCGCCTAAGGTTTTGGATTCTGTTAGATTAAAATAATTTTCTTATTCTAAACCTGCCTTTTTCTATAATAACAATCCTTTTCTTTATAGTTTCATCTTTTGCCTTTTCAAAAAATTCTTTTAGATGGATATTAACACTTTCTAATATTTGTGGATGGATTCTTAATATTATAAGCCCTTCTAAATCTTTTTTATTAATAAAGTTAAAAGCAAACTCATGATCAAAAGTAATGATAATAAGATTATTTCTTTTAGCATATTCATAAACTTCTTCATCGGGTCTTCCTTTCAAACCCACATCCCTAACATCTTCAACTTCAAGATTTAATTTACGCAAAAATTTAGTAGTGGCACTTGATACATTTTGGTCTACTAGAAACTTTAATTTCATTCTAGAATTATTTCTTCCTGGACAGTGTTTATCGCATATTTAATAGCTGCAAGTACGTCCTCTTTTTTTAATTCATTATAGTAATTTAAAACCTGTTCGATATTGTACCCTCCCGCTATAAGGCTTAGAATATTTACTACCATAATTCTAGTGCCCTTTATAATAGGCTTTCCATGACATATTTTTGGATCAACGATGATTTTTTCTTCTGCCATAGTAAGACAATATTCTTATTTATTTATAAACTCATCGATTTTTTACTAACTTTTGGATAATTTTAAAGATATTTTTCAGCCCTAGCCGTAATATTATAAGTGTTCTTGAATTTCTTTTTCTGCTTCTTCACGAGCCATTTTCTTCAGTTCCTTTATCGTATACTTATCAATATCCGAATCCTTGGAAATTTCGTGTAATCTTTCTATGACCTTTTTTATTTTTGTTGCCATGTTTATCATTTTAAAGTGTATCCAATTTTATTATATTAATCTTTCCATAATTAGTTTACTGTGTTCTAACCCTGATTAGATGCACTTAATTAGTTGTTTAGCAACTAAAGTCCTCCACAAAGGAGGAATGAGAACATGGAAAGAGACGTGATAAAGATGAGATGGTTTGCTATTAGGAAATATAAAGAAGGTTGGTCAGGA
>JACQNH010000035.1 GCA_016203175.1 Candidatus Woesearchaeota archaeon
AAAGTGTAATGTTAATTTGATCTACATCCTTTCTAGGAAAAGAAAGATTAAATATCATGCTAGAAGTTGGTCCAAATATCCAGTCGTTTCTATACTTTTATTCAATAAATTTAAGAATCCTAGAGTCATTTATATTTTTTAAATCATTAAAATCAATGGTGTATATTGCGCTACCAAAACACGGCGGGCTACATGTAATGTTATTTGATGGAGCAACATAATCAGAACTTGAAGGATCAGAAACTATTAGGTTATAATCCTCAGAGATAGAATCAAATTCGCTTTTAAAAAGATATTTAGTTGGTGGGGATGTTAGTTCAGGGCTTAAGATTGTATAAGAATAATAAGACATTTGATCATTATACCCCCAAGAAATCTGATTAAAGTAAGAATCATAAGAGGAGATTATACCTCCTTTTGAATCCATCACTGCCCAGTCCTTGGAGAATAAATCCGTTAATAAATTATCGGATGAATTTGGAAAAAATACATTCAGCCTCATCTCTACGGGTGTTGTGGGAGGTGCTTTATGATTCCCACATTTATGGCAAATTAAATCTCTAATTATAATCTGTGAATTTTCTGCTTTTATTTGATCTTTAGTTACTATCCTCTTACTTCGGGTATATATCATCAAGGTTTGTTCTTTGATAATTTGGGGGATTATTTCTATCTTAGAAATTTCAGATGGATTTTCATAATCTAACTCAAACCATTTAGAATCAAATGAATCAACACTGTCCATATCATAATTTTGTACAATTAGTTTATTAAAAACTGAAACACTAAAGCTATCTATTCTCTGGTTTTCTTGATTTTCTATTAATATCGTTAATTTATCAGACAAATCATCAGTTTTTATGCTTACGACTCTAAATTCTACCAATTGAGACAATACAACAGATCTTTTTACTTCCTCTATATAAGAAAATTTGTTTATATTATAGAAAAGTAATAAGGATAATGACAAGACAAGTGACAATATAATTACTACAGTCAAAAGCTCGCTTATTCCTTTTTTTTGCATGAATATATTAAAATATGGTAGGCTTATATATTTTGTTACAGGCAATTATAAGTATACCTCGGATGGGATTTTAGTAAAAAGTAAAACAAAAAAGGAGGTAATTTTAAAATGACCCGTTATTGCGAGAGAGAGTAAAAACAAAAAATTTATAAACTATAGTGATTCTATAGTATACATGATAACCACTATCCAAATAAAAAATAAATTAAAGGACGAATTAGATAAACTTAAAGATTCAAAAAAAGAAACTTATGAAGATGTAATTACTTACTTAATGCGAATTGCTGACGAGTATAAGAGAAAACAAAAAAACCTATTAGCCGAAGGTTATAAAGAGATGGCTAGAGAAAGTTCAAGAATAGCCAAGGATTGGAGATCTACAGAAACTGATTGGGATTAGTATGATTAAAATTCAAAGAGGAGACATCGTATTGGTAAATTTAGACCCAGTAGTAGGCTCCGAACAGGGAAAAATAAGGCCTGCACTTGTAATTCAAAATAATATAGGTAATGAAACTAGTCCAACCACAATTGTTGCCCCAGTAACATCTAAAATATTCACTAAAGAGTTTCCGACGAATGTAGAAATCTCTTCAAAAATATCAAAACTAGAAAAAAATTCTACAATTTTATTAAATCAAATACGCACTATAGACAAGTCCAGAATAATAAGAAAGCTATCCAATATAGACAGTAATTCTATGGAAAAAGTTAATTTGGCAATAAAGGTAAGCTTAGGGTTAGAATAGAACATCCTATTTTCTCTTCTTTTACCTATAAGCCATACATTTATTTCAGCCCGTATCTTTTAGCAAAATTCTTTACTTTAACTCTGTTCTGTTTTTCTATTAATTTTTTTTTACAAAGTCTGGCCTCAATTCAGGTTCTCCATCTTCATCTATATATTTTTTTACTACTAATTCTATCGCTTTGCCTTTATCTTTTAAGCCATATTTTACTCTAACTATGTTTTAATACTCTATTAGTATTTTTATCAATTTTTACTAGTGCTTGTACCATATTATATAACCTAAGTTTAACTAAGTTTAACTTATTTATAAACACTTCTATTAAAGATGTGTATAATAAAGTGTATATCTTTTAGGTACCAAAAATAAAGGCAGTAAATTATTTAAATAAATTTATCGACAATGATTGGAAAGTTTTTTAAATCACTTATATATCGGGTGTATAGATGAATGATATTAGAATGGGGCAGGGTAAGTTACCATTAGGAGAAATCATAGCCGTTGTAAATGAAAATGATGAGGTTATTGATGTTAAATCTATTTCTGAAGTTCATAGATTGGGCTTAATACATAGGGAAGCCGCTGTTTATTTGATAGATTCTAAACAAGGAGTTCTTCTTCAGAAGAGAAACGATAATCGCCTATGGGATCCTTCTGCTGCAGGGCATTTTTCTAAGGAGGAGTCATATATTGAAGGAGCAAAAAGAGAATTTGAGGAAGAACTTGGGATTGGTATTGATATTAGTAAGATAGAAGAGATTGCATATGAAAGGAGGGAATCTATAAAACCTGACAAAAAAAATATAAGATTTCTTCGGGTTTTCGCTGTCAGGAAAGACGTTCCAATAAATGATTTTAAGATAGATCACAATGAAGTGGAAGAAGTCAGGTATTTCAATAAAAAAGAATTGCAAGATTTATTGAGTAAGCCATATCTCTTAACTACCTCCAATAGAGCCATGATTGAAAGATATATCCTGAAGATGATATAGTTACTAATCATTCATTCCAGAATTATTTCAGTTGTTTAGATGGCAAAATATTATTTTGTCTTCGATAAGACTAGTACTGCCTCGGATGGGATTTGAACCCACAACCACGGCCTTATGAGAGCCGCACTCTACCAGGTTGAGTTACCGAGGCTTGAAGAAATTCAGAAAAAGCTTCTTATAAAAATCTTTTTATTTCATCAGCAATCTGCTGGGCTTCATTTCCTTGATATTTGCCCTGTGGCCAATGTTTAAACCCATCGCTATGAAATCTTGGAATTATATGAAAATGTGCATGATCTAC